>CAKQCV010000010.1 GCA_934217675.1 uncultured Prevotella sp. | reverse complement strand
GCCATGGGTCGCTCGAACCCCATCTGCCGGGACCAACAAGCACATATCCCTTGCCTTCGTCCAGAAAGTGGCGGTTTATGCGTTCTATCTCCTCGGCAATGGCAGGATTGTTAATCGCAGTGAAGTTGTCGTCGGCTTTTACGTATACCACATCCGTCACGTCATTGTTTACTCCATGTCCAAGAGAATTGTCGGAGCGAAGCAAGCATTCCTCGTCGGGAATGGCGGCGAGGTCTTCATCGAGCATCTGCTTGCTGTCAACTATCGGACGGATTTGCAGAAGGTAAAACTCGCCTGTGCGGTCATTGTTCATAGTGCATGCAAATTCTATTTCCACAGGTCGTTTCATGCTCTCTGCCCCATGTTTCATAGATAAGCGCAGCAATTCTGGCAGTGGGAATACTCCTTGCCGTAGAACTCCACAAAAACTGATAATCTTTCTGCCTCCATCATATATGCCCTCTCTGATTACTTGGTCATAAGGATCGTAGGTTGAAGCTATATATGTGAGTGCACCGTCAGCATCTGCATCCTTCACTTTAAGATTAAGTATGTTGAAACCGTCGTCAACCTTAAAATCTTCGCCCACATGTTTCATGTCGAGAGCATAGAAGCGCGTTTGTGTTTGTCTAAGTGCAATTTCCATCTCGCTGGTTTGCAACACCTGGTCGGGATGATATGGACTCACACGTAAGGTCTGTCCACCGTCAACGATATATTTTCCGAGTCCGAGAGCAAGGCTTGCTATTCCCTCTTCAGATTTCTCGTATCCGATAGGGTAGTAGTTTATCGAGCGCAACACACCGCTAAAGTTTGGATAGAACCTGTCGCCATATTGCTTTCCTACAACCTCTTGCAGTATCACAGCCATCTTCTCCTGGTCGATGACATTGCTCGTAGCTGTCATGTAAGCCTTTGAGTCTTTATAGTAGACAGATGCATAAACGCTTTTTATTGCTGCAGCGAGCATGCGCAGCATTTCCTGCTTGTCTTCCAGATACGGAATCATGTAAGTGGAGTATATCCCGGCGAAAGGTTGATAATGAGAGTCTTCAAGCAAACTGCTGGAGCGTATTGCTATTGGGTGTTGCGTTGCATCGAAGAAAGTCATGAAATCGTCAATGAACTGGTCGGGAAGCTGAGCTTTTAGAAAAGCGTCAAGTATTTTCTCATCGGGAGCATCGCTTAGTGCTATCTGATAAAGGTTGTTGTTGTCCATAAACTGGTCGAACACATCGGTACACAGAACGACAGTCTTCGGGATAGATACTTTAACTCCATCAAAATCGTTGAACTCAGGATGCGATTTGATTATGTGGTCAAGAAACGCCAGTCCACGCCCTTTTCCACCGAGCGAGCCATCGCCTATTCTTGCAAAGTGGCTGTAAGCATCAAACTGGTCGCGCTTGAACACGGCAACCGTGCCCACATTCTTCATGTGTCTATATTGCACAATGGCGTCGAATATTATCTGTCGGTGGGCGTCAACGTCTTTCAACTTTTCAAGAGTTACGGTTTTCAAGAACTCGGATACAGGGAATATTGCTCTTGCACACAACCAACGGCTCATGTGGTTACGGGATATATGGTAGAGCATAGAGTCATTCGGAATACTGAAGATATTGTCTTGCAGCTCTTTCAAATTATGTATACGCCTAATTTCCTCGTGTGTTTTCGGGTCGCGGAATACAAAGTCTCCAAATCCCATGTGGTCTGCCATCAGGTTGCGCAGGTCGATATTCATCTTTTTTGAGTTCTTGTCGATGAATCTCACACCAGGAATGTCTACTTTTTCACGGTTCTCCGACTCACTACTCTCCAAAATTAGTGGTAAAAAAGGGTCGTTCGCTCTAATCTTGCGCAGTAGTTTAAGACCAGCCTCTGAATCTTTTTCTCCATTTTTAGGAAAACGGCAGTCACTGATAACTCCAAGAGTGTTGTCGGGGAAACGCAAGTAATAATCCATTGCTTCTTCGTATGTTCTTGCCAGTACCACCTTTGGTCTTCCTCTCATTCTCAGAGTGGCAGAGTGAGGGTTCAGGGCTTCAGTGGCAAACCTTTGGCTTTGGGCAAGAATATAGTTGTAAAGATTGGGCAGGATGGAAGAATAGAACCTGATACTGTCTTCTACGAGCAAAATCATCTGTACGCCAGCTTCGTCAATATCATGCTCAAGATTCATCTTGTCTTCGATGAGTTTTATTATGGAAAGAATGAGGTTAGTGTTTCCTAACCAGCAAAATACATATTCAAAGATAGACAGGTCTTCATTCTCCATGCGCCGCGTTATTCCGTGGGAGAATGGTGTAAGCACAACGCAAGGGATGTCTGGAAACTCAAGCTTCACGGCTCTTGCCACGGTAAAAGCATCGTTGTCGGCATTTCCCGGCATGCAGATAACAAGGTCGATACTTGTCGTGGACAGCACTTCGGATGCTTCCATCATTGTACTCACTTGAGTAAATGTAGGCGGGTAGCGCAGTCCCAATTCGGTATACTCATTAAATATTTTCTCGTCAACACGCCCGTCATCCTCAAGCATAAAGGCATCGTAGGGGTTTGCTATAATAAGCACATTAAATATGCGGTGTGTCATCAGATTCTTGAACGACACATCCTTTAGGTAGAATTTGTTCCACTGCTGTGGCGCTTGTTCATTCATAGGCATAAATAGTTGTTTTGATTACAAAGGTAGAGATTATTTTTTATAGATACAAGAAGATAATCGTCTGATTATTTCGCATTATCATCCATATTCGGATAAATACTCATTGAGGAGAGCTGGAATGTGGATTTTTTTTATTATATTTGCACAGCTTAAATTGCTATCAGACAAACAAACAAATAAAGAATAACACATTTATGAAGAAACTTCTATTTTTAGCAGCAATGCTAATTGGCTTAACGTTTAATACCGTGACAGCCCAGGATTACCCTTACGACAATCTTTACAAAGGACTTCCGTTCAAGATGACCAAGGTGACACGTCCAGCATTCCCAAACAGGGAAGTGAGTATAAAAGACTTTGGGGCAAAAGGTGACGGTACGACTCTGTGTACGGAGGCGTTTAAAAAGGCTATCGACCAGACTGCAAAAAAAGGTGGAGGTAAAGTAGTGGTTCCGCAAGGTGTATGGTATACCGGTCCGATAGAACTGAAGAGCAACATCAATCTTCATCTTGAGAAGGGAGCCATAATTCTTTTCTCTCCCGACCCCGACCTGTATCCTATAGTGAAGTCGGTCTTTGAGGGACTTGACACACGTCGTTGCCAGTCGCCAATCTCAGGCTGTGACTTGAAGAATGTGGCGATAACCGGCAAAGGCGTAATCGATGGAAACGGACAGTACTGGCGCCCATTGAAGAGGGAGAAAGTGACAGCCAGCTATTGGAAAGAGGCAACATCGAAAGGTGGCGCATATATCCGTGATGGCTTTTGGATTCCTACAGAGGGGGCACTGAAGGGATATAAGATGGCAGACATGAATGTGCCTACGGGAAATCTTACAGATGCACAATGGGACAGCATCAAGGTGTTCTTGCGCCCTGTAATGGTAAATATCGTGAACAGCAAGAATGTTTGGCTCAATGGCGTAATATTCCAAAATTCGCCAGCATGGAATGTACATCCGCTGATGTGCGAAAATGTGCTGATTGAGAATGTTGAGGTGCGCAACCCAAGTTTTGCACAGAATGGCGACGGACTTGATTTGGAGTCTTGCAAGAATGCCCTTATCGTAAACTCACGTTTTGATGTGGGTGACGATGGTATTTGCATAAAGAGTGGTAAAGATGAAGATGGAAGAAAGCGCAACCGTCCTTGTGAAAATGTTATTGTTGACGGTTGTACTGTGTTCAAGGGGCATGGCGGATTTGTAGTTGGCTCGGAAATGAGTGGCGGTGTGAAGAATATAAGCGTTAGCAACTGCCAGTTCCTCGGTACGGATGTCGGTCTGCGTTTCAAAAGTAAGCGTGGCAGAGGCGGAGTTGTGGAGAATATATGGATAAAGAATATCTCTATGTTTGATATTCCTACAGAAGCTGTAATATTCAATCTATATTATGGAGGAATGTCGGCAGCAGAAGCACAGGCTGCAGGCAAAAACCAGGCAACGGAGGTGAAACCGGAGCCAGTGAGCGAAACCACACCATGCTTCCGCAATATTTATATTGAGGATGTGGTATGCCGTAATGCAAATCGTGCAATGTTCTTCAACGGACTGCCAGAGATGCCTATCACGAACATACAACTAAAGAATATTGACATTACATCAAAGAAACCGGCTGAGTTCAAATACTGCAAGAATATCAAGCAAGATAATGTGAATGTCAAGTTGAATTAAATATAAAAACTTCTGATATGAATCGAAGCCTGACAAGTTTCGGGCTTCGATTTTTGATTTCTTTATTTTGTTTATTATTATTTCTCGCGTATTGCTTGATGTGTGTCAAATAAGCTACAGAAAGTGTTAAAAGTAAGATTGTTTTGTCATTTTTACGCTTTTAACTCTTTAAAAGATAAGTTTTTTGGTATTTTATAACAATCGTATGACAAAAATGCCTTATCTTTGCAAACAGACTACAGCTCTTAGGATTTATAATCTGAAGGTATTGCAAAGAATTTAATGATTGCCGAGAAGAGTATTGTTTTTTTGAAAGATATTTAGATAGAGAAAATTGCAACTATTATATAATATGTATATTCATATTTATATTTAAAGACAAATTCTAAGTCTTTTGTCGTTCTGAAGCATTGTAGCAGTTGGTATTAAATGCAAATGTCAAACTACAATATTTACGCACATAATGATGTCACAATAATGGTGACAACAATAAGGTGAGAGGGTGCATTAGTGTAATGTATCTTTATTGGCAGCTAAAAACGTTTGTACTAAAACAGGGAAATATTATAATTTACAAAATCTATTTTTATATGAAGACAAGAAAGATGTATAATTCAAGTTCAAACTTGAAAAAAATGTCCATCGCGCTTGCTTTGTCCTCAGCAATGTTATGTCCTGCTGCAGCTAATGCGGCAGAAAACGGCAGCGTTGCCCCTTCGCCACAGTCTGTTTTGCAGAGTGGTGCCATTAAGGGTAAAATTGTTGATGAGACAGGCGAACCAATGATTGGTGTTACTGTGTTGCCGCTTGGAAATACCAAGAACGGAACAATTACAGATTTGGATGGTAACTTCACAGTTTCCAACATCTCTGGAAAAGTTACACTTGAGATATCTTATATAGGATACAAAACACAGAAAGTGACGGCTACTCCAGGAACACCATTGAATATAAAGATGGTTCCAGAGGCAAATGAGCTTGATGATGTCGTAGTTATCGGTTTCGGTACTGTAAAGAAACGTGACCTCACCGGTTCTGTAGCATCAGTAAAGTCGGATGTTATCGTACAGACACCTACATCAAGTGTTGCATCTGCAATGCAGGGACGTATTTCAGGTCTTGACATTAATGATGGCGAGCTTCGTATCCGTGGTAATCGTTCTATTAGTGCCGGAAACAGTCCTCTTGTCGTTATTGATGGTGTACAGGGTGGTAGCATGAGCGATCTTAACCCTAATGATATTGAGAGCATCGATGTGTTGAAAGATGCTTCTTCTACAGCTATCTATGGTTCTCAAGGTGCAAACGGTGTAATTATCATTACTACAAAGAAACCTGAGGCTGGTAAAATGTCTGTTTCTTATGACGGATATGTAACAGCAGCTTTCCGTCCGGATCGTGCTGACTACCGTTCTCCAAGCGATTATTACAATACTCGTAAGATTGCTGCACAGAATGCAGGTCTTTGGAACAGCGAGGCTGATGATGTTTCGCTTTTCTCTTCAAACGAAGCTTATGCTGCATTCAAGGCTGGAGCATGGACAAACTACGAGGATTTGATGCAGAGAAAAACTACATGGAGCACAAAGCATACAGTAACTCTTTCGGGTGGAAATGAGAAAACTGCAGCTCGCTTCTCTGTCGGTTACGCAAATGATGGAAACAAGTGGAAAGGAAACAGCGGTGCTGACAAGTATACATTGCGCGCAAATATCGACCATAATTTCTTGAAGTGGATTAGTGCAGGTGTTAGCATTCAGCTTACTCATACACGTTCAGGTTCTTCTCCATACGAGAAGGCAAAGAATACAGGACTTGAACTTGGCTCTCCTTACGGATATGTTGATGAAACAACTGGTGAATATGTAATTGGCGACAAATACGTTACTTATCCTTTGGCTGCTGATGATTATGTCAATCCAATGATAGATAACGAGGATGGAGCGAGATACAAGGCAGAGAGCTATGCCACGAATGTAATTGCAAACGGCTATTTGGATATTCATCCAATTGATGGACTTACATTCCGTTCGCAGTTGAGCACAGATCTTTCAAACTCTTCAAAGGGCACTTTCCAGGCTGAGAACCACTCTGCATTTATTGAGAACGGAAAGAGAAGAAGCACATCTTACATGGATAAAGCTTCAAGCACATACGTTGAGTGGAATAATATCGTTACTTATAACTTCAAGAATATACTTCCAGAGGATCATCATCTTGCATTGACAGCACTTACAACATGGAGCAAGACAATGAAGGATGATTTAAATGCAACATCTAATGGACAGACATTGGCAGGCAACTTGTGGTGGAATCTTGCAAGTAACGACAATGGAGAGAATGCATTGCAGCATGCAAGTTCGTATACACAGGCTCAAAACTTCTCTTATGCAGCACGTTTGCAGTATGACTGGAAAGGACGTTACCTCTTTACTGGTTCCGTTCGTCGCGACGGTTGCTCAAAACTTGCACCAGGTCACAAATGGGAGTGGTTCCCATCTGCAGCGTTTGCATGGCGCGTTTCGGATGAACCTTGGATGAAACAAACCAAGTCTTGGCTTGACGACTTGAAGTTGCGTGCTACCTATGGTGTAGCAGGAAACTCAAATGTCAATCCTTATAGCACACAGAGTGGTGTTACTTTTGCCAACTGGAGCTTTGGATTCCAGGATATAGCAGCAAACCGCTATTTGCTTGGTGTCTTAGATGAATCGACCAAGAACTATAGAATAGCAAATAAACGAACAAAGTGGGAGATGTCTACAACATTCGATCTCGGTTTTGATGCTGTTCTCTTGAATAGCCGTTTGAATGTTACATTCGACTGGTATTATCAGAAGACAACTGACTTGCTGCTGAGCCGCACTTTGCCAACATCTAACGGTATGGATGGTAAGTATGCAACAATGACAAATGTCGGTTCTTTGAGAAATACAGGTGCTGAACTTACTATCAATAGTCGCAATATTGTTACGAAAGACTTCAATTGGAATTCTACACTTACATTCTCTGCAAATAGAGAGAAGGTAACAAAACTTTATGGCGGTGCAAACGAATTGCAGTGGGGTTCAAGCAAGGAGACAGACACTTATATGGTTGGTCATCCAATATCTTCTTACAAGACATTTAAGTATCTCGGAATATATACAACTGACGAGGTTAACTCTTGGACAGACGAAACCGCTTACTATAAGGATGCTGAGAAGAAGCAGCGTTTCCAGGCTGGTGATATCAAAGTGGCTGACTTGAATGGCGATCATGTAATAGACCAGACTAACGATGTTGAGTATGTAGGTTCTAAGTCGCCAGATTGGTTCGCAGGATTCAACAATGATTTCCGCTACAAGAATTGGGATCTTTCAATTTACTTCTATGCTCGCTGGGGACAGTGGGGCGAGAGCCGTGTAGCTAACTATGATCCTTCGACAGGTGGTATCTACAGCAACTTCGACTATTGGGTTGAGGGCACAAACGAAGGTGGTTCACTTCCTGCATTGTATAAGGGTCGCAAACTCTTTGACTATGTTGGCTATCAGAGCCTTTCTTACTGTGACAACTCGTTTATCAAACTGAAGAGAATCTCACTTGGCTACACATTGCCACGCAAGGCTGTAAAAGCTATGGGAATCAATAACGTTCGTATCTATGCAACAATAAACGACCCTCTGTATTTCGTTAAGAACGATTGGCAGAAGCATTTCGATCCAGAAGGCAACCAGCGTAGTGTTACTGTTGGCTTGAACGTTAACTTCTAATCATATTTTATAATAGAAATCAAAATGAAGAAATTTAACAAATATATTATTGCAGCACTGCTCGGAGGTACAACTCTTGGTTTTACCTCTTGTGACTTGGATGAGTATAATCCATCTGGCGAGGGTGCTGACGAGGTGTTCGCAACCCCTCAGGGTATGGGAAATCTCGTAAATCAGATTTATTATAACTTCCGTTGGAAATTCTATGGACGTGAGGATCCTGCTCTTTATATGGAAGGCTCTGCTGATATATGGCAGAATATAGGAAATAACTATGAGTATGGAAAACAACTTACTCGTTGTGTAGACCTTCAAGGCGATCGTGGACAAATTGCAAATGTTTGGAATCGCGTTTATGATAACATCAATACTTGTAACTCTGTTATAAACCGTCTTGACAATTGTGTCGGCTTAGCTGATAACTTGAAGACAGATTATGACGGTGAGGCTCGCTTTATGCGTTCTTACTGCTATTGGTGGTTGGTTGAGTTCTTCGGAGATATTGAACTTCGCTTGCAGGAGACTCAAGATGCTGTGTTTACAGCACAGCGTACTGACCGCAAAAAAATCTATGATGAGGTTATCATTCCTGATGCACAGAAAGCTGCAGAGGAATTGCCTGTTACGCCACTGAATGGAGAGGTGGGTCGTTCAACAAAAAAAGCAGCTCAGGCTTTGTTGGCTCGTGTGCTTTTGACTCGTGCCTCTTATGAGGATGCTGGTTCAGAGGCTCAGAAGAAGTTCTATCAGGAGGCTCTTAATGCTTCTCTTGAATTGATTAACAACAAGAGCAAGTATGGTGTCAAACTGTATGATACTTATGATGAAATTTGGCAGGCTAAGAACAATAAGACAAATACAGAATATTTGTGGGTTGCCTCATTCTCAGAAAACACTTCTTTGAATGCTGATTCTAAGCCTAATCGTATTCATTCTTATTTCTCTCCAAAATTAATAGGAAATGCAGGTATAACAAATACTGGTACATCATTTGACTATCCGGCAGAGTCTACATTGCTTATGCCTACATACTATTTCATGAACTTATGGCAGGATTGGGATGCTCGCTACGATGCAGACTTCCAGGAGGCATTTATGAATCCGTCTAAGTATAATTACGCATGGAAGGAAGCTGAGGCTAACAAGTATAATGAACCAGAACTGGTTGGCAAGAAGTCTCTAAAAGCTGATACATTGCTTTACTTCACTCGTAAGCATATCTCAGACGAAACATCACGTAACTATGCCGTTGTTGACATTGACAAACTGTATGATACAGATAATGTAAACTCTTATGGTGGTGCTCCTTTGCGTAACTATAGAACAAACGATGCAAACTATGATGCAAAAACATCTCAGTATATTGCAGCTTCGTTCCCACGCTTCAGAAAGTATCGTATCTGGGATGGTGATCCAAATGGTACAATTCTGCTTGTCAATAAGGAAGCAAACCAGAAGCCAAGCTTTGCTGATGTGCCAATTATGCGTTATGCTGAGGTTCCACTGATTGCTGCTGAGTGCTACATTGGTCTTGGACAGCCTGATAAGGCTGCAGAAATGATTAACAGCGAGATTCGTACAGCACGTGTCGTTAAAGCTGGACATAGCTTGAGCGAGGCTCAGGTAAATGCTTCTCAGATGACAATTGACTGGATTATGGACGAGCGTGCTCGTGAGCTTTGTGGTGAGTGGCTGCGCTGGTTTGATATGAAGCGTGTGTATGCTCCTAAGGGTAATTTTGCTTCTATAATCAAGGGACGTAACCCAAGTATGATAAAGGATGATTGCATGCAGGAATATCATGCTCTTCGCCCAATACCAAATACATATTTGGAGAAGCTTGAGAATGCAACAGAATTCGGTCAGAACCCAGGGTACAACCCATATACAAAATAATTAATTTAATGTTAAAAGGTGGAGTGTTGTGATTACAATAATGACAACACTCCGTCTTCAAAATGATAAAACAAAATAGTGCATCCTTTTTGGTTTGTGCTGTAATTAAAAACATATTTACAATTTAAAAACTATTAAATTATGAAGAAAATTTTACTTTCGGCAGCCCTCTTTATGGGCGTAGTAGCAATGAATGCTCAGACACCTCAGATTTTAAGTAAAGTCGCAGACAATACTTATGCAGTAACAATGACTCAAGACGAAATTGCAGCTCAGTTTGATGCTCAGTGGGTGACAGATGCATGGAGTATGGGTGCAGCTCTTCCTGCAGGAACTGTAATGTATGAGAATGATGAACTTACAATTACTGCTGCTGTTGATAAGACTCCAGTTTATACATCAGGTGGCAAGATTTCACAGATTAAAGAGGAATTCCCTGGCTATACAGGTTATGTAAATTCTGGTTCTACTCTTGGTCAGAGTAACTGGGCAGAGGACGTTACAATTCAGGATATTGCTGATGCAAAGGCTAACAACCAAGGTATCGTTGCAGTTACTCCAAAAAAGAATGGCGTTTTGAAGTTCGGTGCTTATGCAGGTGACAACAGCCGTGAGATCGGTATCTATAAACTTGCTACAGAGGAAGAGAAAGAGAACGACAACTTTGGTGGCATGATTGCAGTGAATAATTTCCGTAACGATGGTGAAAACGGAACTGTAAAGAATGCTCCTGCTTACGTTGAGGGTAAAGTAGAGGCTGGTCGTCAGTATGCTCTTATTGCTGGTGGTAACAAGAACTTGTGCATGCACCAGATTATGTTTACACCAGACAATACAGCTATCAAATCAACAGAGCTTAATCAAGTTAAGTCTATCGTAGGTGTTTACACAGTAGATGGCGCACAGGTTAACTCTATGCAGAAGGGTATCAACATCGTTAAGTTTAGCGATGGCACATCTGCAAAAGTTGTTCGTTAAGTAATTTTTCTATTCTATAGAAATACTTACAAATTATAAAGCTCCCGGCAAGGTTTAATACAAACCGCTGCTGGGAGCTTTTGTTTTTTCGCCAATTATCCCTCATCCCTCACTTCTTATAGTCTATTCCCTTTATAGTCAATATCTTAATGTAATGAGGGATGATGTTAGGGATGTGAGGGATAATATGGTAATCTGTATCATCTGATCGTTTTAGGGCGCAGCAAAACACTGTTAAGGCTATAATGCACAGATGTTGCAACGGTATTGCACCGTTGGTACAAGCATACTGCACTGCCAGGAGTTTTCTTTCCATACATTTGCATCATTAAATGAAAAACATTAATTTTGCATTTGTCTGAATCCATAGAGTGTAATAAAGGAAATAATAAGATGAGAGTATTGATTGTAAACACAAGCGAGATAACAGGAGGAGCAGCAGTTGCAGCAAACCGCCTGATGGAAGCTCTCAACAATAATGGCATTAAGGCGAAAATGCTTGTGAGAGACAAGCAGACTGATGATATTACTGTTGCAGAACTAAAACAGTCATGGCGCTTGAGATGGAATTTCCTGTGGGAACGTTTCGTTATCTATTGTAAGCTTCATTTCAAAAAAGATAATCTATTCCAAATAGATATAGCAAATGCAGGAACAGATATAACCAAGACTCGTGAGTTTCAAGAAGCAGATGTTATCCATCTGAATTGGATAAATCAAGGTATGCTCTCTCTAAAAGGTATACGGAAAATCCTTGAAAGCAATAAACCTGTTGTATGGACTATGCATGACTTCTGGCCTGCGTCATCAATTTGCCATTATGCACGTAGTTGCCATAATTATGAAAAGCAATGCGGTAATTGTCCGCTATTGCCAGGAGGAGGTTCCAAGTCTGATCTTTCAGCTTCTGTATGGAAAAAAAAGAAACAAATGCTGGAACGGTATAGTATATTGTTTGTGGCATGCAGCAAGTGGCTTGCCAATAAAGCCAAGAAAAGCGGTTTGCTTGTGGGACAAAAAGTAATGGATATTCCGAATCCCATAGATACAAGGGTGTTTGGAAAGGAAGACCGGGAGCAGGCTCGTATTTATGCAAACTTGCCTGGTGACAAGCGTCTTATACTTTTTGTTTCGCAAAGAGTAACAGACAAGCGCAAGGGTATGGATTATTTTATCGCAGCATTAAACAAGATGACCGAAGCGCATCCTGAAATTAAAGATAATACAGCTGTGGCAATACTTGGAGGTCATTCAGAAGAATTGGCGAATAAACTTTCTTTGCCTGCTTATCCATTGGGATATGTAGATGACGCAAAGAAAATAGCAAGCATATACAATTCAGTAGATATGTTTGTGTTGCCTTCACTTGAGGACAATCTTCCGAATACGATAATGGAGGCAATGGCATGTGGGGTTCCTTGCGTAGGTTTCAACACAGGTGGAATACCGGAGATGATAGATCATCAGAAAAACGGGTATGTGGCAGAATACAAAAGCGTTGAGGATTTATCAAATGGCATGTATTGGGTGATGTGTGCCGACCATGCCTCTCTCAGCCGAGAGGCAATAAAGAAAGTTAACTCGTGCTATTCTCAATATGCAGTGGCTATGAAATATATTGAAGCCTATAATCAGGCAATGGCATTTAAACGCTATAAATTATGATTAAAATAACTCTTATTACAGTAACATACAATGCTCAGAACGTATTGCAGCCGACATTGGATAGCGTGTTCTGTCAGAAATATCCGGCGATTGAGCATATTGTTATAGATGGTGCATCTACAGACTCTACCGTTTCTTTGGCAAAAGATTATATGGAGCGTTCGTTTGCTTCTGACTTGGGGCATGAGGTTCGTTTGCTGGTTGAGCCAGACAATGGTATCTATGATGCTATGAACAAGGGGTTGGCTATGGCAACAGGGGATTATGTGTGCTTCCTTAATGCAGGAGATACACTACATTCTGCCGATACAATAGCTGAGCTCGTTCATAATACCTGTGTTGATAGTTATATAACGGAGGATGATGGTAAGAAACGCCTGCCGGCGGTATTGTATGGAGAGACTGATATCGTGGACGCTGACGGAAATTTTATTTCTCACAGACGACTTTCTGCACCTGAGAATTTGACTTGGAAATCCTTTAGAAGTGGCATGCTGGTTTGTCATCAGGCTTTTTATGCTCGTGCAGACATTGCAAAGAACAATCCTTTTGATCTTTCATACAGATTCTCTTCAGATTTTGACTGGTGTATAAGAATTATGAAAGATGCAGAGAAAAAACGCTTGCCGCTTGTTGACAGTCATATTGTTCTTGCTAATTATCTTAAAGAAGGAACAACAACACGCAACCATAAGGCATCGTTGAAGGAGCGTTTCCGTATAATGGCAAAATATTACGGATTCTTCAGAACTTCATTCAACCATGTGTGGTTTGCGTTGCGAACAGTGATTAAGTGATGATATACGGATATTTATATTTGCTTGATAAATAGTTTGATGTGTACTAAATATCAGGTATTTTAATATTCAATTATGAATAAATAACCTAAATCTCTTTTCTGTAATACAGCAAAGAAATAAATTTGCAAATGTTATTGGCAAGGTAACGTTTATGGAGTTACTTCTGCTTAGAGTAGGAAGGTATATTGTATAACAAGTAATAAGAAAGGGATACGAAGATGAAAAAGACTATCGTTTCAGCTGTTATCATGGCAGCTTTTTGTTTCTCGGCAAATGTAAATGCACAAACTACAGTTCAGAAAGTTACTACATTGAAAGCTCAATGCGACAAGACAAAGAAGGACTGCAAAAGTGCTGTTGATGCAGCAACTGCGGCAACTGCTCAAACCAAATCATGCTGCAAACAAGCCAAGAAAGCTGTAAAGGCAGACTTGAAGTCAGCAAAGTCTGAACTGAAGTCTACAAAGAAAGCAGCAAAGGCAAATTTGAAAGTTGCCAAGAAAACTGCAAAAGCTAATATGAAGAGTGCAGAGAAAACAACAAAGGCAAATGTGAAAGCTGCCGCAAAGGCAGAATGCGTGAAGTGTGTTGACAAGGCTTTGAAATAAAAGCAAGTGTAATAAAGAATAAAGGCTGCAAGAATTATCCTTGCAGCCTTTTTTAGCCTTTATTCAAGGCTATGGCTATTGCTTAAGAGTATCTTAATATCTGTCCTGGCTTAACACGCATGCTCTTGGTTATGTGGTTAAGCTTGCATATATTGTCTATTGTTGTTCCTCTCTTGCGTGCAATGCTTGAAAGAGTTTCTCCCTTCGCAACTTTATGATAGCGTACGTTTCCTCCCTCAATATTGTCGCCTATGTTAGTATCGTTATTCTCAGCTGCGGTCATATCAGTCTTGCCATATGTGCGGTTTGCAGCAAGCGATTCTCTATTATAAGATTCTTTACGGAACAAATAATTGTCGGCTGTAACATCTTGATTCTTGAAGTCAAAGAGCAATGCTGGGTTCAATGCAACTCCACAAAGGCGTGTTTCAAAATGCAAATGCGAACCAGTACTTCGTCCGGTATTTCCTCCTAAACCTATTGGGTCTCCAGCTCTGACAGCAGTGTTTTCGTCAACAAGTTGCTTAGACATGTGTCCATATATGGTCTCAAGTCCGTTATTGTGTCTAATGACAACATAGTTTCCATATCCGTTAGCTTCATATCTAACGATTCTCACTTTGCCGTCAAATGCAGCACGTATAGTATCACCGATATATACCTTTATATCCAATCCTTTGTGCATGCGCCCCCAGCGACTGCCGAAGTTAGAAGTGATAATTCTGCTTGTTGTCGGCATACAGAAGTGTCTCAGATTTATATTAAAAGAATCTGGCAATTCTGATGCACGGTGAGCATATCTGTTGTTCCAGTCCTTGTATAGTTGTGCAGATGGAGCCTCGCTTTGTTCTCTTTGTATAATGTTTCTTAGAGCCAACGTGTCTACCGCTTTCATTTTCTTGTCTACTGGAGCCTGACGAGCCAATAAATCCTGTGCTGTTGCCGGAATTGTCGCCAATGCCATGATTGCTGTTATTGCTAATGTCTTTATAGTCTTTTTTAAGTGCATAATAAAATTTTAATTATAATAGCAATGCTGCAAAGTAGCATGCGTTGCATTATGTGTGATTAAGGCTAATCATTATGATGGATAATCAAGAGAATATTCGTCATGATGATTACAAATACGATGCAAAGATAGTAAAAATAAATGAAACTTGTATCTGACTTAACAGTTTTTAGTGTGGGTTTAACACATTGGCATGTTTTGTAACATACTAATAATTAGCACAATTCTTATTATCAGGATAATAAAAATTGTGCATTTTAGGATATTGCCGACCAGTTTATATTTGTCTTTCTCAGTGCGGCAAGACGTTGCCAAAGCATATTGTTTTCTGCTTTTTCGCAGTTTGGATCATTGTCCATAATCTTTTGTGCCTCCTCTCTTGCCAGTTGCACGATTTGTCCGTCTCGAGCTATATCGGCAATTTTCAGGTCAAAAGCCATTCCGCTTTGCTGTGTGCCTTCCAAATCGCCAGGTCCACGTAACTTTAGATCGGCTTCTGCAATTTGGAATCCATCGTTTGTGTCGCACATGATATTGATTCTCTTTCGGGTCTCGTTTGCAAGTTGAGGCTTTGTTACGAGAACACAAAACGACTGGTTTGCTCCGCGTCCTACTCTTCCTCTTAACTGGTGCAGTTGCGACAGTCCAAATCTTTCGGCATTGAGAATAACCATAACGGATGCATTAGGCACATTAACCCCAACTTCGATAACGGTGGTCGCGACAAGAATTTGTGTCTCGCCCTTGACGAATTTTTGCATTTCCTCCTCTTTCTCTGCAGGTTTCATCTTTCCGTGCACCTTGCTGAGCTTGAATTCCGGAAAAACTTCTTTAAGGGTCTCAAAGCCCTCTTCAAGGTTTTGTATGTCAAGTTTCTCGCTTTCCTTGATAAGCGGAAAAACAATATATACTTGTCTTCCTTCTTTTATCTGCTGCCTTATACCGTTATAAAGACTTGTGGTTTGTGTGTTGAATTTATGTATAGTCATTATAGGTTTGCGTCCTGGTGGCAGCTCATCAATCACGCTAACATCCAAATCACCGTAGATAGTCATCGCCAGTGTTCTTGGTATAGGGGTTGCAGTCATGACGAGCACATGTGGCGGATTTTTGCTTTTGCTCCATAGCTTTGCTCGTTGTGCCACTCCAAAACGGTGTTGCTCGTCAACAACCACGAGTCCGAGTCTGCAGAATTGCACAGTATCTTCAATTACGGCATGTGTGCCGACCAGGATGTTCACACTTCCGTCTATAAGTCCTTCCAGCACAGTCTTGCGCTTTTTGCCTTTTACGATGCCTGTCAGCATTTCAACTCTGATGTCCATATCCCCAAGAAATTCTTTTATGGTGGCAAGATGTTGCTCTGCCAATATTTCGGTTGGAGCCATGATACAAGCTTGATAGCCATTGTCAAGAGCTATAAGCATAGTCATAAGTGCAACAAGCGTCTTTCCACTTCCCACATCCCCTTGTAGCAGTCTGTTCATCTGCTTTCCTGAACCTAAATCTTTTCTTATTTCCCTTATAACCCTTTTCTGAGCGTTGGTCAGAGGGAAAGGTAAGTGGTTATTATAAAATCCGTTGAAGATTTCTCCTATATGCTGGAATACATATCCCCTGTATTTCCTTTTCTGGTCGGATGCATATCGGAGGATATTTAGCTGTACATAGAAAAGTTCTTCAAATTTTAATCTGAAGCGTGCATTGCGCAAGTCTTCGGCATTTTTCGGATAATGGACATTTCTCATTGCTGTGTCTCTCGACACAAGCCTTAGTCTGTTTGCTATAAATGGTGGCAACGTTTCAGCTATAGGCTGTTTCATCTTTTCGAGCATGCTTTTTGTTATTTTCTCTACAGAGCGTGATGTAAGTCCTATTTTCTTCATCTTCTCAGTTGTGCTGTAGTATGGCTGCATGCCCATCTCCGAAAGTTGCAAGTCTGCTGCTTTGTCAATGTCTGGATGTGCGAATTGGAATCTGCCTCCAAATACAGTAGGCTTCCCGAAAACGATATATTCTATTCCTTCCTTGTATTGCTCTGTGGCATATTTTATACCAGAGAACCAGATGATGTCTGCCACTCCTGTACCATCATAGAAGTGAGCCACAAGACGTTTTTTCCGTGGACCGTTGGAAAACTCCTCGAAACTGAGAATTCTTCCTTTAATTTGTACGAATGGCATGTCGCTTTTAAGCTCGTCAATATGGTATATCTTGCTTCTGTCTACGTATTTGTAGGGATAATACTCCAACAGGTCAGATATAGTTGATATACCTAACTCTTTCTGCAGCAATTCCTTTTTCTTTGGTCCAACTCCTGGCAGAAATTGTATGTCTTGGTTTAAGACGTCAGTCATTATTTATTATAACCTTGGCGATAGCGAGGTCAAAAGGTTTGGTTATTTTTATGTTTTCGTTGTTTCCTTCCACGAGTGCTACCTCGTGACCATAATGTTCTACGACCGAAGCGTCATCAGTGAAATCTTTGCAGTATTCTTGTTTATAAGCCTCTTTCAGTAGCTGTATATCAAAAGCCTGGGGAGTTTGCACAATACGGTATTCATCTCTTTGTACTGTTTCAGAGTGAATCTTTTCATCAGTCTCTTGTAACGTTTCTTTGTCCGTTTCGTGCGTGTCATTCGGCTTCTCCTGTTTGAAAAGATGTCTAAGTGTGTCAACGACAGGAATAACAGGAACAGCAGCACCCGTCTTTCTTGCTTTCTGGTATGTGCGGTGTATTGTCTCTTCTGAAACGAAAGGTCTGACACCATCGTGTACACCAACAACTCCTTTTGTTTCGTCAGGGATAAGTGCCAGTCCGTTTTTTACAGAATGGAATCTTGTTTCTCCTCCATTGACAATTTCGATATTCTCATCGAAAGAGTACTTCTTGCACAGTTCTCTCCAATATTCTTGTTGATGTTCCGGCAGCACAAGAATGACATTCATGTTGTTGTCATAATTTTTAAATGTCTTTATTGTGTGCATGAGAACAGGCAATCCGCCGATGGGAAGGAACTGCTTTGGGATATCTGTTCCCATTCTCAGTCCCTTTCCTCCGGCGACGATTATAACGTAATTCTCCATATTTGTTATTTTTCCATCAAGTGGAGATACATCATACCTTCGGCTACGGCATGTGCTGTTTCCTCACTTGTCAACATAGCAAGTAGCTTGTATGCATACGGGAGAGTGGCGGCAGGTCCTTCACCTGTCACTACATTTCCATCAACTGTATATAGCTCATGAGTGTATTCGGCTCCGTCAAGATATTTCTCAAATCCCGGATAGCATGTTGCACGTTTACCTTTAACTATTCCTAAACTTCCAAACACCAACGGCGCAGCACATATTGCAGCCACTAATTTCCCATTGTTATATTGTTCAAGCAAAGCCTTTCTGACTCCTTCATGTTCGTTCAGGTTTGTTGCACCTGGCAGACCTCCAGGCAACATCAGCAAGTTGGCGTCACTAAAGTCTGCATCCTCAAATTTTAAATCGGCTTTTATTGTAACGCCATGTGATAATTCCACATATTCAGACTTTGTAGTGCTTACGGTCTTTACCTCAACTCCGCCTCGACGGAAAATATCAACAGGAATCAGAGACTCTATCTCCTCCGATCCGTTAGCAAGAAACATATAAACCTTTGCCATAATCTTTTGTTGTTTAATAATTTTGTTATACGAACGCTTTTCTGTTTTTATATATCTGCGAAACACGTCTGGCGGGACAGTTCTTTCGTCCTTATCCATTGTGTCGCGCTTCAATTTGTATTCTCTTGCCATAGGCATTGAGCTATTTATTGTAGTGTCAGTTTATTCCAAGCACTTCAAATATGCTTCGATAGTATTTTTTAGTCCTATATAGAGGGCATCGCAAATTAGTGCATGTCCAATACTTACTTCGTCAGTCCATGGAATCATTTTATGGTAATAAGCCAAGTTTACCAAACTCAAGTCATGACCGGCATTTAGTCCGAGTTTTAATTCGCGTGCTGCCACAGCAGCATCAACAAACGGTTTTATTGCCTCTTCTCTATCTCTTTCGTAATTAGAGGCATATGGTTCGGTGTATAATTCAACTCTATCGGCTCCACATTCCTTTGCACCTGCAACCATTTTAGCCACAGGGTCTACAAAGATGCTTGTTCGTATTCCTGATTCTTTGAATCTTCCCACAACATCCGTAAGGAAAGTTTTGTTTTCAATAGTGTCCCATCCGTGGTTGCTCGTAAGCTGTGCGTCTCCGTCAGGAACAAGTGTCACCTGTGTAGGCTTTACTTCAAGCACGAGATTGATGTATTTCTCAATAGGATTTCCCTCAATGTTCAGTTCTGTTGTTATGAGAGGCTTTATTTCTCTGACATCCTGATAGCGTATATGTCGTTCGTCAGGTCGAGGATGCACGGTAATGCCTTGTGCTCCGAAGAGCTGACAGTCTTGCGCCACTTTTTCCACGTCAGGATTATTGCCTCCCCGGGCGTTGCGCAGAGTGGCTACCTTGTTGATGTTTACACTTAATTTTGTCATGTCTGATTTATTTGTTTATAACATCATGCCTGCAAAGCTTAAAATTCACGTTTAAACGTGAGGATTTTGTTTAAAAAGCCGTATATTTGCAAACATATTCATCAGCGCAAAGTTACTAAAACATTTGCAAAGGCAGAATAAATACTATTCAGAAAGATTAAAAACTTTAGAAATATGTCATCGCTGAAACTAAAATTTGCAGTATTTGGCAATATTTATCAAGCCGACAAGTCGGTTGGTGTCCAGCAATTGCTGTCTTCCTTGCGCCGTCGTAATGCAGAAGTAAGCATTGAAACGTCTTATTATGATTTCTTGTCAAAAACTCGCGGACTGAATCTTGCTGGTTTTAGTTCATTCAATAGTGAGGATATAGATGCTGATTTTGTGATTTCGATGGGTGGCGACGGCACATTGCTCCGTTCTGCCTATAGTGTGGGAAGCAAGTGTATACCGATAATAGGGGTTAATATGGGGCGGCTCGGTTTCCTTGCAGGTGTTGTGATAGATGATTTTGAGACAGTGCTTGCAAGTATATACAATGGTGAGTATAAAGTTGATACACTTGCTATGGTCCAAGTTGAAACTACCGGAAATGGTGGAATTGATATACAGTCGTGTGCCCTCAACGATATTGCAATATTGAAGCGTGACAATGCTTCGATGATAACCATTCGCACCAGTATAAATGGCGAATATATCGTTACTTATCATGCTGATGGACTTATCGTGAGCACCCCTACTGGTTCTACGGCTTATTCCTTGTCGAACGGTGGTCCTATTATAGCTCCACATACAGGAACTCTGTGTCTTACTCCAGTAGCTCCTCATAGTCTGAACGTGCGCCCGATAGTATTGCCTGATAATGTGGAGATAACTCTTGAGGTGGAAAGCCGTAGCCATAATTTCCTTATTGCTGTTGACGGCAGATCGGCAAAATGCGATGAAAGTCAAGTGCTTACAATTCGTCGTGCACCTTATGATGCATATATTGTGAAGCCACATGGTATGACATATTTCTCTATTCTCCGCAAAAAGATGATGTGGGGTGCCGATACAAGGGCTTAGGCAGATTATGGAGTAAAAGAAAAAGAAATGAAATTAAGAACACTGCTGAAAATACCGGAAAGTCAGTATTCTGCATCCGACATTGTGCGTTGGTTGTGGCGGGCGTGGCATGGCAACAGGCTTCAGGCATGCATCAATGCTACGTTGGGATTGCTTGATGTTGCTGTCAGTCTTGCTTCTGTATGGGCTGTGAAACATGCTATAGATGTAGCCTCTCATGCTGTTGCCGGATCCATATATTGGGCTGTGTCGTTGATGGGACTGCTTATTGTCAGTAGCTTTGCCATAAATGTATCAAGTGTGTGGGTACGGAACATTCTTGGCATTAGAGCACAGAATCGCATGCAGCAGCAGATGCTCGACCGTATACTTCGTTCAGAGTGGCATGGCAAGGAAAAACGTCATAGTGGTGATGTGCTTAACCGCTTGGAGTTTGATGTAAATAATGTAGTGAATTTCCTTACAGAGACAATTCCTAACACGCTGTCCGTTTTGGCATTGTTTCTTGGCTCTTTTGTCTATCTGTTTTCTATGGATCCCTTGCTGGCAGTATTAATAGTTTTCATGTTGCCTGTGTTCATACTGTCAAGCAAAATTTATGTAGGACACATGAGAAATCTTACTCGTCAGGTGCGTAGCAGTGACAGCAAAGTGCAGAGTGTTCTTCAGGAAACTATCCAGCATCGCATGCTTATAAAAACACTTGAAAAAGACGAAGCAATGGTAGGGCGTCTGGAGAATATGCAAAGCCAGCTGCGTAACAATGTGTTGAAGCGTACAAAATTCTCTGTCCTTTCCAATTTTATATTAAACTTTGGCTTTGCCGTTGGGTATCTTGTAGCATTTTTATGGAGTGCATTAAGAATGTCGGCAGGCACACTCACGTTTGGTGGAATGACTGCCTTCCTGCAGCTCGTTTCGAAGATACAAGGTCCGGCACGTAATCTTACAAAACTTGTCCCAGCCTTTGTTTCTGTATTTACCGCAGCCGAACGCCTTATGGAACTTGAGGAAAACCCTCTTGAGGAACAAGGTGAACCTATCTATATGAACACAGGTGTGGATAAAGTTGGAGTGCGACTTGTTGATGTTTCGTATGCCTATGATGATGGTAAGCGCAATACCATAAACCATCTCTCTTTTGATTTCAAACCAGGTTCCTGTACTGCGATACTTGGAGAAACGGGAGCTGGAAAGACGACAATCGTTCGTTTAATTCTCTCTTTGCTGAAACCAACTACAGGTAGCATATACCTGTATAATAGTAAGGAGCAGAGAGTGCTCTCTCCACGGATGCGTTGCAATATTGTGTATGTGCCACAAGGCAACACGCTCTTGAGCGGTACCATACGTGATAATCTCCTTATGGGAGATATAAATGCAACTGATGATGATATGTATGCCGCACTTGATAAAGCATGTGCCGGGTTTGTCAGAGAATTGCCCGACGGACTTTCTACCAGTTGTTCGGAAGCTGGTGGCGGACTCAGTGAGGGACAGGCACAGCGGATAGCTATCGCACGTGCATTGCTCAGAAAGGGAAGTATAATGATTTTCGATGAAGCAACAAGTGCTCTCGACCCTGAAACAGAACATTCGTTGCTTGCAAATCTACTCGGCGAGCATTGTCATACAATATTATTCATAACCCACCGTCAGGCTGTTGTGGAATATTGTGACCAAGTGCTTAGAGTGGAGCGCAATGAAGAAGAGACAGATAAATAGAAAAGATATAGTAATAACAATAAAAAGTGAAGAATATGAATATTAGGAAAATTATCTTATCATTAGCGATAATCCTTGTCGCCACGTTCACAGCAAACGCACAGAACACAACAGAACAAGGGAAAGACCTTGACTCCCTATATGCCAAAAAACTGCTGAAAGTTGGTGCGATAGCTCCAGAGTTTTCTCTCCAGATGCCAAACAGAAAGACTCTGAAACTTTCCGACTATAAGGGAAAGTACGTATTGTTAGACTTCTGGGCATCATGGTGCCCAGATTGTAGAAAAGACATACCTATTGTAAGAAGTATGTATGAGAAATATGGCAAGAATGTTGTATTCATCGGAGTGTCTTTTGATACAGATCATAACCGTTGGACTGACTGCATAGAAAAAAACAATATGAAATGGTTACATGTCAGCGAACTTAAAAGAATGCGTGAAGCTGAAATTTCAAAAACTTATGGTGTGCAGTGGATACCGTCAATGACACTAATTGGTCCAGATGGTAAGGTCGTTCTTTCTACAGTTGTTGTGGAGAGAATGGAGCAGACACTCGCAGAGATAAAATAAAATGACGAATAACAAACAATAACAATTATGCCAGAATCAAATTTTGTAGACTATGTAAAAATATATTGCCGCTCAGGAAAGGGCGGAAAAGGCTCTATGCACTTGCGCCATGTTAAATACCAGCCAAATGGTGGACCAGATGGTGGAGATGGCGGAAAAGGCGGTAGTATAATACTTCGTGGAAACCATAACTATTGGACATTGCTTCATCTGAAATATCAACGCCATATCAAGGCAGAGCATGGTGGTAATGGCGGAAGAGACAAATGTCATGGCACAGATGGAAAGGATGTGTATGTTGATGTGCCGTGTGGAACAGTTGTCTATGATGCCGAAACGGGAAAGTTCATCTGTGATGTGATGCACGACGGACAAGAAGTAATGTTGTTAAAGGGAGGTCGTGGCGGACTCGGAAATTATCAGTTCCGCACAGCCACAAATCAGGCACCACGTTATGCCCAGCCTGGTGAACCTATGCAAGAAAAAACAGTTATTATGGAGCTGAAACTTCTTGCTGATGTTGGTCTTGTAGGATTCCCTAATGCCGGTAAGAGTACGCTGCTTTCAACAGTATCCAGCGCTCGTCCTAAAATTGCCAACTATCCGTTCACTACTCTCGAACCATCGTTAGGAATAGTAGAATACCATGACCGTAAATCCTTTGTAATGGCAGATATACCGGGAATTATAGAGGGGGCAAGCGAAGGAAAGGGACTCGGACTGCGCTTCCTCCGACACATAGAACGCAACTCTTTGTTGCTGTTTATGGTGCCTGGTGATACAGATGATATAAAGCGAGAGTACGAGATATTGTTAAAAGAGTTGACGAACTTCAATCCGGAGATGCTCGATAAGCACAGAGTTCTTGCTGTGACAAAGTGTGACCTTCTTGATGAAGAATTGATAGAAATGCTGAAGGAAACACTTCCCAAAGACCTTCCTGTGGTGTTTATATCGTCAGTAACAGGACAGGGAATATCTGAATTGAAAGATGTTTTGTGGAAGGAACTTAACAGCGAGAGTAACAAGTTGACTGAGATAATGGCGGAAGATACGCTTGTGCACCGTGACAAAGACCTAAATTCTCTGCCTGAAGAGTTGCGCTCAGAGGGTGAGGATGAGATAGAGTTCGTTGATGATGAGGATGTAGAGGAGCTTGACGATTTTGAATATGAAATGGAGGACGAAGACGAATGATAATTCCTCAACTCTCTTTCTATGATGTTGCACCTGATATATGTGCATTCAGCACAACTCGCCATGGTGGGTATAGTGTAGGAAATTTTGGCGAATTCAATATTAACGAATATTGTGGAGATGATGTTGAGGCTATAAACAAAAATCGCAGCTTGCTTGCCGAAGAATTGGGCATTCCAGCAAGCAACATAATTATGCCTCACCAAACACACGGTATAGAGTCTCGTCATATAGCCCATGATTTTCTCTCCTTGCCAGACAATGTGCAGAAAATGATACTTGATGGTGTTGATGCCGTTATGACAAACGTTAAAGAGGTTTGTATAGGAGTATCTACAGCCGATTGTATTCCTGTATTGCTTTACGACCCTGTGCATAAAGCAATTTGTGCTGTCCATGCTGGATGGCGTGGAACGGTATCTCGTATCGTGATGAAAGCAGTTACTGAGATGCGTCTTGTCTATGGTTCGTCTGTATCAGATTTGTGTGCATTTATTGCACCGGGCATATCTCTCGAAGCTTTTGAGGTGGGTAATGAGGTATATGAGGAATTTGCCAATGCCAACTTTGATATGGAGGGTATAAGTAAGCAGATGAAGGTGGCAGGTACAGACTTTGATTACAAATGGCATATAGATCTGAAAAAATGTAACAGAATGCAACTTGTGCAATGTGGTCTGGCTGTTGAAAATATTCGGGTGAGTGACATCTGTACCTTCAGCAACTCATCGGATTATTTTTCGGCACGCAAACTTGGAACGGCTTCAGGAAGAATATACAATGGTATAATGATAAAGTAAATTTGAATAAGATGGTGCTTTGTAAAGTTATGTGACTTTTTTAAGCACCATCTTTTTAGTGTATATTGCTAATATACAGCATCTCCCTAAATGTCGTGTTTAGCTACAATATCCCCTAAAGTTAAAAAGCGATATATTTTTTGTCGTGTCTTTCTCTATCTGATGATTTTTAACTACTTTTGCAATAAGGAAGTTTATTTGCTTCCTTACGCAATGAAAAGCAAAACAAAATAAACACAATATGGAAATCTCTGAACTATACAGTATCTTCGAAAAACATCCAGTAGTGACAACCGACAGTCGCGACTGTCCCGAAGGTTCTATCTTTTTTTCTCTGAAAGGAGCTTCGTTTAATGGCAATGCCTTTGCTCAGAAAGCTATAGAGAAAGGCTGTGCATACGCTGTTGTTGACGAGAAAGAATATGCTCCAGAAGGAGATAAGCGATTTATACTTACAGACAATTGTTTGCATACCTTACAAAAACTTGCCAATTATCATCGGCGTCATCTTGGAACGAAGATTATCGGTATAACTGGAACAAATGGGAAAACTACCACTAAGGAACTTGTTGCTGCTGTTTTGGAAAAAAAGTATAATGTGCTTTACACTCAAGGCAACTTCAATAACGATATTGGTGTGCCAAAAACATTGCTTCGCCTGAAGCCAGAGCATGAGATTGCTGTTGTAGAGATGGGAGCCAGCCATCCTGGCGACATAAAGACCCTCGTAGACATTGTTGAGCCTGATTGTGGAATAATCACAAATGTAGGACGTGCTCACCTTCAGGGATTTGGCTCTTTTGAGGGAGTTATAAAAACAAAAGGAGAGCTATATGATTTTATTCGTGACAACGGTGGATTTGTTTTTATCCATAGTGAAAATAAATATCTGCAGAGTATTGCCAGTGGATTGAAGTTGGTGAAATATGGAACCACTGTCAATGATACATCACTTGAAGTATGTGGCGAGGTCGTGGAATGTGCACCTTTCTTGAAATTCCGTTGGAATCATCGTCAAGGATTATGGCATGAAGTGCAGACTCATCTTATAGGCAGTTATAACGTATACAACATGCTCGCTGCTGCTGCTATCGGAATTTATTTTGGTGTGAGCGAGGATAAGGTAAGTGAGGCACTGTGCAATTATGTACCTACAAACAACCGTTCGCAGCTTGAAGTAACGACAAGCAACAAGCTTATTGTTGATACATACAATGCAAATCCTACAAGTATGAAGGCTGCTTTGGAGAATTTTCGCGATATGAAAGTATCTCCCAAGATGGCAATCATAGGAGATATGCGGGAACTTGGCGAAGTGAGTCATGAGGAACATCAGAAGGTTGTTGACTTTTTGAAGGACAACAATATCAGTAATGTGTGGCTCGTTGGCGAAGAATTCGGAAAAACAGAATGCGCATACCGTAAGTTTAATAATGTAGACGAGGTGAAGGCAGAAATTGCAGCTCATAAACCGCAAGGATTTTATATTCTGATAAAGGGTAGCAATGGCATAAAACTGTTCCAATTGCCGGAACTGTTATAAATGTATCGATATTACAAAAAGAAACAATGATAAAGAATACAGACAAGACAAGAAGCATACTGAAATATGCAATGTTATTTTTACTGTTTTCCGGAGTTTGTTTTCGTCGGTTTGAACTTTTCTCCAGAACCCTTTGGCTATTAGGATTCATTTTGCTTTTAGTTCTTGCGTTTATGCACTACAGACACGATATAATCACATGCGATGAAAGCAAGAAGAAACGTATAACTATTGTTAATTGGATTTGTTTTATTATCATTGCAGCATTTATTGTTTTGTATTTGTTTCTATTGTTGGGAGTTGTAGTATAAACCTTATTGGATAATGACAGGTGCATCATATTTCTCACATCTTCCCTCAATCTTATGCAATGCTGATATATAATTTGATATATTAAGAGGGTGTATCGTTTTTGATACACCCTCTTTGTTTATAGAATATAATAAAAAGATTACAAGTTGTCTATAACCTGACAGATGTCACCGAAGATTCGGTCAAGTTCGCCAAGACCGTTTATGTGGTGATGGATATCCTCTTTCTTATACCAGTCAATCAGCGGAGCTGTTTGGTTGTGATAAACATCAAGACGCTTCTTTATAGTCTCCTCATTATCGTCAGAGCGTCCGCTTTCTTTGCCACGTTTTACGAGGCGCACCATAAGCTCATCCTCAGGAACATCAAGTTCAATCATTGCGGCAATCTTATGACCACGCTCGTTGAGCATCTGCTTCAATGCTTCAGCTTGTGGAATGGTGCGTGGGAAACCATCAAAGATAACTCCTTTGTGTTCCTTGCCGAAAGAATCATAAACGCTGGCAAGAATATTTACCATCAAGTCGTCAGGAATCAATTGTCCCTTGTCAATGAATGACTTAGCAGTCTTGCCAAGCTCTGTCTCGTTTTTTATTTCGTTGCGCAGCACATCACCAGTAGAGATATGTCCCAAACCATACTTTTTGATCATCAAGTCGCTTTGTGTGCCTTTGCCTGAACCTGGCGCACCGAAAATAACAATATTTTTCATTTACTTATTATTGATTTGTTTTAAATGTTGAAGCTTTGGGCACTCTGATCCCTCGGAAAGCTCAAAGCCTTTATATAGTTTTATATTATTTCACAACATAAATGTCACGCAGATTGCGTCCCAGCCCATCGTAGTCAAGACCATATCCCACGATGAAGTCATTAGGAATTTCCATTGCCACATATTCTATATCCAATTCTCTCTGCAAGTTGTCTGGCTTGAGCAGCAATGTGCAGATATGAATTTCGGCAGGCTTAAATGCCTTTAGATATTCTAACATGAGTTCCATAGTAAGTCCTGTGTCAACAATGTCTTCCACGATAACCACAGTGCGTCCCTCAATGTTTTCGCTCAGTCCTACAAGCTTCTTTACTTTTCCTGTAGAAGTGGTGCCTTCATAGGATGACATCTTGACGAACGAAATTTCACTCTCTATAGAGAGCATTCTCATCAAGTCGGCAGCAAAAATAAACGAACCGTTAAGCACTCCGAGCAACAATGGCTTTTTGCCTTTCAAGTCATTGCTCATCTTGTCGGCAACAGCCTTTACACGGCGCATGATTTCCTCTTCGGGAATCAAAGTTTCAAACGTTTTGTCCTTAATATTAATCGTAGCCATATAAAAATATCTTTTTTGCGCACAAAAGTAATAAAAATATTCAAACTAAACGGCATACTATCCAATTTAATTAGTATTTTTGCAGATATGAAGATACTTACTAGCACCCAAATACGTGAGCTCGACAAATATACAATAGAACATGAGCCCATAAAATCCATCGATTTGATGGAGCGTGCCGCCAAGGCACTCACCCGTGCCATAACAAGTGTGTGGGGGAGTGATACGGAGGTCGTTGTCTTTGCCGGACCGGGAAACAATGGTGGTGATGCACTCGCTGTGGCAAGGATGATGGCCGCACAGGGATACGCAGTGAATGTGTATCTCTTCAATATCGGCAATAAACTTTCAGCCGACTGTACAGTAAACAGAGACAGAGCGGCACAAGATAGCAATATAAAGAATTTCATTGAAGTTACGGATGAATTTGATCCACCTGTACTGACAAAGAACACACTTGTTGTTGATGGCTTGTTTGGCTCAGGGTTGAACAAACCGCTTGCCGGTGGCTTTGCCTCTCTTGTAAAATATATAAACCAGTCTGAATGTAAAGTAGCAAGCATTGATGTGCCGTCAGGACTTATGGCAGAAGACAATTCATACAATGCAAAAGCAAACATCATACAGGCAGACTATACTTTCACGTTGCAACAAAAGAAGTTGTCGTTCCTCTTTGCCGAGACCCAACAGTTGATAGGCAAGCTTCAAGTACTTGACATTCGTTTGAGTGCTGATGGATTGGCTCTCATTGATGCAGAATTCACTATGACGGAAGAGAGTGACGTGCGCCATCTTTTGAAACCACGTGGACAGTTTTGGCATAAAGGCATGGCTGGGAATGCCCTGCTCGTTGCCGGCAGCTACGGTATGGCTGGTGCTTCGGTGCTTGCAGCAAAAGCTTGTTTGCGCACAGGAGTGGGAAAGGTTACAGTGCATGCTCCGCGACGCAACAATGATATCTTGCAGATTTCTGTACCGGAAGCAATAGTAAGTCCAGACCCTAACGAGAGAATATTCTCCGAGGCAATATCATCAGAAAGCTATGATGCTATGGGCATAGGTCCGGGATTGGGACTTGATGAAACAACGGCTATAGCATTCATATCACAGGTGAGGAGAACACAGGCTCCGGTGGTTATCGATGCCGACGGATTGAATATTCTTGCTTTCCACCGTGCTTGGCTGCAACAGTTGCCGCAAGGTACAATCCTCACACCACATCCGTTGGAGTTTGAACGTATGATGGGATCTCGCTTTAATGATAGCTATGACCGTCTGAGCAAGGCTATGGAGTTGGCACACTCAATGGGTATATATATTATACTGAAAGGGCACTATTCTGCTATATGCATGCCTGACGGCACGGTGGCATTCAATCCTACTGGAAATGCTGGTATGGCTACAGCCGGGAGCGGTGATGTGCTTACAGGAATAATCACGGCTCTGCTTGCCCGTGGATATAACCAGAAGGAGGCTTGTCTCATTGGTGTTTATCTGCATGGACTTGCCGGGGATATCGCAGCAGAAGAACTTGGTATGGAGAGCGTTACGGCTACAGACATTATAAATTCGCTGCCAAAGGCTTTCAGACAGTTGGAAGACTGAAAGAGGATGATAATGAAATGATATATGACATATAATTTGTTTTTTGAATAAAACATTAAAATGAAAAAGTCTAAAAAGATATTATTGGCTGTTGCTTCTGCAATATTGCCATTAGGGTCGGTTGCTGTCGCACAGAGCACCGGATTGTCGGTAGAGGGCTCTTCTTATTATCTGCCGAAGACAGCACTTCGCTTTGCGTTGTTGGTTGAGAAAACCACATATAAACCAGGAGACTTCGCTATGTATGCATCGAGATACTTGAAGAGAAACGATGTTAGCCTGGAGCCTTCAGAAACGTATCGTATCGTAGGATTGAAACTCACAACTGCAGCAGTGCCAGACACAGCAAAGTTCTATACAGCAAAGGCTGATGCCAAACATAGCATCCGCTCGCTTGAGAAGGATGAGAACGGAGTGCTTGTGGCTGTAAATGCCGAACCGCGCAAGATGGAGAAGCCTAAGGCTTTTGTTCCAGCAAAGAAATCAGTACCGCTGAATCCTCGTGATTATATGACAGAGGAGATTCTCAGTGCAGGAAGCACATCAAAGATGGCAGAGTTGTGTGTGCAGGAGATTTACGACATCAGGGAGAACAAGGGATTACTCAATAAAGGGCAGGCTGACTTTATGCCTAAGGATGGCGAACAGTTGCGTATAATGCTTAGGAACCTTGACAATCAGGAGAATGCTCTTATGCAGATGTTCACTGGTACTACGGTGAAGGACACTTCAGAGGTGATTGTTCCTTTTGTTCCTACGCGTGAAGTAAACCGCCAACTGTTGTTCCGCTTCTCAAAATATCTTGGAATGACAGATAATGATGACTTGGGCGGTGCTCCATATTATATAAAGGTGGAAGATCTTCACACTATGCCTTCTATCGACCCGACATTAGTTGACCCGAAGAAAGATAAGGACAATGTTGGAATATATGTTAACCTGCCTGCAAAAATTCGTGCCACGGTATTTACTGACAGCAAGACCTTAGGCTCTTACGAGATGTATGTAGCGCAGATGGGGCGCACTGAGTCTATCAGTGGCGAGATGTTTGGCAAGAAATATACCACAAGTCTTGTGCTAAATCCAATCAACGGAAGCATAGAGAAGGTGAAGACAGATGTTATAAAGTAAGTTATACTATAAGATATACATAAACGGACAGGCGCTCAATTACCATGATGGTAATGAGCGCCTGTTACTTTTCTTATTTGATTAATTTGCGATATTAGTCAAGCTGAGCAAGTTTGTTGTCGCTGCCGAGCACATCGATAATCTTGTGCTTGTACATCTCCTCCATCAAGTCGCGAGCAGGACCACAGTACTTACGTGGGTCGAATTCTGCTGGCTTCTCGGCAAGAGTCTTGCGCACTGCAGCTGTGAATGCAAGACGAGAGTCAGAGTCGATGTTAATCTTGCATACAGCGCTCTTAGAAGCCTTGCGAAGCTGCTCCTCAGGAATACCAACAGCATCTGGCAACTTGCCACCGTTAGCATTGATAATGTCAACATACTCCTGTGGAACAGAAGATGATCCATGGAGAACGATAGGGAATCCAGGAAGTTTCTTCATGATTTCATCGAGCACGTCAAATGCCAATGGAGGAGGAACAAGACGACCAGTCTTAGGGTCGCGTGTGCACTGCTCTGGTTTGAATTTGTAAGCTCCGTGGCTTGTACCGATTGAGATAGCAAGAGAGTCAACGCCTGTCTTTGTGGTGAAGTCGATAACTTCCTCAGGTTTTGTGTAGTGAGAAACCTCTGAGGCAACCTCATCCTCAACGCCTGCCAATACGCCAAGCTCACCCTCAACAGTAACGTCATACTGGTGTGCATACTCTACAACCTTCTTTGTAAGAGCAACGTTCTCGTCATAAGGAAGAGAAGAACCGTCGATCATAACAGAAGAGAAACCAAGGTCTACGCAGTTTTTGCAAAGTTCAAAGCTGTCGCCGTGGTCAAGGTGCAGAACAATTTCAGGATGGTTGCAGCCCAACTCCTTTGCATAAGCAACAGCACCCTGTGCCATATAGCGCAGAAGTGTAGGGTTAGCATAGTTACGCGCACCCTTTGAAACCTGAAGGATAACCGGAGACTTCAGTTCTGAAGAAGCCTTGATTATAGCCTGCAACTGTTCCATATTGTTGAAGTTGAATGCTGGAACGGCATATCCGCCGTTGATGGCTCTCTTAAACATCTCTTTGGTGTTTACCAAGCCTAATTCTTTGTAACTTACCATAGTATTTTTTGTTATTAGTTCAATTTGTTCTCTTGTTGATTATGCTGTGACGGATTTTCCGTCGCTCCTCTTTTCAATGGCAAAGTTAGCATTTTAATTTGGCAGTGCAAAAGAATGATACAGTTTTTAGTGTTGCATTATTGTGAATTTTGATATAAATTAAAAGACATTGGCATGAAATATGCCCAAATACAAAATGGAGATTACAGAATGAGTGTATTTTCTGCAATCTCCATTTTTGTTTTGGTTTGTATTCTTGCAACTTTTATTGTTGTTTACTGATTTTTATAACGTCATTTTCGTTGAACGCAGAGGTTATCTGCCCCTTTACATTGCCATCGTAGCTTACTGTTGAATTTTTCAATGCTGTCCATACCGAAGGTTTGCTGTCGTTGCCAGTCTTGTCGTTCAGAGTGTAGAAAGTGTGAACCTCAACCGTAAGACCAGAATTGTATCTTCTTTCAAGAGCCTTTAGCAGTTCGTCTGAAACACCTGTAATGGTGATTACTACCTTGTTGTCTAACCGCTCCGTCTTGACATTCACTTCTGAACCGATATTCTCGTTGTAGGTCTGAACCTCATAGAGCTTGCCATATTCCTTGACGACCTCTCCAATATTCTGACCTTCTACGGTGTATTCCTTGCTGACCGGAAGAGTTATCGTTACATCCTTTGCTTCATTAAGATGAATCGAAGTTTTTATCTCTCCCCAGTCATTATGTTCCTGTTGATGGATATCAACACCAAGAGTCTTGTCTATAGGTTTGATATTATAAATAGTCTTGTAGCGTGCAATAAGTTCGCTGTAAGAAAGTTGTTCTTTGCCTTCGCTCTCGCCAAAAGTGATAGGTGCAAATCCCTCGTCATTGCATGCATCACATGCTGCCTTTATATCTGTCTTGTCGGTTAACATACCATCAACATGCCAACCCTTTCCTTTTCCGCTGTCTATGTACTTGGCAAAATACCATATCACGTGGATGTTGTCTTCAACAACCGTAGAAGAGATTTTTTTGTTTCTTTGTTTGTTCAGAGCTCGCAATACTGATGTAGTTGTTGTATCCCCCACAGCAATGAGTGTCCTCAAGCCAGAACCGTTTGTACTCAACAGATACTTGCTCACCAGTGGGGCATTTTCTGTTGTTAGGAACGGACAGTCGGTGTAAATCATTCCATTCTTTACAACACTATAAAAACTTGATGCAGAGGTGTCATAGCCAAGACGCGGGTCTACTTTCACATTGAAATACCCCACATTAACTACCGGTGCAAGTGGATTTACTGCACGTGTCTTCATCGTTGCCTTTTGGAGATCGCCGCGATTGTCCACTCCGACATAGACCTCTGTATTTGGTGCGTCTGCAAGCCATGATGCACCATGGTCAGTATCTGTTACATCGTCGTTATTTGAACAAGCAACCATTACGATGCAAACAATAAAAATAAATAAGTTTTTTAGTTTCATAATGTTGGATTTTTACTTGTTTGTAATGTTTTTATTATTTTGCATTTTACTTGTAAAGGTTCATTATACCTTTATTTTTCCGTAAAGGTAGTCATTTCTTTTTATTTTTGAATGTTTTATCAAAAAAAGCAATATATGGTGTTCTGCTTTTAACATTACTTAATATAAGAAATGACGTAGTCGTTTCGTTTAAAGTAAAGTGCCGTTTTGCAGATGGTGCACTATACTTGCACTGCCAGTGCTTTTGTCGTGCCCCATCAGTGCTGTTTGTTGGTACTAATGTTTACTGAATTTACCGTGACGTTTACATGATTTAATCATATTCCTCACATCTCTCACTACATCCCTCACCCTCTGAAATGCCCATGTATAAAGGGAAAACAAGGAAAAAAGTGAGGGATGAGGGATAAAGTTGCAAAAAACTTTTTTATATAAAAAAGAACGGCTACCAGCAGAAATGTTGGTAGCCGTTCTTTTAAGTTTATTATGTTTACATTACAGTGAAAGCTTTTTTATAACCATTCCATTAGCGGTCTTTATTTTTATAACGGCAACACCTTTATAGTGTCCGTAGCTTAAAGTTACCGTTGAGGCTGAACCGCTATTGCTGTCAAGCAATGTTCCGGTAGTGTCGTATAGTGATACTCCGCTTATAGCATTCGCCGATGTTATTGTTAATGTTCCGTTTCTGAAAGAAATGTTGAGTCCATCGTCTGTTGCATCGGTAATGCCACTTGTCTCGTCATACATAACTTTTACTGAAGAAACAGTAATCTTATAGAACGGACCATAATAATAGTTGTCTTGATCGTCATAGTTTGTATTAGAACGGAAACCGAAGTAATATTCAGTCTCATTCTCTGCAGGAGTGAACTCGTATGTATATTTGTTGTCCTTTGCAGATAGCAGAGCCAAAGGCTTCATTAATGTAGGGTTGTTCGCTGTTCCGCCAAATAGCTGCAGAGCCAAAGTATCGGTAGCACTTTCAATGCTGTACTCAATTTCCATTTTGACCTTCTTACCTGTAGAAAGTGCAAACTTAGGAGAAACGAGCAGTCCCTCAAAATAATTGTATGCGTTGTCCTCGCTGCGATTAACAACAGCTTTTCCATCTTCTATATTCCATTTTGTAAACTGGATAGCATTAGAGTTATACCATGACCATTCTGTTGAGTCGTTTACAAAATCGCTTTGATATGGCAGAGATACACCTTCAGTTACAGGAGTTATTGAAACACCGTCGATATGAGTCTCTCCGTTGTTTCCGATACCTGTTGAATGGAAGCCGATGAAATAGTCGCCATCCTCAGTTATTTCAATCTCTTTACTCATCTTGCGGTAAGCAGGCTGGTAAATATCTTCATCAACCGACTTTCCGATTTCAATGTTCATTGCATCTGCAGAACACTCCTTTCCCATCTTAACTTCAAAGCTTTGGTTATATTCATCACCGGCAAAGTAAGTGCGTCCGCGATAGAACATTGAAACATCATATTTGCCGGCAGGTAGGTGTATACATTCAGAGTAGGCCCAGTCGTCAGACTTGCCTGTGCCATAGTTCGTATGTTTCAAGTCATAGTTGCCGTCATAAGCAAAATAAAAGTTCTCAATGTTCCATTTGCTAAGTTCGTTACTGCCGTTGGCAAATGTCCAGTGTTTGTTGCGCTTAGCATCGTTGAAAGCATAATAATAAGGTATACCCTCAATCCTATAATTTTCTACAGCATCTCCGAGAGCCATATCATTTTGAGTGTCATCACCCACTTTTGTTAGGATCTGACCTACGAGCTGATATGTAGAATCAGGAGTTGATATATCTGCTTCTTTCTTGAATGTGTAGTAGATAGTGTCTCCAGGATTTACAGCATCAGCAACGGTTTCGTCAACAAAATGATTGGTGTCGTTGATATAGTATCTCACACCGATATTGCTTTGTGCAGAGATACCGTGGTTAACGTATGAGATAGTAACCTTTGCGGTTTTTTTGTTGTATCCGCTCTTTGTGTCAAATGTTGTCTTGTGTATACACAGATCTTCAGAAGCATCAACTTTAAAGTTGTCGATTATAATCTGGTCTCCGCTGCCTTCAAGTGCGAAGATGAAGTAGCGGTTACCCTTCTCTTTCATGTCAATGGCATGATATCCGTTCAGCCATCCGCCATTGGTTATCAGCTTGTCGAAGAGCAGTTCTGCACCATCAACAGAAGGCACATCGTTCATATACACCTTTAGGGTCATTGTTCCGCTTTTCATGATTCCTGCATAGTAGAATGATACTCTTGATTTTCCTGCAGGCATGGCAATAGCAGGAGATATGAACAAATCTTTTGCTGTGGCCTGGCTGTTTGCGAATGCAGCAACCATGTTGTTGTCAGAAAGTGGCAAGGTTGCCCATACATTGCCATCGTTATTCTCATCTATAGCCGACCATAGCTCGTTATCGTTGTCAAACGTTGTGTTGTAAGGGAAGCTTAACGGCTCATAGAAGCTTACAGAAGTGGAAATCTCATCGTTATCCTTGTTTTCGTCACCGTCAGCTTTACACCATGCCTTCAGGTTAATATTACCAACTTTATCAGCCTTGAACCCTTTGGCAAATTCATATTCAACGGTCTCGCCACCCTTTATTGTTCCATCATAGATTTCCTCAACCTTATCATCTCCAGCTTGATAGCCGAATATTGGATTGACAATATCGAATGGCGACATGTTTTTGTATCTCACCTTTACAGGAATAGAATTATCACTTACCGCCATTTGCTCAAGCGAAGGTGATAGAATCTTGTTTGCAGAAAGATCCTTTACTGCATCTTTAAAGCAGAAGTTCTTTAGATAAACAGACCCGTAAGCGTTCCATTCTCCTCCAAGTTTTGCCGTCAGCCTTACTATTGCCGGGCGCAAGGAATTAAAACTAAAGAATGCTGTGGAGAATCCTTGAGTGCTTTCGCCAAGTTCTATAGGGTTGAGCGTTTCTATTGAATCTCCATAGTCGATAGAAGCATTCAAAGTAACGGCACCTCCTGATGTTCCGTAGTCAAAAGAGCAAGTCACTTTTCCGTCAACAGGGAAATTGATAGGCAAAGTAGCAAGGTCTCCCATCCAGTTTGTAGATTTTCCAGACATGTAGAAAGCATTGAACTGCTGGTCGTCATATCCCCAGCCCATGCCCCAAAATTGTCCATAGGTGAAGTCATTCTTACTTGTTTCTTCGTTCCATTTGTATGGATAATCAAGTAATTTGGGCATATCTACATTAACAACGGTAGTATCGTTTGTAGGGTTTGTATCACTGTCTGCATGTACAAAAAGTTTCACCGTTGTATTTTTTTCATAAGGGCAATCAACGGTATAGTCTAAATTAACCGTATAGGTCCCATCTTGTTCAACAGTTCCGTTTATGTCTTGTTCATAAACGGTTTCTCCGTCTTTAATTACTCCAGCCTTGAAATTTGATACCGTAGAACCACTGTTGTAGACAGTGAACTTCACCGGTTGTTTCGACAATGCCGAAGACTTTGGCGAAAAAATCTGCCAAAACATCAAATCGCATCCATCTGCCGCTTCTTGAGCCGCCACACCAGTTGCTGTTCCAAGAAGAAGTGTCAATGCCGCTGATTTTAAAAAGGTAGTTACTTTCATAAGCGTTAGCATTTATATTTGTAATGTTAGTTATAAATACAATCTATAGTCACTACACACCGCTAAAATTATAATTGCGCTTTGTGAAATGAGTACTGCAAAATTAGCAAAATGAAAGTGTTTGTATGGAAAGACTTTGCTTTTTTATGTGTTTTGTTAGGATAAAACACATAAAAAGTATGGTCTTGAATAATTTTTATGACATATTTGCCTCTTTTTGATATTCAGAAGGCGATATTCCCACAATTCTTTTAAACGCTTGAACAAAGCTTGACCGAGACTTGAATCCAACACTGTAGGCAATGCCTTCGATAGTGAGATTACCGTAATGCTCCTTGTCGCTCAGCCTGTGGCATGCTTCGCGAATTCGGTAGGTTGATACAATCTGTTTGAATGATTTTTCATGCAATTCATTTATAACCTGCGAAATGTTCTTGTATGTAGAGTTTGTAAGTTCTGCAAGTCGGTTCACAGAGAAAGAGTCGGAACAGATTTCGTCAACGTTCTCGAAAATCTGCAGTAGTTCTTCGTTGAGCCTTTGTTTTTCCTCTTCGCTGAGAGAACTTCCTTGGTATTTCTGCTTTTTCTCATATTCGGCATTATCACACCCTTTTTCAAGTTTTGCAAGTTCTTTCTGCATTTCGTTCCGTTTCCGGCGTTCCTCTTTCTCACGCCTTATAGCCTCTTGGCTGTTAAGATAAATAAGATGATTACGCTCCTTCAGCTTACGGTTCTGCTTGACTAAGGCACAACTAAATGTTATAGTCAGTGCAGCGATAAAGAACAAGGCACATATTATAACATGTTCGATTTTCCTTTTTTGTGTCATCTCCATAACCTGTTGATTAATCTTGCCCATTTTGTTGAGAAACATTATATGCTCAATGTTGCCGATATGACTTTGCGACATTAAAGAGTCTTTTTTTTGATAAAAAAGGAATTGCCACTCATGAGCTTTCTCTTTGTTGCCGCTTTTCAAACATAGTTTATATAGAAGGGTGCAGAATTCCACTTCGGCATCACGAACTTTTTTCTTGCTGGCAAGTTGCATGGCTGCTGCTAATTCTTTGTAGGCGTTGTCATATTGCCGTATTGCTGTGTATATATTTCCTTTGTGCTTCAATATCCTCATGATGCAGCGTTCCATAGACAAACTGTTGTCTATATGACTTGCAGATTTGTCGAGCAACAGTAGTGCACGTTTGTAGTCGCCTTTAATATAGCTTTTGAAGGCAGAACATTCGTAGAGCACATGGTGAAACCTTGGTGTAGTGGACGGAATGTTAGAATTCTTAAACTCTTTGATTATATCAAGATAGTATTGGGGATGTTTGCTCTCAAAAGCAAGTTCAAGGATGTTGCCAATGATGATAACGTATGCTTCCCAATATTTTGTGTCCTTTGCGTAAGTTAGAGCTTTGCGGTATATTGGCAGTACATTCTTCTCAATGTTTGCGTTTTGCCACATTTGCATACTGAGGAATGTTATATTACCAAGATTTAGATATATGTAAGGCAGATTCTCTGAGAAACCCTCCTGCTCAGAAAGTTCACGGCTTTGCTGCATGAAATTGTAAGCCTGTTCGTAGTTGTAGAAGTAATACATATATATGTATCCTATACCGAACATCGCTTTGGCTGCCAATGCTTTCATTTTGTTGCTGTTGTTGTTTTCATGGTATCTGTTAACGATTACAGAATAACACACCATCGCACTGTCTGGTTCTCCTTTACTTTGTAGACGTGCTCCAGTTGCCAGAAGTTCTTCATCTGGCACTTTCTCCCATTTGTCATAAAATGCAACATTATATTTGTCGCTTGCTGCATGTAATGACAAACTTATACAAAAGGAGAATATAAAAGATAATAGCAATTTTGCTTTCATGAGTCTGACAGTTTCTACTTGTTCTTGTCCATAACGATACCGTTGGCAATACGGATGGTTGGTTGTATGAAATGCAAGACTGTGTTTTAGTCTATAAGCTCTTTGGTTAGGATGCTTTCAAGCAATTCACCTGAAACACGCAAGCGGAACTCTCCCTTTATGGCAACAGATATACCACCTGTTTCTTCAGAAACCACGATGGCTATGGCATCACTGTCTTGAGAAATGCCAAGAGCTGCACGGTGGCGCAGTCCGAGTTCCTTTGGAATGTCTATACTGTGGCTTACGGGGAGAATACATCCAGCTGCACGGATTCGGCGCTTTGATACCACCATAGCACCGTCATGCAGAGGAGAATTCTTGAAAAATATATTCTCGATAAGCCGTTGGTTTATATTTGCATCAATAAGGTCGCCGGTTTCAATAATATCATCGAGCGACACCATACGCTCTATGACAATCAATGCCCCCACCTTTCCACGGCTCATGTTTATACATGCCATGACGATAGGCATAATGGCTGTCTTGTCCATATTCTTCTTGTTCTTGTTGGCAGAGGTGAAGAACCTCATGAATCCTCTCATCCTTTGATGTGCTCCCAAAGAATATAAGAATTTTCTTATCTCTTCCTGAAAGATTATGATGAGTGCTATTACTCCAACACTTACCAACTTGTCCATAATGCTTCCCAAAAGGCGCATCTCAAGAACTTGACTTACAAAAAGCCAGATGATGACAAAAACTATTATGCCGATGAAGACGTTCAGCGAGCGCGACTCCTTCATCAAGCGATATAGATAATACAGCATCAGTGCGACGCATACAATATCTATTACATCTTTTATACCAAACTCAAACATTATAAATTTGTCTTTTCCCTTTTCAAACTACTGTTTTTCTGTCTTTTTACTTATTTTCCAACAGTGGCTTCAACGATCTTTACGGCTTCAACACATTCTTTTACATCATGTACACGCAATATTGATGCACCTTTTAGCAGCGACAAAGTGTTGATAACTGTGGTGCCGTTGAGAGACTCGACTGGCGTGGTGTCAAACAGCTTGAATATCATGGATTTTCTTGATGCTCCAACAAGAATAGGAAGCTCAAACTCCTTGAGTTGTTCCATATTATTTAATAATGTATAGTTCTGTTCCAGTGTCTTGCCAAAACCAAAGCCAGGGTCGAGTATTATATCCTTTGCACCGAGGTCACGCAATTGTTGAACCTCTCTGGCAAAATTAAGCATTATGTCGCGCATTTCTCCGTGAGTAGACATCAGAATATACGGAACACCGAGCTTTGCAACCATGCGGAATATTTCCGGATACTGTTTGTCGTTTTCCTCTGTCTCTCCATTAGGGTTTGTAGCATCAGCACCTCCAAAAGCACCATTGATGTTTCCCTCCGACACGTCGTTGATAATGGCAGCACCAAATTCCTCTACAGCCATCTGGGCAATTTCCGGGCGGAAAGTATCTATACTGAGCATAGCATCAGGCTGTACACCCCTTACTATTTCAAGCGCTCTTCGCATGCGTTTCATCTCTTCCTCTGCAGATACCTGCGCTGCACCCGGTCGGGTGGAAAATGCGCCTATATCAATAATTGATCCCCCTTCATTGATAATTTGCATTGCACGTTCTGCAATTTCCTTTTCCGATTGCTTTCGGCTTCCGGCATAAAAAGAATCGGGAGTGACGTTAAGGATACCCATAACTTGTGGCTCCGACAGGTCTACGAGTTGTCCGTTTGCATTTATAGTATATTTAAGTAAACCTTTCATTATGCTTATTTTATATAGAAAACTTTTGTTGTTTCTCCTTTGTATGTATTGATTTTTATTTCCACTTCATCGCCTTCCGATACTCCGGAAGGCAGACGGTAGAGCGGAATGCTAATATATACTTGTGTGGAATAATATTCAGGAACGTTGTTCTGGTCGTGGATGAGGCTCAGCTTGAAACATTTTTTGCCGTCTTGTGTCATCACAGTGTCATACAGATATATGCCTAACGACTGTGCTTCAATTTTTCCGTCTTTCTTTCCTGTCTTTAAACTTATCCCAAGATTCACGTATCTCTTGTTTGTACTTAGCCATGCAGTTTCGAGTGCTACAGGGTCGGTGGGGTAGATTATCACAGATTTCTTGTCTGTCAAGATTCGTGGAACAAGCACATCGCTTATTGCTATAGGCTCTACATCAGTATTGCTACTGTTGTCTTTTGCAATATTATAATATAGCAGTGCACGGTATGTAGAATCTTTTGTTGTTGCCCAATCAGCTTGTAATGATGGAGATAGCGTTAGCACAGTACCTTCGTCGGTCGTTGCTGAAATGATATTCGCATTTCCGTCGGTATTTGCCTCGACAAAGTCGGCACGCATATATGAAAGACTGCCATCGCCTGTATCGTAAGCTTCATTGCTGCATGCGGAGAATGCATACAGCAAAATAAACATGATACAGGCTATGGCAGCTTTATTTATTGATGATAAGCTCATTGTTCATTTGTTGCGGCGAGATAGTTTCTTGCCGGGTTCGCATACATAGTGAGAATACGTTCCCTAAGGAACTCATCGTCCTTATTTGGTATGTCAATTTTTGCAAGTTGACTTTCTATGTATTTGTTGAATTCAGCCACATCTTGCTCTGAATATCTGTCGTTGTGGGCATCGTTGCCGTTCAAGGTGTCAAGAGCAATATAGTTAGACGGATAAAGATGATAGTTTCTGAATATCTCTTTGTCTATATGTTCAGCTATAACATCAAAGACCTTTGTCTTGGGAATGTCTGGCGACAAGTTTTTCAGATAATCGTCAATGCAAGGCGCACAATGATAGTGAACATGCCCTTTATATCCCATTATTCCGGTTCGCATGCTGTTTACGTCGTCTGCAGCAGATTTCTTCCAGCCAGCAACATCACGTTTTAGTTGGAATTCTGCCGCTTTCAGATAATCGCACGGATCATATTCGTAGGATATGGCAAGCGGAACGATATGAAGCTGCAGCAATCTCTCCACAGGAGTACCTTCTCCACCCATAGCCATCATCTTTAAAATTGAAGGTTGGGTGCGGTCGTTAGAGTCCTTTGCTCTGCCTTCCCTTTGTGCTATCCATATATTGTCGTTCTTTTCATTTATGACGAAATGCATGTATTCTGCCATTTTCTTGCTTGCAAGCAACATTTCTCTTGGCGACAATGACCTTTTGACGATAAACGACTTGTTGAGTCGGACAAGGTCCTTGACCCATGGCAACGACAGCAGATTGTCGCCGATGGCTATCTCGCATGTCGTTTTAAATCCTGCATCATAGAGTAGTACGTCAAGGAGTGCTGAATCAAGAACAATGTCGCGGTGGTTGCTTACAAAAGTATACCGCTTGTTAACGTCAACATCTTTGGTGTCCATCTCCCAGCCAGTGCTTGCTTTAAGCATCAGCTTTTTCAGGAACCCATAGCAGAAGGCAAGTTGAAAATCAAGATTCGTCTTGCATTCTATCATTTTGGCTCCGATTGCCTCTATCGGAACATCCGGGTAAAGGTATCCCAACACTTGTTTAAACTGCTCATTGGAGAGTAGCCGCTGATACACGTTCTGCAGCTCCGATGGCTCAAACGGACGAATATCATCGTATATTGATGGTATGTTCATAGCTTTATCTTTTTACAAATTAATACTGCTCGAACAGATTGCACATGTTTGTCAGACTATCTGGTTCTCAATTATGTCGGTGAGAATATCAGACATTTTCAGTCCGGCAGCCTTTACCTGTTGCGGAATGAAACTTGTGGCAGTCATTCCTGGAGTGGTATTTATTTCAATCATGTTGATCTTGTCCACGTCCTCTCCGTTGCTGCCTTTTCCGCGACTGATAATATAATCAATGCGGATAATACCGTTACAATGAAGAATGTCGTAAATACGGCTTGTAATCTCATTCACTCTTGCTGTAGTTTCTGCGCTGAGGCGGGCAGGAGTAATTTCTGTCACCTTACCGTTATATTTCGCATCGTAATCGAAGAATTCATTCTCCGTAACAACTTCTGTGGCAGGTAATACAACGCTCTTGTTGCGTGTCTTGTAACAACCGATAGAAATTTCTGTACCCTCTATATATTTTTCAACCATTACCTCATCACACTCCATGATAGCTTTGCGAATGGCAGGAGCAAGTTGGTCTTTGTTCTTGACCTTTGAAACTCCGAAGCTGCTACCGTCGGCAGCTGGTTTCACAAAGCAAGGCATACCGATTTTCTTTTCTATCTCATCATCGTTGACAAGCTCTTCGTATCCTTTGCGTATGAGTAGGCTGTCGGCAACGCTGACTCCATAGCCACGCAGATATTGGTTGAGCACAAACTTGTTGAAAGTCAGAGCTTCAACCAATACGTTGCTTGTTGAATAAGGCAAGTGGATAAGCTCGAAGTAACCTTGCAGGATACCATTCTCTCCAGGAGTGCCGTGAATAGTGATGTAGGCATATTCAAAGAAAATCAGTTCACCGTTCTCCATGAAAGAGAATTCGTTTCGGTCGATAGGGGCTGTTGTACCGTCATGCAGTTCAACATGCCAGTCAGGACCTTTCATGTCTACAATATATACATTGTAACGCTCTTTGTCAAAGAATGAATACAGGCCTTGTGCTGAGCGCAATGATACATCATGCTCTGATGAATCGCCACCACAAACGATGGCTATTGTTCTTTTTGGATGTTTCATATTATATGTTTTTTGTTGTTTCTTTTTATTCTTCGTTCCCTTGTCTGCGTCTCCATTTCTCAAGCAGCATGTTCATGTCGTTAGGCAGGTCGGATGTGAAATCCATTTGCTCGCCAGTCCTTGGATGTACAAATCCGAGAGTTTTTGCATGAAGGGCTTGTCGTGGACACGTCTTGAAACAGTTTCTGATGAACTGTTGGTAACTGCCACAGCGTTCCCCTCGCAATATTTCGTTGCCGCCATATCTCTCGTCACTAAACAGAGGATGCCCGATATGTTTCATGTGTGCACGGATTTGGTGGGTCCTACCAGTCTCAAGAATACATTCCACGAGAGAAACGTATCCAAACCGCTCAATTACACGATAATGAGTCACGGCAGATTTCCCAATTCCGGAGTCTGGTGGAAAGACAGTCATTCTGAGCCTGTCTTTCGGGTCTCTGCCTATGTTTCCCTCAATTCGTCCTTCGTCTTCAACGAAGTTTCCCCATACAAGAGCATTGTAGCTGCGGTGAGTGGTCTTGTTGAAAAACTGCACTCCGAGTTTTGTTTTTGCCAATGGTGTTTTTGCAACGACAAGCAATCCGCTTGTGTCTTTGTCTATGCGGTGTACGAGTCCAACTTCAGGGTCGTTCGGATCATAGTTAGGAACGTCTTTAAGATGCCAAGCCACAGCATTTACCAATGTCCCATGGTAATTTCCGCATCCTGGATGTACCACCATTCCTGCTGGTTTGTTGATAACCATAAGCTCTGAGTCTTCATACACGATGTTTAGTGGTATATCCTCAGGTTCAATGCTACTGTCGTATTGCGGACGGTCGAGCATTAATGTTATTACATCAAGAGGGCGTACCTTGTAATTGCTTTTTACAGGCTTTTCGTTAACATGCACGAAACCTGCATCAGCAGCCTTTTGTATACGGTTACGGCTGGTGTGTTGCAGTTTTTCTGTCATAAACTTGTCTATGCGTTGTGGCACTTGACCTTTGTCTACAACAATCCGTAGGTGTTCATAGAGCTGTCCGTTCTCGTCATCTGTAAGCTCGTCCTCTGATGGCAATATGTTGTCTTCTTCTATCATCTTAAAATTTTATTCCGGTCCGGTTACGACTTCAAATTCATCCTTTCCTCCGCTTCCCACTTCAACGCCACTTTCATGGTGCTCTTCGTGCAGGGTTGCCATAGAGTCAGCATTGTGGTTGTATTCAGGGTCGGTATACGTGATATCGTCGTCCATATCCATCTCACCGTTTCCTACCTGTATCGTTAGCACATCATCGACAGACACTCTTTCTCCGTTATGCAAGTTGCGTCCGCGGCAAGTTATGCCATAGACCCAGTCTTTTTCACCTGCCACATATTGTGGCGGTCCCACTTTGAATCCCATCGCCACGAGGTTTGCCTTGGCTTCCCTGTATGAGTTGTTGTCGATTAGGTCAGGAATGGCGAGCATTGGTGAGTGGTTGGAGTTTATGATGACATAGATAACGCGTCCTCTTTTAACTTTTGTTCCTGGTACAATTACTTGTTCCAAAATGCAGTCGGGCGGAAGGCTGCGCACATATCCGGTATCGGTCACTTCTATCTCAAGTCCCCGGTTTGCCAATAGCTGTTCAGCATCGCTGAACAACTTGTGCTTGATGTTCGGAACTTCGATTTCCTCTCCATGATGAGTATAGAAGTCAAGGCCGAATTTTACGCAGAGGCACAGTACTATTACCGTAAGCAGCATTGCGCCGAGGTTCGCCCACAGCTTTTTGCTCATTATTTTCTTGAAGAATTCGTTTGCCGTCATTATATGTTATTTTGAGATACAAAGATAATATAAATCAAGAGTATGGCAAAAAGAAAAAGGAAAAAACTCTTTTATGGTGTGAAACAAAAAGAAAAAAGAGAACACAAGGCATTGCTTTGCATTCTCTTTTGAATATAACTAAAATGCTTATTTTTTAGTTTAGCACGACTTTCTTTCCGTTGTTTATGTATATGCCTTTCTGTGAAGGTTTGGTGATGCGCATACCGTTGATGTTGTACCATGCGTTGGATGCGTCTTTGTTCGTGTTGATTTCGTTGATGCCACTTGTTCCTGGGTCGACATAGTCTACCAACCAGCGTGGTGCTCCAGTCTTTTGCTTTGCTTGTTTGGTGCTTTCACCTAAAGTGAAGTCACCGTTGGCTGCATCTTTAAACAATGGGTTGTCCTCTATGGCTGTTCCGCTGATGTCATATGGGTCTATCACACCGTCTTTGCTTTCAAATTCTGGAACGAGTTCCCCCTCTTCGTTGGTGGTGTATGTTATATACGTGTTGTTGTTGAATGTTACTTGACCAGTAGGATAGTTTGAGGCTGCACGTCCGCCAAGGATGCGGCGTGCTATCTGTTTGTTTCCGCAATCCGCAAATATGTTGTCGGTTATTATAAAATTGGAGTACTTCTGTCCGCTGAATCCACTATAGTTTGCCCATTGTCCGGCTTTAGCTATATTATAGAACGTGTTGTTTTGGAATATAACATATTGATATTGGTATCCGGCACGATCGGCGCGACCGCTATTGTTGTATTGCACGAAATATTTTGCATCAGAGTTTCCGTTATTCCAGAATGTAGAGTTACTTACAGATATAGTGTTGGCATATCCGGATTTGAAGTATATTACGGCATTACTGCTGACATTAGTTTCGCTGCTGCTTGCAAGATTTACTGTGCATGAATCTATAGTAAGACTCTCCACACAGTACTTTTTGTTGTTGTCGTAGATAAAGTTGCCTTTTACTCCAGTAACATTCAAGTTGCGCAAATCTATATATCCTTGGATGTTGTAATAGTCACCTTTCCCTGTAGCACCTTTTAATGTTTCGTTTGGAGTTTCGCTCAATGTTATGAAAGCACCAGTATTGGCACTTGCATCTATAGTGGCAGGATTTCCATTGTCGCCACTAATTGTCATTACATTTCCAGTGATTAAAGGTTCGCTTATTGTATATTCGCCATTTTTCTCAAGTTGTATCTTTGTAGATGTAATATTGTCGAAATATCCACGTGCTTCGTTCAAAGCTTTGGCAAGATCAGAACCTGTGGCTGGAGTTATGTTAATAGTTACAGGATGAGCTTTTGTTATATCGTAGTCTGTCCACCAGCGAGGGTCGCCAATCTGCATCTTTGCTTGTAGAGAACCTGCATCGGTAATGGTGAAGTCGCCATTTTCTATATCTTTGAATGTGGTGTAGTCGGCAATATTTTCTTTTACAGGCTCTTCGCTGTCTCCTGTAGATTCCATGTTGCTGTGGTCTACAAGTCCTTCATCGGTGGTGCGGAGGAAAGAGTTGTCGTGGACATTCCATGTTGGGTTCTTTCCGCTTTGTCCGCCATTGAGTCCTCTTATAAACTGTCCGTCTTTTCCGCAGTCAATGATTATGTTGTTTGAAATGTTATAAGTGAGCCACTTTTGATTGGCTTGACGGTGGTTGTTCACATTCTTGTTGTAAGCGATATTGTATAGAGTTGAGCCTGCTATGGTTATTTTCTGTTCTTCCAGTCCTGCTTCGGTAGCTTTCTGTCCGCTTTGAGAACTGTAGAGGGCACCTGTATTTTTCGGATTTGCATATATGGTGGAAAGTTCTATTCCAAGCTCTTCAACGACACCTCCCCCATTTGTATCGAAAATAGTTTTGGAGCCACCGTTTATATTTACAACGCTATTCCGCAGAAAAACCGCTTTTATGAGATATTTTTGTTTGTTGGCATAGAATAGACTATTTGAAAGTCCATTAACTTTGATATTATTGAATGAAATATAGCCTATTGGGTAAAAGCCATTGTCATCGGAATCTCCTTCTGGTGTTCCGAGCTTTATAAGAGGAGTTGTCAGTGCTGACGCGTCAATTGTGGCTGGTGCTTTCTCGTCACCTGTTATACGTATGCTCTTGTTTGTTTCTATTGACTGTACAATGGTGTAGTTTCCTCCGGCAGCAAGGTTTACTGAAATATTGGCAATTTTTTTACCTTCAGCTGTTTTTTGGGCGATTTTTGTGTTTATAAGTTCTGAAAGTTCTGCACCATTTTCTGCGTCAATTGATAAAAGGATGTTGTCAGGATCTGCATTTTCTATTCCTGTTGTACTACCTTCATTTGCTATAATTGGCATTGGAATAGCATTGCTGCTTAGTGAGATGCTAAGTAGCAGGGCTCCTGTAATAAATAATTTTTTGTTCATAATTAGTGTTTGATTTAATTTTTGATGTTATTATAGATAGTTTCTTGGTTCGCATGGTAGAAAGTGCATCACATTGAATGCGTTGCAAATTTAGTAAAAAATGTGATATGATGTTCTATTTACTATAGAATAATATATTTTTCTTTTGTTTTTGGGTGGTGGCGTGTCGGTTCCTTGCAGTATTTACATAAAAACTGTTTATTTAAATATGGGAAATCCATCGTTATACTTTTTCCGTTGTTATGTTTTGTACAGTTTGGGGGGTATAGCGATGGATTTCGGTATTACAGAAAAATATTGCATAAAATGCTTTCCTGTTATTGATGTTATTTTTTGTCTAGTTCATCTTGCATCTCTTTTGACAAAACTTCAAAGAAGTTGAAGTCCAAAATCTTTGACAGCTTTTCCAAATCTCTTGAACCAACATAATGCTTGTTGAAGATTTTGTAGAGATTTGTACGACTGCATTCCATTTGTTCTGCAAGCCAAACGCAAGTGTGTGCTCTTTCTTTCAGTTTTGTTCTGACAAGTTTGCCGATGTGTATCATAACATAAAGTTTTAAATAGGTTATTAATAATTTTCAAATAATCAATGCATGGACTTATATAAGTATGCATTGGCTTTGACTTCATTAATGACGTATGAGAGGGGGAAATGTAGTCTTTATAATCTCTCTTTTATGAGATAAATACTTTTTCTTGAATATTTAAATACATATCTTTTTCCTATCAAGACTATCATTTCAAAATCGTATCTTTTATACTATTATCGATTTTTGACTTATCCCTTTTTATTACCGAAATCAAAGCTGTACAAAATTCTCATTACAGCGTTTTGTTGATAAATCTTATTTGAATACTTTTGAGTATAGGAATAAAAAAAAGAATTATTTAAGTATTCATGATTTATTTTACTCAAGTTTCAGATTTAGATTTCAAACCGTTTGAGTATTTATTCTAAGTGTGGCACCCTCTTGCCCTTTCCTGTAGAGAAGGCGTATATCCTGTGTCAAACCGTGAGCAAAGCAACGTTGAGCTACCATCTTTTTCTGTCAATGGTTGCCGATTATACAGGTGTGAATTTATACTTGTTGGAGACGGTTTTTATGGGAATCTCATTTTTCGAGTTTGCGCCACTTGCGCCACTTGCGCCATTGCGCCAATTACGCCAAAATAGCTAAAAATGGGGGTTTTTACTGTATTTACTGTATTTGGCGCAATGGCGCAAGTGGCGCAAGTGGCGCTATTTTGTAAAGATTTCATTTTCCTTCTTTTTACTTTTCCTATATCAACCACGGCATATTTCACCATTTGGAAGAAAGTCTTGATGGATATTCGGTTTGTTTTATTTGTAGTTTTCCGTGTACAAGGATCAAATTGTCGTTATCTTTTAACAAGATGACAGCCTAAAATTTTTCGTATAATATTGTAGATTGAAATATGTTTTGCAAACATAGATAGATAATTCATACAATCCAAAAGAATACAGTGAAAATTATAGTCAATTGTGTAGGGTATGATGACTCAATGGATTATTTGTGACTGTAATTTCAACTTTTTTATAAAATAGGCATATTATCCGTTTTTTTTATGTAAGTTTGCATTGACGTAATGCAGTATGTATTAACGTATTCAAGCTAATGATATTATTAACAAAATCGTATGAATTATTATGAAAAGACAAATTACAATTGTTGCTATGATGATACTTGTTGCTACAATGGCAATGGCAAGTTGCGGAGTTGATAAGCAACGAAATAGAGCATCGGAAAACATAAACGAGAAAAATGTTGCAGACTCTCAAGAAGCGACGCAGCAGAGTCTTGCGCCCGACTTCTCTTTGACAGATATTAACGGCAAAACATTCACGCTGTCGAGTTTAAGAGGTAAAATAGTAGTTATAGACTTTTGGGGCAGTTGGTGTGGCTGGTGTATCAAAGGAATGCCAGAGATGAAGAAATATTATGAAAAGTATAAAGGAAAACTTGAGATTGTCGGGGTGGATTGTGGTGATACCCAGGAAAAATGGAAGTCGGCAGTAAAAGAACTTGGCTTGCCGTGGATACATGTATACAATCCTAAAGGAATGGGAGATATAACCCAAACTTATGGTATACAGGGATTTCCAACCAAGTTTATAGTAGGAAAAAACGGTGAATTGCTGCATACAGTTGTGGGAGAAGATCCTGCTTTCTATTCGGCTCTTGATGAAATAATGAAAAAGTAAAAGTATATGAGAACATTCCTTAATGTAGAAGACCTTGGTGATTTGAAAGAAGCTCTTGCCGAGGCAATGGAAGTTAAAAACAACAGATTTGGGTATCAGCAGTTGGGTAAGAATAAAACCTTGCTTATGATATTCTTCAATAATAGTTTACGTACAAGGCTAAGTACCCAAAAAGCAGCAATGAATCTTGGTATGAATGTTATTGTGCTTGATGTAAATGCTGGTGCCTGGAAACTTGAAACTGAGCGGGGAGTTATCATGGATGGCGATAAAAGCGAACATCTGCTTGAAGCAATTCCTGTGATGGCAAGCTATTGTGACCTGATAGGTGTGCGCAGCTTTGCAGGATTGACAGATCGTGAGTATGACTATGCGGAAACAGTGTTTCATCAGTTCGTTAAATATAGCGGAAAACCAGTGTTTGCAATGGAAACAGCAACAGTGCATCCTCTTCAAGCTTTTGCAGATCTTATAACAATAGAGGAGCATAAAACAAAAACTCGTCCCAAAGTTGTTCTTTCGTGGGCTCCGCATTGCCGTGCATTACCACAAGCTGTGCCAAACTCTTTTGCGCAGTGGATGAATAAGGCTGATGTTGATTTTGTCGTGACGCATCCTCACGGATATGAACTTGATTCTAAGTTTGTGGGTAGTGCAAAAATAGAATACGACCAAATGAAAGCCCTTGAAGGGGCTGACTTCGTATATGCAAAGAATTGGAGTTGTCCAGGAGTTACCAATCCTCAGGATTATGGAAAAATCCTGTCAAAAGATATGTCGTGGACAATAGATGATGCTCACATGGCTGTAACAGATAATGGAAAGTTCATGCATTGTTTGCCAGTGCGTCGCGGTCTGATAGTAACAGACAGCGTTATAGAAAGCAAGAATTCTCTTGTTATACCAGAAGCTGCGAACCGTGAGATTTCTGCAGAAGTTGTGATAAAACGTATGTTGGAAAACATGTAAAAATAAAAAACTCAAAAAAACAAGTTCTCTTTAAAAATAATTTTGCTAATTTTGCATGGTATCAGCGATGCACATAGTCTACACCGCCGAATCTACAAGAAAAATTACTTATTAAATATAAAATAAATCATGGATTTAGTACAATCAATCATTGAACGCGCTAAAAGTAACAAACAGCGCATCGTGCTCCCTGAAGCAACAGAGGAGCGTACTCTGAGAGCTGCAGACCAAGTGCTGGCTGACGATATTGCTAACCTTATTCTTATTGGTAATCCTGACGAGATACATTCTCTTGCTGAGAAGTGGGGACTCAAGAATATAGACAAGGCTACTCTTATTGATCCGGAGAATAATCCAAAGAGCGAAGAATATGCAACCCTTTTGGCAGAGCTGCGCAAGAAGAAAGGCATGACAATAGAGCAGGCTCGCGAGCTTGTTAAGAATCCTCTCTATCTTGGATGCATGATTATCAAGACTGGTGATGCTGATGGACAAATCTCTGGTGCACTAAGCACAACTGGTGACACTTTGCGTCCTGCTCTTCAGATTATCAAGTGTGCTCCAGGCATTACTTGTGTTAGTGGCGCTATGCTTCTTATCACAAAGCAGCCTCAGTATGGTGAGAATGGTGTATTGGTTGTTGGTGATGTTGCTGTTACTCCTATGCCGGATGCACAACAGCTGGCACAGATCGCAGTATGTACAGCACAGACTGCAAAATCTGTAGCAGGCTTTGCTGACCCACGTGTTGCCATGTTGAGCTTCTCTACAAAGGGCAGCGCAAAGCATGAAGTTGTGGATAAAGTGGTTGAGGCTACTAAACTTGCAAAAGAACTTGATCCTGAATTGAAGGTTGACGGTGAGCTTCAGGCTGATGCGGCATTGGTGCCATCTGTAGGAGAGAAGAAAGCTCCAGGCAGTGACATTGCTGGTAAGGCTAATGTTCTTGTATTCCCATGTCTTGAGGTCGGAAACATTGCATATAAACTTGTTCAGCGCCTTGGCGATGCTGTGGCTCTCGGACCAATTCTTCAGGGTATTGCTCGTCCGGTAAACGACTTGAGCCGTGGCTGTTCTGTAGATGATATCTATAAGATGGTTGCTATTACTGCTTGTCAGGCAATGGATGCAAAGAAATAACAAAAGTCTCACTATAAAAAATATAAATCATGAAGATTTTAGTTTTGAACTGCGGTTCATCATCAATAAAATATGCACTCTATGATATGGACAGCAAGACAGTCATGACATCTGGAGGTGCTGAACGTGTGGGACTTGACGGTGCATTTGTTAAGGTTAAACTCGCTAACGGTGAGAAGAAAACAATTATGCATGATATCCCAGAGCATACAGAGGGCGTGAAATTCATCTTCAGTTTGCTCACAGATCCTGAGATTGGAGTGATTAAGGATTTGAAAGAAATCGATGCAGTAGGTCACCGTATGGTGCACGGTGGAGAAAAATTCAACAAGAGCGTATTGCTAACCGATGAGGTGCTAAAAGCTTTTGAGGCTTGTACTGATCTTGCTCCTTTGCATAACCCTGCTAACTTGAAGGGTGTTCGTGCTGTACAAGAGCTTATGCCTGGATTGCCACAGGTTGGTGTGTTTGATACTGCTTTCCATCAGACAATGCCTAAGGAAGCATTTATGTATGCTATCCCTTACGAGTTGTATGAGAAGTATGGAGTTCGTCGCTACGGCTTCCATGGAACATCTCACCGCTATGTGTCACAGCGCGTTTGTGATTACCTTGGCGTAAAGGCAGAGGGCAAGAAAATTATTACTTGTCATATAGGTAATGGCGGAAGCATAGCTGCCGTGAAAGACGGTAAGTGTGTTGACACTTCAATGGGACTTACTCCATTGGAGGGCTTAATGATGGGAACTCGTAGTGGTGATATTGACGGCGGTGCAGTAACATTCATCGAGAAGAAGCTTGGTTTGGATGCTGATGGCATGTCTAACCTCTTGAACAAGAAGAGTGGTCTGCTCGGTGTTTCTGGCATTTCTTCTGATATGCGTGAAATATTCTCAGCAAGAGAGGCTGGCAATGAACGTGCTACGCTTGCTTTTGACATGTATTGCTATCGTGTTCGCAAGTATGTTGGAGCTTATGCTGCAGCCATGGACGGTTGCGATATCATTGTGTTTACTGCTGGCGTTGGCGAGAACCAAGCTAATATGCGTGAAAGTGTTTGCAAGGGTTTGAGCTTTATGGGAGTAAAGATTGATGAGGCTAAGAATATGACAATTCATGGTGAAGAAGCTGTAATTTCTACTCCAGATTCAAAGGTAACAGTTGTTGTTATCCCTACAGATGAGGAGTTGATGATTGCAACTGATACTATGGCATTGGTATAAATCGGGTATAGTAGCTTTTCAAGAGTCTTATACTCATTACAGACAGAAGGTAAATACCTATCATTGGTATTTACCTTCTGTTTTTTTAGATATTCAATAATACATTGTGTATTGTTCTGTAAGTTATGCAAGACATCAATTGGGTCTTATATTCAATCACAATTTGCTCTCTCCTTCAACATACTCTTCCAGAAATAAGTGCTCACCATCAAATACCACATAAGAGAACTGCCAAATCCAATCACCTAATATCATCATTCTCACTTTGCGGGAGAGATAAAGGTCAAGTTCGATGTGGCGATGACCATATATATAATAGTCTACATTAGGATGAGTCTGCATATATTCCTTTGTATATCTTACGAGATATTCTTTGTCTTCACCCATATATGGCGGTTCCTTGCCATCAGCACGTTTCAGGCGGCTGTGTTTTGCCCATTCCAGTCCGAACCATATTCCCCAACGTGGATGAAGACTGCTGAACATTTTTTGGCACAAATGACTATGAAAAATCCTGCGTATTACTTTGAAGTTTTTGTCAGGGTCGCCTAACCCGTCACCATGGGCAAGATAGAAGACTTTGCCGTATATGTCTACAGTTTCTGGCTTTTTGTGCAGAATGACACCGCACTCCTCTTCCAGATAGCCATACATCCAAATATCGTGATTGCCAGTGAAGTAATGCACTTCAACTCCCATATCGGTTAGCTCCGACAATTTGCCGAGGAAACGTGTATAACCTTTTGGCACAACATATTTGTATTCGTACCAAAAGTCGAACATATCACCGAGCAGATATACGGCAGCTGCTTTGTGTTTTATGTCATCGAGAAAGCGCACCAATCTGCGTTCGTGCATTCTGCCGTGTTCTATCGCAAGAGAACCGAGGTGTGCATCAGATAGAATATATACGTTCTTCATAACTTGAGTTTAGTGCTTAGATTAATCCAGTCCCATCTCCAGACGTGCCTCTTCGCTGAGCATACTCTGATCCCAAGCGGGTTCGAATACAAGGTTCACATTTGTGGATTTTACACCATCAAGCGCGTCAACCTTCTGCCGAACGTCTTCAAGGATAAAGTCAGCAGCTGGACATGATGGAGCTGTGAATGTCATGTCAATATCCACATTGCCGTTATCGTTCACCTCAATTTTGTAAATGAGTCCGAGGTCGTATATGTTTACCGGAATTTCAGGATCGTATACGGTTTTCAATACGTCTACTATTCTTTCCTCAATCTTCGTTTTTTCTTCCTGTGTCATGTCTTGTGATATTTATTATATACAAAGGTAAGAATTTAAATGAAGAATGAAGAACGAATACCGAATATTTTTCTGTAGCCGTCGTAATAGCTTGTGTGTTGGTATATTGTGGATATTGTTTTTTGTGAGCTACAATCTGCCTTTTTCCATATAGCTATAGTATGCTCCATCCGTAATAATAATGTGGTCGAGCATATATATTCTCATTGTTTCACATGCCTTTTGTAGCTTCTGCGTTATTCTGTCGTCATCTCCGCTTGGTGTGGCATTGTTGCTTGGATGATTGTGGCATAGGGCAACAACGGTAGCGTTGCTTAATAACGCTTCCTTTAAAATTATCCGTATGTCAACAGCTGTTTCGCTTATTCCTCCATGTGAAATCTGCACAGCCTTTATAAGTTTGAAGTTCTGATTCATTAACAATATCCATGCTTGTTCTGTGGCAAGATCTTGCATCTTGGGATGCATGTATTCATAGATGGCAAGTGCAGAGTCCATGCGTGGACGTTCTTCGGGCTTTTCTGCTTGTCTTCGTTTTCCCAGTTCACAGGCAGCAAGGATTGTTATAGCTTTGGCTGGTCCGAGTCCTTTGTATTTTCTGTCGGTAAGTTGTTCTATAGTCATTTTGCCAAGACTGTTTAGGTTGTTGTTGCAATCGTTGAGCACACGTTTCATAAGTTCAACAGCTGTTTCCTGTGGCGAACCGGAGCCAATCAGTATAGCCAATAACTCTGCGTTAGTCAAAGCTGTAGCACCAAGACTCATAAGTTTTTCTCTTGGTCTGTCTTCTTCTGCCCATTGGTTGATGTTGAGTTTTTCCATATTTTTGTTTAGATTTGAGGTTGTAATTAAAGACTTGAGATGTTTTTTATATACCTCAAGTCCTTTTGCAGTTATTTGTAGAATGTCTTTTCAAATGCATTAAATTCGTCTTTTCCCATTATGCAGCGTTTCCACCATGCAGCTAAAAATCCGCATCCGTAACCCATAAGTTGCACGAATGCTGCACAGATGCTCATTGCTCCAATTTTCACACTGTGGTTTTGTTTCGTGGAGTCAATAAATATCAGCAGACAGTATGCAATAATTGGTAGCCATGGAGCTGCACACAGCCAATACCATTTATGGATGTCGTCATATTGCATTAGTATTCTTCCTACTGCGGATGTCAGAATAAGAAATATTACTCCTACGGTAAAAACCATAGGCAGGAGATGAACCAGTTTTAATGATTCTGGATATTTCTTGTATAAATTTATACGTGCTATCCCGCTGTTGTACACTTGTCTGAAAAATTTTCTGTAATCAGTACGTCTCTTGTGCCAAACCCATGAATCGGGGAACAGTCTGCACTTGTATCCTGCTTTGAATATGCGTATACTGAAGTCAATGTCTTCTCCAAAGCGCATTTTTGAGAATCCGCCCAGTTCGTTGTATACATCTCGCTTCACACCCATATTGAATGAGCGTGGATAAAACTTGTCAAGTTTCTTTTTTTTGCTGCCTCTTATTCCGCCTGTTGTGAAGAAGCTTGTCATGGAATAGCTTATTGCCTTTTGGGTGTCTGTAAAAGACGGGTGTGATTTGTCTGGTCCACCAAATGCATCGCAGTCTTCCTTCTTGAGTTCTTTGCTTATGCTGCTTATATATTCAGAAGGCAATACCACGTCAGAGTCGAGAATTATGATATATTCGCCTTTTGCGCGTTCCACGCCATAGTTGCGACTTTGCCCAGGCCCACTGTTTTCTTTTGTGAAATAGTGAATGTTGAGCTTGTCTTTATACTTCTCACATACATCTTTACATGGAATAGAACTACCGTCTTCAACAACAATTACTTCAAAATCGTTTTCATTTTGCTGCGTAAGACTGTCAAGCAGCTCATCAACTTCTTCAGGACGGTTGAAGACAGGTACTATAATTGAGTATTTCATATATAATTTTTATAACAGCTTTAACTCAATATGCTAAAAAAGAGTGAAGATTCCATTAGCACAGCCTTTTTCAAGGAGTTGCTATTGGGTTCTTCACTCTTCCTTTTCTATGTTTTGAATAAAAGATTATTCCTTTACGCGGCTTAGGTAGCTACCATCGCGAGTATCAACCTGAATAAGGTCACCTTCGTTGATAAACAAAGGAACACGTACTTCAGCTCCGCTCTCCAATGTTGCAGGCTTGGTAGCGTTTGTTGCTGTATCACCCTTGATACCAGGTTCGCTGTGAGTAACTCGTAAGTTTGTCTTTACAGGCATCTCGGCATAAAGTACAGTCTCTGTGTCGGCATCAGAAACAACTTCAACGATGTCTGACTCTTTCATGAATTCAACTCCAGAAACGAGTTCTGCAGGAATAGGAGTTTGGTCATAAGTCTCTTGGTTCATGAAAATATAGTCATCTCCTTCTTTGTAGAGATACTGGTATGGGCGACGTGTGATAGATACATCCTCAAGTTTCTCGCCGATGTTGTAGCGACGTTCGAGAACTCGTCCGTCGGTAACGTTCTTCAGCTTGATGTTCATGATTGTATTACCCTTACCTGGCTTGCGGTGTTGGAAGTCAATGCAAACCCAAATGCCGCCGTCCATACGAACAGCAACGCCTTTCTTAATGTCCTGTGAATTAATCATTTTTGTTTATTGCTTATAATTTTATAATCTTTTCAAAACGGAACAAATGTTGATGTTTACATCAGTAAATAGTTTTTTTGTTCCTTTTCGACTGCAAAGTTACAATAAATTCAGAAAAAACCATAAAAGAAGTGCGTAAAAATGGCTTAACTTTTGGCTAAATCAAAAGAAATGAGTAATTTTGCAGTCCAAAGCGTATAAACAATAACAAATAAAATATTAAAAAACGATGAAAAGAACATTTCAGCCACACAACAGAAGACGTGTGAATAAGCATGGCTTCCGTGAGAGAATGGCAACAAAGAACGGTCGCCGCGTGCTTGCTTCACGTCGCGCTAAGGGTCGCAAGAAGCTTACTGTTTCTGACGAGAACCATGGCAAGTAATTCTTGCACTTCACTTTTAAAGCTTTAAAAGTATTAAATGCAGAGTGGAGTATGACGTGAGTCATACTCCACTCTGCACTTTTTATATGGTAGATATTTGCAAAACTGTTTGGTTATATAGATTCAAGCACTTTTTTCAGTTTTGTTATGAACTCGTCAACCTCATTCTTTGATAAGCAGAGTGGGGGGAGAATACGTAGGATGTTTGTTCCTGCACATCCAGTGAAACAATGTTGTTCGTGGATAAGTTTTGAGCGCACTTCCTTGTGTGGAATGTCAAGCACAACACCAATCATTAGTCCCTTGCCTCTAACTTCGAGTATGTGTCGGTTGTGCTGTGACAGTTGTTCAAGTTTGTTTTTAAGATAGTCACCAACTATACGTGCATTCTCTACCAGTCCCTTTTGTTCAAAAACGTCAAGTACGGCAAGTGCTGCAGTGCATGCAAGATGGTTGCCTCCAAATGTTGTGCCGAGCTGACCGTATGTCGGTTTGAATTTTGGTGATATTAACACGGCTCCCATAGGGAAACCATTGCCGATGCCTTTTGCACAAGTTATTATATCAGGACGGATGTCGAGCCACTGATGGGCAAAGAATTTTCCACTTCTGCCGTATCCGCACTGTATCTCGTCACAAATAAGCACAGTTCCGTATTTATTGCATGCTGCTTGTAGCCCTTGTGCAAACTCTGGAGTTATCATGTTCACTCCGCCTACACCTTGTATACATTCAACAATGCAAGCGCATACATCCCCCTTGGCAAGTTCCTTTTCCCATGCTTCAAGATTATTGATTGGCAAATAGGTAACATGTCCATTATCATTTATTGGGGCTATAATTTTTGGATTGTCAGTAGCTTCTACGGCAAGTGATGTTCTGCCGTGGAATGCTTTTTCAAGTGACAGTATTCTTTTTCTGCCATTTGCAAAAGATGCAAGCTTCAGCGCATTTTCGTTTGCTTCTGCACCGCTATTTATCAGAAATAGCTGATAGTCATCGTATCCGCTGATTTTGCCAATGCGTTCGGCAAGTTCAACTTGCAACTTGTTTATAACTGAATTGCTGTAAAAACCAAGTTTGTTTAACTGTTCTGTCAGTTTTCCTACATAATGCTCGTTGCAGTGACCGATGCTTATCACGGCATGCCCACCATAAAGGTCGAGATATTCTTGACCGTTCTCGTCCCAGACTTTGCATCCTTTACCTCTTGTTATATTAATATTGTATAGAGGATATACATCGTATAGTTTCATTTTAAAATGCTCCTGCTTTAAGTTTTAATCCTGTTGTTTCTTCTATTCCGAACATGATGTTCATATTCTGTACTGCTTGACCCACTGCACCTTTCAGCAAATTGTCTATGCATGAGGTTATCAGCAACTTGTCACCGTATTTGTCACAATGCACCAAGCATTTGTTTGTGTTCACAACCTGTTTCAGGTCTATAGCCTTGTCAACATAGTGAGTGAAAGCTGCATCTTTATAGAAATCTTTGTATCCGTTAATGATTTTTTCTATAGGCTCGTCTGTCTTTACTACCTCTGTGGCGAATATGCCCCTTGCAAAGTCACCCCGGTATGGAATAAAGTCGATGGCTGCGTCAAGATATCCTTGTGCTTTGCTCAGACTTTGTCGGATTTCCGGCACATGCTGGTGTGTAAACGCTTTGTATATGCTCATGTTGTTGTTTCTCCATGAGAAATGTGTTGTAGCTCCCGGTTTCTGTCCGGCACCCGTACTACCTGTTATGGCATTAACGCTTACATCACTGTTTATCAATTTCATTTTTGCTGCAGGCAACAGTCCTAATTGTATGCATGTTGCAAAGCAGCCGGGGTTTGCGATGTGGTTAGCCTTGGATATAAGGGGCTTGTTCAATTCTGGTAGACCATAGACAAAGTCATGATACTGTGGAGTAGGATGTTGGGTTGGTGATACAGTATCAGGTGCAAGACGGAAATCCTGTGCCAAATCTATTATCTTCACATGCTCCGGCACATCATGCTCTTTTAGGAAAGCTTCGCTCTTGCCGTGACCGAAACAAAAAAACACAACGTCAACTTCATCGAAAGGCATGTTGGCAGTGAATGTAAGTTCTGTGTCTCCGTATAACCCTTCATGCACTTCGGCAACTTTGTTGCCAGCATTACTCTCGCTGTTTGCAAAAACTATTTCTGCTTCGGGATGATTTAGAAGCAGTCTTATAAGCTCGCCGCCAGTGTATCCGGCGGCACCTAAGATACCGATTCTTATCATAGTAGCTTATCTTTTTTCGTCAGGATGAATACCATAATAAACTCTCAGCGGAGTGCTTAGCACTTTTATGAATCCTTTGGCTTCTTCTGAAGTCCACCCGTGTTGCATTTCGCCATACTCTCCGAGTTTTGACTTCTGCAAATCATCGGCAGAGTCAACACCTACGGTCTCAAATCCATAAGGGCGAAGTTTAAGTATCGCTGTTCCGTTCACGTTGCGTTGCGATGATGTGAGCATTGCTTCAATATCTGGCATAACAGGTTCCAGATACTGGCTTTCATGCAAGAACATTCCATACCAATTAGCTACTTGGTCTTTCCAGTATTGTTGCCATTTGCTTAATGTACTTTTCTCAAGCAGACGGTGAGCTTCAATTATAAGTTTTGGTGCTGCAGCTTCAAAACCAACTCTACCTTTTATTCCGATTATGGTGTCTCCAACGTTACAGTCGCGTCCGATGGCATACGCTGCGCCAATCTCTTCGATTTTCTGTATAGCCGCAACTTTATCAGTAAATTTCTCTCCGTTTACAGCTGTAATCTCTCCTTTTTCGAACGTGATCTTCAGCTCTGTTTCTTTTTCTTTTGCAGTTACGTGTTTCAAATATGCTTCTTCTGGAAGTCCTTGTGTAGGGTCGAGCAGTTCTCCTCCACAGATACTTGTTCCCCAAATGCCAACGTTGTATGAGTATTTAAGTTTTGTGAAGTCTGCATAAAATCCGTTCTCGTTAAGATAATCTACCTCTTCTTGACGGCTCAGGGCATGGTCACGTGTCAAAGTTATAATCTCTATACCGGGTGCCATGACAAGGAATGTCATATCAAAGCGTATTTGGTCGTTGCCAGCTCCTGTAGAACCATGGGCAATAGCGTCAGCTCCTATTTCTTTGGCATATCTTGCTATGGCAATAGCCTGGAAAATACGTTCTGACGATACAGAAATCGGATAGCAGTTGTTACGCATCACATTTCCGAAAATCATATATTTTAGTGATTTATCATAATACTCTTGAGTTACATCGAGAGTGACGTAAGCTTTTGCTCCAAGCTTGAAGGCATTTTCCTCGTTCTTCTTTAATTGTTCCTCACTAAATCCGCCTGTGTTTGCACATGCTGCATATACATCATACCCGTCTTTGGTAAGTTTCATCACTGTGTATGATGTGTCAAGTCCGCCACTGAAGGCAACTACTACTTTTTTCTTCTGTTCCATATATTTTTATAAAATAGAAACCTGTGTCAACATTCATCTGTTTTCTTGTATGTTGGGTTGGTTCCGTTTGCTTTAAATTTGATAATTTAATAATACGATTGCGTATTATATATAATTTATTCTCCGTCGTGCGAAGCATTGTCGGAGGTTAGTTCTTTGATTCTCTTCAGTACCTCTTCCGGGAGTTTCACTGGTAGATGCTCTTCTGGGTCGTAGAGCATACCTGTGCATATACAGTATCTTCTGCCTGTCCGTTTAAGCACGTCAACGTTTATGCATCCTTCGCATCCTCGCCAAAAAGCTTCATCGTCAGTAAGTTCTGCAAATGTAACTGGTTTATACCCCAGCTGGGTATTCATCCTCATTACAGCGGCTCCACTTGTAAGACTGAATATCTTTGCTTTTGGCCATCGTGTGCGTGCCAAGGTAAATGTCATGTCTTTTATTCGTTTTGCTAATCCGTATCCGCGGAAATCCGGGTGTACGATAAGTCCCGATGTCGTTACATATTGCTTGTTTCCCCATGTCTCAATGTAGCTGAAACCTGCAAATTTGTCACCGCATAGAGCTATTACGGCTTTTGCCTCTTTCATCTTTGTGGCAAGATATTCGTGTGTTCGTTTTGCAATGCCGGTGCCACGTACTTTTGCCGCATCCTCGATAGTTTTCAGTATGGTGTCCACATATTTTTCATGTTCTACATCTGCCACCATTACTTTTATCTCATCCATTTCTTTATTTTTTTTCGTTGGCATCTCGCATAAATCGGGATACTTTGTTCTTTCAATATTCTATGTTAGGTATAATATGGCGAAGACCTTCTATAACTTCTTCATTACTTACACCAATTCTTTTTACAATGAAAATAGTGTCGTCGCCAGCTATTGTGCCGAGAATTTGTGGAATGTCACTGCTGTCGATATTATATGCAATACTGCTTGCATATCCAGGTCGTGTTTTGATTACTCCCATATTCCCGGAGAAGTTTATAGATCTGAAGCCTGTTGACTGCATCATCTCCTTCACTGTTGCTGGGCTTGCCACTCTTTTATACATGGTTTCGTTAGGCAGAACATACATATATTTACCGTTCATGCTTGCAGCTTTTGCAACTTTTAGCTGTTTCATGTCGCGGCTCAGTGTGGCTTGCGTTATGTTGTAGCCTTCTTTGCTCAATGCTTTCAGTACTTCATCTTGACTGCTTAATTCCTTACTTGATATAAGCATCTTCAGCACTTCCATTCTGTTGCTTTTTACTCTCATAAATGTATGTTTATACTTGTTTTGTGTGCAAAATTATACAATATTCTGTATATAAACAAATAAAATAGCGTATATTTATAATAGATATAACGAATAAATGCATATTTAATGCAATATATGTATAAAGATGAATAGGATTATATACTGATATCGTCAGTATTAATATCAAGAAAACAAAAAACCTTCATCGCAAGATCTTGTTATATGCTATAACATTTAGGCGATGAAGGCTTTTTGAATTTATTGTTTAATTGGTTCTTATTTATATAGATTCAAAAGTTTTAGTCTCTGTTGCTTCCGAAAATCCTCAATAGCATGAGGAACAGGTTAATGAAGTCAAGGTAAAGTGTGAGAGAGCCAAGCAGTGCAAGCTTCTGTGCTTCTTCATCCATATTGTCTGCCTCATACAGCATATTCTTTATCTTTTGCGAATCGTATGCCGTAAGACCGACAAACACTACTACACCTACATAGCTTACTATCATGCTTAGCATAGAGCTGCCGAGGAAAATATTAACTATTGTAGCAAGTATAATGCCGATGAGTCCCATGAAGAGAATCTTGCCAAGCGATGTTAAGTCGGTCTTCGTTGTATAGCCGATAAATGCCATAACGGCAAATGTTCCTGCTGTTATGAAGAATACGCTTGCTATGGATGTCATTGTATACGCCATGAAAATGATGGATAGTGTGGCTCCATTAACGATAGAATACAACACGAACAGCATTGTTGCCGTGGTGATGGAAAGCTTCCTTATAGCTCCGCTTATTCCTATTACAAGTCCGAATTCTGCTATAATCAGTCCCCAAAACAGCAGAGGGTTAGTTACTATCGAATATGCTATACCCGGATTACTTGCTATACCGAAAGCCGTGAAGCCTGTAATAATAAGGGCTAAAGTCATCCAAACATATACTTTTCGCATAAGGGCGGGAAATGCGAGGGAAACTGTTCCTTCTTTTTCCTCAATCATTCTGTAAAGTTTTTCTTCGTTCATAATACTTCTTTTTTTTTGTTCTCTATATACAAATATACGTGTTTATATTTATATTTGCTACATACATTGTTGTATTTTAATCCTTTATTAACATCTGTTCTGTTTTTCATATCTTTTTTGTCATAGCTTTTACGAATGTTTCTTGCCTAAATTCATTAAGATAAAACGTTGGAGACTTTGGCTTTTGAGAAAAATATTGGTCTAAATATGAAACTGTTTAAAATAAAATTACTATTTTTGTAAACGAAAAAGTCTATCAATACTAATTATTATAAAAAACACAACAGTCTATGAATAAGAACGAGAAATTTGTAATTGCAATAAACCGTGAAGTTGGTTCTGGAGGGCATGCTATTGGTGAAAAACTTGCCGACAGGCTTGGTGTGAAATTTTATGACAAGGCTATCGTGCAGGAGCTTACAAAAAAATTCAATCTCTCAGTAGATGAACTTGAAGAAGTCAGGTCGTCAAAGTTCAACTGGTGGAATAATCTTGTGCAGAGCTACATGAACCGCTATCGTATAGAGGAAAGGTTTGATGTGGAGAATACTGTTGCCACAACCGACAATGTGTTCCGTGTAGAGAGCGATTTTCTTCGTCAGCTTGCCAATGATGATTCATGTGTTATAGCGGGACGTTCGGGATTCTATATTTTCCGTGACCATCCAAACGCACTGAAGATATTCATCACGTGTGGTATGCAGAAGCGTATAGAGCGTATGATGAAAGTTAGAAGTATGACTAAAGACGAGGCAATGGCTGCAATTGAAAACTTTGACAAGGGTAGGGAAGCTTATACTAAGAAATTCTCAGGAAAGAGCCGATACGATGCAAGAAATTATGATCTCGTCATCAATGTAAGTAATATGACCGAGGATCAGGTCGTTGATTTAATTATGGATTATATAGAAAGACAGAAATAGAGTTAACACATTTAAACATGCTTTGCGTCACTTGCGCCACTTGCGCCATTGCGCCAATTGGCGTAAAGTATGCAAAGATAGCATTTTTTATATTATTGGCGTAAATGGCGCAATGGCGCAAGTGGCGCAAGTGGCGCGAAGCATGTATAAAAGTGTT
>CAKQCV010000009.1 GCA_934217675.1 uncultured Prevotella sp. | reverse complement strand
TACCCATACTTCGCCATCAAAATCAGAATCAATAAACTTCCTGACATTAACAGTGTCGCCATTCTGATATTCCTTTCCATAATATGGATTTGACTCATGCCATCCGCAATGGGTTCCATCCGTTCCTCCTACAATATTATCTTTTGGTGAATCAATATCATCTAAAGGATCTGAAGCATTGGGATTCTCGCAAGATAAAACAAGCAAAAGCAATGCGGTAAAAAAACAATATAATATTTTCATAGCAATATAAATAATAAAGTCAACATCATGTATATAATAATATTATCACACTGCAAATATAAATTATTTTCTCATTAAAAACAAATTATGTTACAAAAGAAGCATAAAATAAATAAGCGACAGACACTATTTTCCGCAGTCGAAGGATGCTAATTGACAAATTATGATTACCTTTGTCGCACAATAAAGAACACCAAAAGAATGAGACATACGTATAACAATAATATAAATGAGTATGCACACTACACTGTGCTGAACGATGACACTCTACTCAATTTTCTACTTAACAACGTAAAGGAAAGCCGGTCTAAGATAAAGGCAACATTGCAAGGCAGAGGAATAAAAGTGAACGGCAAGACTGTTACGCAATTTGACTATCCGCTGACAAAAGGAACAAAAGTTGACGTGAGCAAGACAAAACGCAACAACGACAAGCTGAAAAGCAGATACGTAAAAATAGTTTACGAGGACCAATATCTTGTGGTTATTGAAAAGAACATAGGAATTCTGTCGATGGCAGCCGGACACAAATCACTAAATGTAAAAGCTGTGCTCGATGATTATTTCAAAAAGACAAGACAAAAGTGTAGGGCACATGTCGTACACCGTCTTGACCGTGACACTAGCGGACTGATGATTTACGCCAAAGATATAGAAACCGAACAAATACTTGAACACAACTGGCATGACATCGTATACGACCGCAGATATGTTGCTGTGCTCAGCGGAGAAATGGAAGAAGATGAGGGCACTATAGAGAACTGGCTTAAAGACAACAAAGCATATATAACATACTCCTCTCCTGTTGACAACGGTGGCAAATATGCCATAACGCATTTCAAAACCCTCGACCGCACAACAGAACACAGTTTGGTGGAGTTTAAGCTTGAAACAGGAAGAAAGAACCAAATCCGTGTTCATTCTGCCGACATGGGGCATCCGGTCTGTGGCGATATAAAATACGGCAACGGGGACGACCCAATACATCGTTTATGCCTGCATGCATATATGCTCTGCTTCTACCATCCGGCAACACGACAGCCAATGGAATTCACGACAATGATTCCTGCCGCATTTAAACATATTTTCAAATAACAACAATTTTATGGAAAATTACGGATATTATATATTCTGCATCGTCGCCTTTATTGTTGCTTTTCTTTTGATAAAGAAAATAGCAGGGTGCATGATAAAGACTGTTATCATGGCTATCGTTGTGGCTGTGCTTGCTGCTATATACTATTTATATTTTAGGCAATAACAGGTGGCACATAAACGTCAATGCCAATTTCTATATAATAATTATAGTGGCACTCCACGAGAACAATACATATTACAATAAACAAACTCAATAAATCATCACCATGATACTATATTTGTCTGGCACAGGAAACACTAAATGGGCGGCAAAGTCACTTGCCAATGCATTAGGAGAACAGATTATAGATATTGCAAAAATCAATGCCAGCAACTTTGAGTTTGCAGAAAAAGGAAACGGAATAATAGGTATTTGTTTCCCTGTTCATGGGTGGAGACCACCAAACCTACTTGTAGACTTTGTAAAGAAAATGCGTATTGCTAAACAAAGTTTCAGAAATACATACATCTTTCTGCTATGCACAGAGGGCGACAATACAGGGAGGGCTATGCCATACCTGGAGCATCTGCTATCTTTAAGAGGTATTACGGTCAACGCATACTATGATGTAAGAATGCCCAACACATATGTGGGACTTCCTTTCATGGATGTTGACAGCAAAGATGTGGAAGAAATGAAACTAAAGAAAGCTCAGGAGCGCATTTCTGAAATATACAACAAAATAAAAGAAAGAACGGAAACTTACAATATCGTTTTTGAAGGGAAATGGCCTAAAACTGATACTTTACTGTTAGGGGCGGTTTTCAACAATCTGCTTGTAACAGACAAATTCTTCAATGTGAATGAAAAAGAATGTGCAAGATGCGGCAAATGTGCAGCGGTTTGCCCTGTAGAAAACATTAAATGGAATAAAGGGCAAATCCCAATATGGAAGCACAATAAAAAATGTATGACATGCTTTGCATGTTATCATAACTGCTCAAAGCATGCCATACAATATGGATTGGCAACGCATGGAAAAGGACAATACCATTTCCACGAAGATTAAAGTGACTGCAAAAAAAATCACTCTGTAATGGTTATCTCTCCACGCAAATTACGATTCATATTTGTTCTAACAAGATTACAATCTGTAAAATGACCTTGCAGAAACATCAACTTTGTTATCGCACTCTCCACCGTGCTGTCGTGCCCACTGACAACACCCATATTCTTTAACTGAAACCCCGTGTCATACCTGCCCATTTCAACAAAGCCAGCAGAACACTGACTCGTATTGACAACTGTTATGCCACGGCTCGTGGCCTCTTTCAGCAAATGCATAAGCCAGGTGTTATGAGGGGCATTTCCACTTCCATAAGTTCTCATCACTATAGAACGAAGCTCTGGAGACTCAATAACGTGTCTTACAATACTTTCTTGAACACCTGGGAAAAGAGTAAAAACGACAACACTTGGGTCAAGAGCAAAATGCGGAACAAGCGGTTTGGTAAAATCTGGCTTCAATATATATTCCTCATGATATATAATATTGACTCCAGCATCTCCAAGATGGGGATAATTATAAGACTCAAACGCATTGAAGCCGTCGGCATTGGTTTTTGTCGCTCTATTTCCACGCAACAGATGACCGCTAAAATATATACATACCTCAGGCACGATTGGAGTTCCATCATTGTGATGTGCCGATGCAATTTCAATACTCGTTATCAGGTTTTCCTTTCCATCTGTACGCAGCTGACCAATAGGCAACTGACTTCCTGTAAGAATAACGGGCTTAGTGAGATTTTCAAGCATGAATGACAACGCAGAAGCGGTGTATGCCATGGTGTCTGTACCATGAAGAATAACAAAGCCATCATATCTATCATACCTGTCGGCTATTATCCTTACAATCTGCGACCAAAACCTTGGATTCATGTCACTTGAATCAATAGCTGGAGTAAATTGGTATGTATCAATATTCGTCTGCAAAGAAGCAAACTCAGGTAAACAACTTATAAGATGATTAAAGTCAAGAGGCTCAAGAACACCAGTCATCGGATTACGCCCCATACCAATAGTTCCACCAGTGTAAACAAGAAGTACTCTTCCAGTACGATTAGTATCCTGAACATGAGATTTTTCGTCATTCATAAAATACATATCTCCGTTATTTTAATTTTGTTTGTGCAAATATAGTTTAAAAATATCTGAAATCAAAAAAAATGCCGTATATTTGCACTATATCTATTATGAATAAGTAATAAATTCAATAAACACTTAAAAATAAAGAAAAACATGAAGCAATTTATGGACGAAAACTTCTTGCTTGACACAACTACTGCGCAAGATCTTTTCCACAATCATGCGGCAAAAATGCCAATCATTGACTATCACTGCCATCTAATTCCAGAAATGGTGGCTAACGACCACAAATTCAAAAGCATCACAGAGCTTTGGCTCGGTGGCGACCACTACAAATGGCGTGCAATGCGTACAAATGGCGTTGATGAGAAATATTGTACAGGCACAGAAACTTCTGACTGGGAGAAATTTGAAAAATGGGCTGAAACAGTGCCTTATACTTTCCGTAACCCTCTTTATCACTGGACACACCTTGAGCTAAAGACTGCTTTTGGTATAAACAAACTATTAAGTCCGAAGACTGCACGCGAAATTTTTGACGAATGTAACGAGAAACTGCAACAGCCAGGTTATACCGCACGTGGCTTTATGCGCCGCTACAATGTTGAATGCGTTTGTACTACAGACGATCCAATTGATGATCTTCGCTATCACAAGCAAACACGCGAAAGCGGATTCGAAATCAAGATGATTCCAGCATGGCGTCCTGACAAAGCCATGAATATCGAAAAACCAGAATTTGCTGAATATGTAAATAAGCTTGGTGAAGTTGCCGGTGTTACTATAAACAAATTCTCCGACATGGTTGACGCATTGCAAAAGCGTCATGACTTCTTCCACGAAAACGGATGCAGACTTTCTGACCATGGTATCGAAGAGTTCTATGATGAGCCATATACCGATACACAAATTGAAACAATCTTTGAGAAGGCTATGCGCAAACAACAGCTGTCTGCTCAAGAAGTTCGTCAGTTCAAGCACTGCATTCTTCGTGTATTCGCAGAGCAGGATTATGCAGCAGACTGGACACAGCAGTACCACTATGGTGCAATCCGCGACAACAACACACTGATGTACAACAAGCTCGGTGCTGACACTGGTTTCGATTCAATTGGAGAATTCACAACAGCTAAGGCTATGAGCCACTTCTTGAATGAATTGAATATGGAAGGAAAGCTTACACGTACTATTTTGTATTGCTTGAACCCATGTGCAAATGAAGTAATCGCCACAATGCTCGGAAACTTCCAAGATGGCTCATGTCCTGGAAAAATCCAGTTTGGATCAGGATGGTGGTTCAACGATCAGCTTGACGGTATGACAAAGCAAATGAACGCCCTCTCCGTTCTTGGATTGCTAAGCCGCTTTGTTGGTATGCTTACCGACAGCCGTTCATTCTTGTCTTACCCACGCCATGAGTACTTCCGTCGTCTACTCTGCAACTTGCTTGGTAACGATGTAGAGAAGGGATTACTTCCTAACGACATGGAAAGCTTGTCGCGTATGGTTGAAGATATCAGCTACAACAACGCACGCAACTATTTCAAGTTCTACTAAACATTAGTGAACGCATATAGATAACAGTATCCCCTTTTCTACCTCTTTATATAACCATAATAAGGTGGAAAAGGGGATTTATTTATAAAATATTTGCCAATCTCAAAAATTAGAACTATTTTTGCACAGTTTTAACTATTTATATTATTGAAGGAATGAAAAGACTATTTGCTCCAATCGTATTGTTTGTTCTTGTGCTTTCTCTTTTTAGCTGTGGAAGCACAAAAAATATCGCTTATTTCAAAAATGCCGATTCTATAAGTTTAGCAGAATCAAAAGGCTTGTATGACGCTAAGATAATGCCAAAAGATTTACTTACTATAACAGTAAGCACAACAGACCCTAAGGCTGCTGCACCTTTCACTTTGACAGTGCAAGACCCTTTGCGTTCAAACGGTTCGCTTGGATACAGCCAAGGAAGCCTTTTGAACTATCTTGTAGACAATGACGGAACAATAAATTTCCCTGTAGTGGGAACCATTAAAGTGGCAGGTCTTACAAAGAGAGAGTGTGAAAGCCTTATACATGACAAGATTAAGCCATACATGGCTTCAACAGAGAATCCTATAGTTACTGTAAAAATGGCAAGCTTCAAGATTTCCGTTCTCGGAGAAGTTGCCCACCCTGGTGTCTTCACTGTTGAAACAGAAAAAATAAGCGTTCTTCAGGCTTTGGCAAATGCCGGCGACTTGACCATCTATGGAAAACGAGATAATGTAATGCTCGTAAGAGAAGATGAAAAAGGAGAAAAATCAGTACATAGACTTAACCTAAACGATGCCAACTTAATAAATTCACCATATTATTATCTACAGCAGAACGATGCTCTTATAGTTGAACCCAATAAGGCAAAAGCACAGAATTCGTCTATCGGACAGATGACAACACTTTGGTTCTCAGGTGTCAGTATCTTGACATCTGTAGCTTCACTTGTTGTAAACATTGTTAGAAACTAATAACGGCATTGATAATAATATATGTGTGGAATCGTAGGATACATAGGACATAGAGACGCTTATCCAATTCTTATAAAAGGACTACAACGCCTTGAGTATAGAGGCTACGACAGTGCCGGTGTGGCATTGATAAACGATAATGGAGATCTCAATGTATATAAGACAAAAGGTAAAGTTGCCGACTTAGAAGCTTTTTGCAAAGACAAAAACACAAGTGGGAATGTTGGAATTGCCCACACAAGATGGGCAACACATGGAGAGCCATCATCTGTAAATGCTCATCCACATTTTTCAGAATCGAAAAACCTTGCCATCATACACAACGGAATAATAGAAAACTATGCCAACCTTAAAGAAAAACTTATTGCTGACGGCATAAAATTCCGTTCTGACACTGATACTGAAGTTATTGTTCAGCTTATTGAGTATATTCAAACACGAAAAAAAGTTGATTTACTTACAGCTGTACAACTTACCTTGCACCAATTAATAGGAGCGTATGCCATAGCTGTTTTGGACAAGAACAACAGAAACCAAATCATTGTAGCACGAAAACAAAGCCCATTAGTAATTGGTATTGGTAATGACGAGTTCTTTATAGGATCTGATGCCACACCTATCATTGAATATACCAACAAGGTTGTTTATCTTGACGACGACAACATTGCCGTTATAACTCTTGACAAAGAGCTAAAAGTGGTAAACAACATGAATATAAAAATGTCGCCAGAGGTTAAGAAAGTGGATCTGAATCTCGGACAAATCGAGAAGGGTGGATTTCCGCATTTTATGCTGAAAGAGATTTTTGACCAACCTGAATGTCTGAAGAACTGCATGAGTGGACGTGTAAATATTGATTCAACCAATGTCACGTTAAGTGCAGTTATTGACTACAAAAAACAAATTATTAATGCCAAGCGCATAATCATTGTGGCTTGTGGTACATCATGGCATGCTGGACTGATTGGCAAACAATTAATTGAATCTTTCTGCAGAATACCGGTAGAAGTGGAATATGCGAGTGAATTCAGGTACAGGAATCCTGTAATAAATAAGGAGGATTTGGTAATTGCAATTTCACAAAGCGGTGAAACCGCAGATACATTAGCGGCTATCAAACTTGCAAAAGACAATGGGTCTTTTGTTTTTGGTATATGCAATGCTATCGGATCAAGTATCCCCCGTGCAACAGATACAGGTTCTTATATACATGTTGGTCCTGAAATCGGAGTTGCATCAACAAAGGCATTTACAGGACAAGTTACAGTACTTGTAATGTTGGCACTTGCTATTGCAAAAGAAAAGGAAACCATATCCAACGAGATATATTCAAAAATAGTGAAAGAACTTAGTCTCATACCATCAAAAATGAAAGAAGTTCTAAAGCTAAATGACAGAATAGCAGAACTGAGCCGAACTTTCACTTATGCAAGGAACTTTCTGTATTTAGGCAGAGGATACAGTTACCCTGTAGCTTTGGAAGGTGCATTGAAACTGAAAGAGATAAGCTATATACATGCAGAAGGTTATCCTGCAGCGGAGATGAAGCATGGACCTATAGCACTTATTGATTCTGATATGCCCGTTGTTGTTATTGCCCCTCATGACGATATGTATAAAAAAGTATTAAGCAATATTCAGGAGATAAAGGCAAGAAAAGGAAAAGTTATTGCTTTAGTGTCAAACGGAGATGATACTATAAGCAAAATAGCCGACGAAGTAATAGAAATGCCTGAGACAATAGAATGTCTTGAACCATTGATTGTATCAATACCACTACAACTGTTAGCATATCATATCGCCGTTTGCAAGGGGAAGAATGTTGATCAACCAAGAAATTTGGCAAAATCAGTAACAGTTGAATAATTTTGAAAATTTACCAATAGGGCTACTCCTATAAAGGAGTAAGCCCTTTGGTATAAATAGAAGTAACATATTTCAATATAGGTATAAGCTTAAAAGCAAGTCTTTAAAAAATTAAAAGCATTGTAAAATGGAACCTTTGAAACATGAATGCGGTGTAGCAATGGTAAGGCTATTAAAGCCGCTTGAGTATTATCAAGAAAAGTATGGAACATGGATGTATGGCTTGAACAAGCTATATCTAATGATGGAAAAACAGCATAACCGTGGACAGGAAGGTGCAGGAATGGCTTGTGTCAACCTTGAAGCTGAACCTGGAACAGAATATATGTTCAGAGAACGTGCAGAAGGTTCTAATGCTATAACCGAGATTTTCGGGCGAGTACATAAGAATTTCAACAACTTGTCTGCTGAAATGATTTCTGATGCGAACTATGCACGCCAAAACCTTCCATTTGCAGGAGAACTGTACATGGGACATCTCCGCTATTCAACGACTGGAAAAAGCGGTATTTCGTATGTACATCCATTCCTAAGAAGAAACAATTGGAGAGCAAAAAATCTTTGTTTGTGCGGAAACTTCAATATGACAAATATTGATGAAATTTTCGATAAGTTAGTTGACATGGGACAGTCTCCAAGAATATACAGCGACAGCTATATCACACTTGAATGGATGGGACACAGACTTGACAGAGAAGTTGAGAGGAACTTCGTTGCAGCACAGAAGTTGGGGTTACATGGAAGAGACATTACCAATTATATTGACAACCATGTAAATATGGGTAATGTTTTGAAAACAACTATGCCTGACTTTGACGGTGGATACGTAATGTGCGGTATAACTGGAAGCGGAGAGATGTTTACGATGAGAGACCCATGGGGAATAAGACCTGCCTTTTGGTATAAAAATGATGAAATAATTGTCGTTGCAAGTGAACGTCCTGTACTACAAACAACATTTGAACTTGACAGTGAAGAAATAAATGAACTTCAACCAGGTTATGCACTCATAGTAAATAAAAATGGTGAAGACAGCATTGAGAAAATTATAGATCAAAGAGGAGACAGTAAATGTTCATTTGAAAGGATTTACTTCAGCCGTGGTTCTGATCGTGATATATATCAAGAACGCAAGAAACTTGGTGAACAGTTAACTGATTCTATATTAAAAGCAACAGACTATGATACAGAACATACTGTTTTCTCATTCATACCAAATACGGCAGAGGTTGCATTTTATGGAATGTTAGGAGGATTCAAGCGATATCTCAACGAACAAAAGATAGAACGCATACAGAATTTAGATCATATCCCTACAAAAGAAGAGCTAAGAGAAATTCTGCATCAATATGTGCGCAGCGAAAAAGTTGCATGGAAGGATATAAAACTTCGCACATTCATAACAGAAGGAAATTCTCGAAATGACTTAGCATCTCACGTATACGACGTTACTTACGGATCGTTAAAACCATATACTGACAATCTTGTTATAATTGACGACAGTATCGTAAGAGGAACAACACTAAAGGAGAGTATATTGAAGATTCTTGACAGCCTGCATCCCAAAAAGATTGTTATTGTGAGCAGTTCACCACAAATCCGATATCCAGATTACTATGGTATCGACATGCCTCGCCTTGAAGAATTCTGCGTGTTCCGAGCAACAATAGAATTGCTTAAAGAACACAACATGGAAAATATTCTTACCGAAACATACAACAACTGTAAGGCAGAATTAAGTAAGCCGAAAAGTGAAATGAGAAATTGTGTGAGAGATGTTTATAAGCCATTCTCTGTTGAGGAGATAAACACTAAGATTATTGAAATGCTTCGTCCTGAAGGTATGAAGACTCCAGTAGAATTAGTTTATCAGTCAATTGAGGGGTTACACACAGCTATTCCTAATCACAAAGGAGATTGGTATTTTACAGGAAATTATCCAACTCCAGGCGGAACGAAACTTGTAAATCAAGCATTTATCAATTTCTACAAAAATTCATATCTGAATAGGAAAGAAGACATAAAGTAGAAAAGCATTCGTCTGATTCACGAGATAAACTGATAAAAGAAAATTTAATAATAAATGGGTTTGCAATGCCCATAATAAAGAACATATATATAAATGAGAAACGTAACTTTAGTCTTGGAGGATGGAACAAAATTTCACGGCAAATCATTTGGATATGATAAACCAGTTGCTGGTGAAGTTGTGTTCAACACAGCCATGATGGGCTATCCTGAGAGTTTAACAGATCCTTCTTATGCAGGTCAGTTAATGACGCTCACTTATCCACTTGTTGGAAACTATGGTGTTCCACCGTTTACCATAGAAAATAATGGTATTGCCACATTTATGGAGAGTGATAAAATCTATGCTTCGGCAATCATTGTGGCAGACTATAGTGAACAATACAGCCATTGGAATGCAGTGGAATCACTTGCAGATTGGCTAAAAAGGGAGCACGTTCCTGGCATTACAGGAATAGATACACGTGAACTTACAAAAGTATTGCGTGAACATGGCGTTATGATGGGTAAGATTCTATTTGATGATGAACCAGACAATATACCAGAAGCGCATTATGAAGGAGTGAACTTTGTTGACAAAGTGAGCTGCAAGAATGTAATACATTACAACGAAGGCGTAGGTCGCAAGGTTGTGCTTGTAGACTGTGGAGTAAAGAATAACATTATACGTTGTCTTATAAACCGTAGTGTTGAAGTAATTCGTGTTCCATGGAACTATGACTACACAGAGATGGACTTTGATGGTTTATTCCTTGCCAACGGTCCTGGTGATCCTGACATGTGTGAAGATGCTGTAAATATTATCCGCAAACAGATGTCGATATCAACAAAACCTATATGTGGTATATGTATGGGAAATCAACTACTTGCAAAAGCAGGTGGAGCAAGCATATATAAGCTAAAGTATGGTCACCGCTCACATAACCAGCCTGTACGTATGGTTGGCACAGACCATTGCTATGTGACAAGCCAAAACCATGGCTATGCAGTAGATGCAAAGACATTAGGCAATGATTGGGAAGAATTGTTTGTAAACATGAATGACGGCAGTAATGAGGGTATACGCCATAAGAAAAATCCTTGGTTCTCAAGCCAGTTCCACCCAGAAGCTTGCTCTGGACCAGTTGACACAGAATTCATGTTCGACAAGTTCGTTGACTCACTGAAATAAAGTCATGCTATCATAACTAATGAGAGATAGACATAAATGTTTAATATTCTGTAGACTATTTCCTATTAGACATTAAACCCTAAAGAAAATGAAAGACGAAAATATAAAGAAAGTCCTGCTGTTAGGTTCAGGCGCATTGAAAATTGGTGAGGCTGGAGAATTTGACTATTCTGGTTCACAAGCACTGAAAGCTCTTAGAGAAGAAGGTGTTGAAACAGTATTGATAAATCCGAATATTGCAACGGTACAAACATCCGAGGGTGTCGCTGACCAAATTTATTTTCTACCGGTTCAGCCATACTTTGTTGAACGTGTTATAGAAAAAGAACGCCCAGATGGTATACTACTCTCATTCGGAGGTCAAACTGCACTAAACTGTGGTGTAGCTCTATACAAGAGTGGTGTACTTGAAAAATACAACGTTAAGGTTCTTGGTACTCCAGTTCAGGCAATCATGGACACTGAAGATCGTGAGCTTTTTGTAGAGAAGCTTGATGAAATCGGAGTAAAGACAATAAAGAGTGAGGCATGTGAGACAATAGAACAAACACGCAAAGCAGCTTCTGATCTTGGATATCCTGTGATTATCCGTGCTGCATATGCTCTTGGAGGACTTGGTTCAGGTTTTGCTGACAATGAAGAAGAATTGAACAAGCTTGCAGAAAAAGCATTTTCATTCTCACCTCAGGTTCTTGTTGAGAAAAGCCTTAAAGGATGGAAAGAAATTGAATATGAAGTAGTTAGAGACCGTTATGATAACTGTATAACAGTCTGCAACATGGAAAACTTCGATCCATTAGGAATACATACAGGCGAAAGTATCGTTATTGCTCCATCACAAACTCTTACAAATTCTGAATACCACAAGCTACGTGCTCTTGCAATAAAGATTATCCGTCACATAGGAATTGTCGGAGAGTGTAACGTTCAATATGCTTTTGATCCAAAAAGCGAAGACTATCGCGTAATTGAAGTCAATGCTCGTTTGAGTCGCTCATCAGCTTTAGCCTCTAAAGCAACAGGTTACCCTCTTGCATTTGTCGCAGCAAAACTTGGTATGGGTTATGGATTGTTTGAGCTGAAAAATTCCGTAACAAAAACTACAAGTGCATTCTTTGAACCAGCACTTGATTATGTAGTCTGCAAAATACCTCGTTGGGACCTCAGTAAATTCCGTGGTGTTGACAAAGAACTTGGATCTTCAATGAAATCCGTAGGCGAGGTCATGGCAATTGGTAGAAACTTTGAGGAAGCAATCCAAAAAGGTCTTCGCATGATTGGTCAAGGCATGCACGGTTTTGTTGAAAACAAGGAATTAGAAATCGATGATATCGATGCAGCATTAAGAGAACCGACGGATAAGCGTGTATTCGTTATATCAAAGGCTATGCACAAGGGATATACAGTTGACGAAATACATGAACTGACAAAAATCGACAAGTGGTTCCTTGAAAAACTTAAGCATATCATTGATATTGACGAAGCAATGAAAAAATGCAACATCAATACCATTGATAAAGAACTCTTACGCACAGCAAAAGTATATGGTTTTACAGACTTCCAGATTGCACGAGCCGTTGGTTTGGAACAAGAACTGCATAGCATGGCAAAAGCTGGACTCGTGGTTAGGAACCTGCGCAAGAACTATGGCATCGTTCCTGTTGTAAAACAGATAGACACTTTAGCCGCAGAATATCCGGCACAAACAAACTATCTGTATGTTACATACGCTGGAGTGAAAAGCGACATAACATTTGAGAAAGATCACAGAAGTATCATCGTACTCGGTTCTGGAGCTTACAGAATAGGTTCATCTGTAGAATTTGACTGGTGTGGAGTTCAAGCTTTGAACACAATCAGAAGAGAAGGTTACCGTAGCGTCATGATTAATTATAATCCTGAGACTGTTTCTACAGACTACGATATGTGTGATCGCTTATACTTCGACGAATTGACATTTGAGCGCGTTATGGACATCATAGATATGGAACAGCCTTATGGCGTAATAGTATCTACAGGTGGACAAATTCCTAATAACCTTGCAATGCGCCTTGATGAACAACGCGTACCGATACTTGGAACCAAAGCACAAGATATAGACAACGCTGAGGATCGTGCGAAGTTCTCTCAGATGCTTACAAACAACGGTATAAACCAACCGGAATGGAGTGCACTGACAAGCATGGAGGATATTGACAAATTTATTGACCGAGTAGGATTTCCTGTCTTGGTTCGTCCAAGCTATGTTCTATCGGGTGCAGCAATGAACGTATGCTCAAATGAAGAAGAATTGAAGCGCTTCTTGCAACTTGCAGCAAATGTCAGTGAGGACCACCCTGTTGTTGTCAGCAAGTTCATTGAACATGCAAAAGAAATAGAGATGGATGCAGTTGCAAAGAACGGTGAAGTTATAGCCTATGCAATATCAGAACATATAGAGTTTGCCGGTGTTCACTCTGGTGATGCAACAATCCAGTTCCCACCTCAGAAACTATACGTTGAGACAGTACGTAGAGTAAAGAGAGTTGGCAGACAAATTGCAAAGGAATTGCATATCAACGGTCCGTTTAATATTCAGTTCATGGCACGCGATAATGATATACTTGTCATAGAGTGTAACCTCCGTGCCAGCCGTTCATTCCCATTCGTAAGCAAAGTTCTAAAAATCAATCTGATAGAACTTGCCACACGAGTAATGTTGGGCTTGCCTGTCGAGAAGCCAAACAAGAACCTGTTTGATCTTGATTATGTAGGAATCAAAGCATCACAATTCAGTTTCAACCGTTTGCAAAAAGCAGACCCTGTATTGGGCGTAGACATGAGTTCTACAGGTGAAGTGGGATGTATCGGCAATGATACAAGCTGTGCATTGCTAAAGAGCATGTTGTCGGTAGGACAGCGCATACCAAAGAAAAACATATTACTTTCAACAGGTAGTGCGAAGCAAAAGGCAGACATGCTTGATGCGGCCCAAATGCTTGTAAAGCATGGCTACAAGCTATATGCCACAGCAGGAACGAACAAATTCCTAACAGAAAATGGCATTGAAAACACTCGCGTGCTATGGCCGTCTGAAGAAAATGAGCCAGGAGTACCAAAAGCACTTGACATGCTGCATAACCATGAAATAGACATGGTAGTAAATATACCAAAGAACTTGTCAAGTTCTGAATTATCCAATGGCTACAAGATTCGCCGTGCAGCAATAGACCTCAATGTTCCGTTGATTACGAACAGTCGTCTTGCCAGTGCATTCATTTATGCATTCTGCACAGTTAAGCTTGAGGATATTGAGATTAAGGCATGGGGCGAGTATTAATAAGTTTTTAGTATAAAGAAAAGAAGATAAGGATTGGGAATACATATATTTCTCACCTAATCTTCTTTTTTTTGTTCCTAAACAACAAATACTAAACAAATATATATATTAACTTTGTGAACCAAAACATTATATTATGAAAAAACAAATACTAACAATTTCAGCAGCACTTATGTTGGCAACATCGGCTTCAGCAATTCCGGTCAAGCCAAATAAACGACAAGTAAAGCAACCTGACGGTACCATGCTTACTGTCATGACGCATGGTGACGAGAATTTTCATTTTACCTCCACTATGGATGGAAAAACTGTAGTTAAAAACGCATACGGAATATATTGCTATGCCGTTCTTAACAATGGAAAGCTTGAAGCTTCACAACAAATTGCCCACGACGAGGCAAACAGAGGGACACAAGAAACAACATTTCTCAAAAGTCACGAAGCTCATGAATTAGCAATTCGTTCTCTTGGAAAGAAACAAGCAGCCCAACGAAATTCCAAACGTATATCACGCTTGACAAAACGAAATCCGTTAATCGTCTATGGCGCACCAATAAAAAAGACAATGGCTGGTCCGTGGGGTGGCGAAGGTGTCGGTGTGACAGGCAAGCGCAAAGGTCTTGTAATTCTTGTAAACTTCAAGGACAAGGCTATGGCTTCAATACACACACAAGAAGAATGGTATAACTTTTTCAATCAAAAAGGATACACAAAGAACAGTAATTCAGGTTCTGTACATGACTATTTCTCTGAGCAAAGTTATGGACTCCTTGATTTAGAATTTGATGTTGTTGGTCCTGTTACCGTATCAAAAAACAGAAAAGCTTACGGTGCAAACGACAGTAAAGGAAACGACATAGATCCGGGAGGCATGGTATACGAAGCATGCAAGCTTGTAGACTCTCAGGTTAACTTTGCTGATTATGATTGGGACGGAGATGGTGAGGTAGACCAAGTCTATCTTATTTATGCAGGTTATGGTGAAGCAGCTACCTACGATACAGATCCTGACAATATTTGGCAACATGAGTGGCAACTTTCGCAGATGGGCTACAATCTTAAACTTGACGGTGTTAAGATAGACACTTATGGCTGTTCATCAGAACTCAACGGAGACAGTGGTTCAACAATGGATGGTATTGGAACAGCATGTCATGAGTTCAGCCATTGCATGGGAATTCCAGATCTTTACGACACTGAGTATTCTGGAGGTTACGGCATGAGCGAATGGGATTTAATGGACAGTGGAGCATATGGTGGCAATGGTTACAAGCCTGTTGGCTACAACTCATATGAGCGTTGGGTCAGCGGATGGCTTCAGCCTACAGAATTAAAAGATGCAAGATACGTAAAAGATATTAAAGCCTTATCTGATACTCCTGAAGCTTACATTGTTTATAATGAACAAGCCCCTACAGAATATTACCTAATAGAGAACAGACAGTTAAAAGGCACAGATGCGTGTCTACCCAATCATGGAATGCTTGTCATACATGTTGACTATGATAAAAACGCATGGGAGGAAAATACCATAAACAATATAAAAAATCATCAACGCTTTACCGTTGTTCCTGCAGACAATAAACTTACAACGGGTACAGAATATGGCGATACATATCCAGGAACCAGTGGCAACACTTCTCTTACTGATACATCCCGTCCTGCAGCTACACTTTTCAATGCCAACAGTGACGGACGAAAATATCTTGGCAAACCCATTACTGAAATTACAGAAAACAATGGATTAATATCATTCACATTCGATGGAGGAATAAAAATAGATGCTCCTACAGAACTTTCTGCATCAATAGATGCCAGCGAGACTTCGTTTACTGCTAATTGGAATGCCATTGAGAATTCAGAATCATACAATCTTGAACTACGCCAAAAATCAGAGTCACCATCAGCAGATGAAAGCATACGCATATCAGAAGACTTCAGTGGATGGGGAGCAGGTTTTAAAGGCGACGGAACAACAGATATATCAGGACAGCTTGACGAAAAAATGGCAAATAAGGGTTGGACAGGCTATAAGGTTTATGAATGTCCAGGAACGATAAAATTAGGTAGTAGTAAGGCTACCGGCAATCTTACGTCACCACTTATTACAGACCATTCTTCATCAACGGTCACATTACGCATAAAATCTAAGACATACGGTAAAGACGAAGCATTAACTACAGCATCGCTTGTGGATACAAACGGTACAGAGATAAGTTCAAAGACATTTGTACCAAATGGCACTATAACAAGTGTAACTTTAGACAATTCAAACGAAACCGATTATAAGGTTAAAATATCTCCAAAGAAACGTGGCTATATTGAGTCTGTAAGCATCTACGATGGTGAATTTACAGATGAAGACTTTTCTGAAGCCAATAAAGCCTCTAAGAATGCATCATCTTATATCAAAAAGGCAAATACACTTCAGCAGATAACAGGAGTTACTGACAACTGTTACAAATTTATGAATCTCGTAAAGGGAACTACCTATCAATGGCGTGTACAGGCAATGTCAGGCAATGTAGTTTCTGCTTGGACACCATGGCAAACAATTTTGCTGTCAAGCTCTACAGGCATTGAGAAAACTGTGTCTGCGATTGATTCAAGCAATGAAGTTGAAGTATTTAGCATTGTTGGAACATCTTATGGAAAGATGCCATACAGCAAATTCCTTTCAAACTCCTCCTTCCGTGGTTCATTTATAATAAGAGCAAATGGCAAATCTTTTACAATAGTAAAGTAAATACTATATAAATCCCTTTTCATGTAAGAATTTAAGAATAAGATATCATCAATATAAAGAAGCATATAGATTCTTAAATTCTTACTTTTCTTTCTATCAACCAGCACTCATATATTAAATTCAATATTCAATCCTCTAAACATAATGTGATTTATTTCCTTATATAGCCTCATCCCATCAGCATTGCAATTAACCAAAAAAGGAGTATGTCCATCATACCATTTTAATATATCATTAATAGCTTTCCCTCTACCCTCTTCCGTATCAATACTTTTATTTTCACCAAAATCAAACAAAAAGAAATCTGCTATCCTTTCATATGCTTTACAACAATCAAAACCATTCTTACCTGCAACTAATATTTTCTTTATCACTTTCAGATCACCATGAATATCAGGAACAACAGTTTTACGAAGGTTTTCTATCATTACAGGAGTCTCTTCTCCATTCAACTGAATATAGTCTATATTATAATTAACGATACGTGTCACAATATCCTGCGGCATATCATCGTCAAACTCCCCCACATAAACGAATTTTCTTTCAACCTTATCACACGGCAAGTCATCAAAAATCCGTGAGTTCACATAATCAGGAATGATCCCTGCATTGGAAGGAATCATTTTCAGGCAATGCTTACTCTTCTTGGCAAAAGCAAGTCCGAGCATATCAACATCACTAATATCAATAGGCAAATGATGCTCATCTCCATCAAAGCCGCTTAACTTTACTACCATATTTCTTCTATTTACTTTTACTGTTACAAATCTGTTCGTAAAGGTAACACATAGTTTTTACATATAAAAATAAAAGCATCCCCAAATTAATGAGGATGCCTATTATTTTTATTCGATCATTATAAATTACAACCAATCTGTTTATTTGTTGATGAACTTCTTGCCATTCTGAATAAGAATGCCTTTTGTAGCTTTGCTTACACGCTGACCAGCAAGGTTATATATTGGAGCATTTGAATCAAGAGCAACAGCAGTGGCATTATTAATACCAGATGTTGCATCCTTTACATAAAGTGAAGGCATAATACCTTTTTCTTCATCATAAGCTCCATAAGACTTGTATTGAGTGCTGAACTGAACATATTTATTCATGGCTACATTAGTAATCTTAAATGTACCATCTGCATTATAGTCTACAGCAAACACATCACCGTCTACACGGGCGTCAGATACATTAAAGCTATTGTAAGTTCCTTTCATATAGAGATATTTACCATCAGCCTGCTGGATTGTGTATCCACCGTCAACAGCTGTAAATACAAAGCCGTTACCTTCTTCCATTGTGATGATATCATTTTGGGCTGTAGCATCACTTACATACAGATACCCGTAAGTCTTGGTAATAGGCTCAGCAACCTTTAACACTCCATCAGCGTTAGCTGCAATAAGATATTCTTTGCCACTCTCTATTGACGATACCTTCTTGTAATTTACACCTGTTGGCTGAGGTTCTTCTGAGCCACCGCCTTCGCCATATACCACCTTAATAGATTTGAAACGGCACTGTGTACCAAAAGTAAAAGTTACATTAGATGCATCTCCACTCCACACCTTTGCATTAATAGAACCTGTGTTAGGAGTTGGAGCATTCCACTTGTTGTCATCAGTAAACTCAATGCTCTTGATGTTCTTTGTTGCTGTGAAACTTATTGTTCCACCATAAACGCGAAGAGATGTTGCACCAGAAGAGCTAACGGTCCAGATTCGATTTGCATTTGTTGTAGTTGATGGACTTACAGTCATAGACACACCATCAATAGTTGCAGTTTTGTCCTCCAAGATATCACCATCGTGTGTCAGAGTACTTGCATCATTTCCTTGTTGTGTTGATCCTTTTGTAATACCAGGAAACATAGTCAGACCATTGCTTACGAAGTCGAATGTAACCTCGTCAGCAAAACTGCCCATTGTCATAAACAATGAAGCCAAAACGAGTAAAGTTTTTTTCATAATGATAATGATTTAATTAATACTTAAATGTTATTATTTAGCGATACAAAGATAATGATTTTATCTTTACCTTGTATTATTATGCATGTTAAATTTAGGTTAAGATTAAAATTAACCTAAAAAAGGAAGCACTGTTAGTACTTCCTTCCTATAAATGCATCACAACAAATGATTCGCATCAGTTCTTTATAACCTTATCGGAATAAACCTGTCCGTTGGTCATTATCATTTTTCTCACATTGATACCCTTTTGCGGGGCATTCAATTTCTGTCCACCAAGTGAATAATATTCAATAGCTTTCACTTCCGACTGCATCGTTGTCATATAAATCCCAGTAGTCTTGCATACTGGATAATATTCGTCTACAGTAGATACAGCATCCGCATTTTGTGCTTTCACGATATTTTCAACAACAGAGTTCAGATAAACTTCAAGATTAGTATACCATCCCTTTTCCTTGTCGAGAGTTTTCAATGTTGCATCGCTCGCATCATTAGGATTCAGCCCATTTGCTATCTCCCACTCATCAGGCATTCCGTCTTTATCCGAATCGTAGTTTGCAGCACGAGTTTCAGACGTCAGTTCTGGGAAGCTTGCAGTGTTTTCATCCTGCTCTGCCGATTCCGGATCATTAATGACATCAATTATTCCAGCCACCTTTGCATGAGAAGCATTATAAGTTGTTGTTCCGTTTGTAGCCTCGTCAACATATCTCACGTCACAAGCATCACGGTAAAGACTTGCTCCTCCATATGCAAGAACCTTCTCGTAAGCAGTCTGTGCTGTATGTGTTGTAACATCACAACAGTCGAACGGTTCATCCATCTTTATGCGTATACAGTCTACCCCACTACCATCTTTAACGTATGTTTGGTCTTCACCGTAATAATGCTTTGCGTCTTGCATATAGTACTCACCGTTTATTATATTCTTTTTATCATAGATTACTCCTTTCCAGTCGTAATTTTCAGCTGCTGCACCAGCTGCAGTAACATAGTTTCCATTTATATAATAACGACTTGAATAGTTAGGGAATGGGTTATCTCCGCCATTTGAAGCATCAGAAAAAGAAATCTGCGTAACTCGCGTTTTGTTTTTGGTGCCAGGACCTGCTTTAAAATAGTTGTTCACCATATTCACATATCCACCTCCAGGACCACCGTAACATCCGTTTCCGTTACCCCAGTTATACATCACACAGTTACGGAAGTCAACTCTTTCTGCTTGTATGGAGTTGGCATATTTTGTTTTGTCATATCCGCTCCAGTTGTATCTTGCACCGTTAAAACGAGGTGCACGGTTCTGTACATGTGCCAAGAAGTTGTGATGGAACGAAGCAGGCTTTCCTCCCCATATTCCGCCATAGCTGTGATCACCTTTCTCATGTCCGGCATTAAGTCCCTCAGCAAGCATACACCACTGCATCGTGAAGTTACGGTTGTCATAGAAAGATCCAAGTTCATCAATACTCCATGACAGCGAACAATGGTCAAGTATTATATTCTTGCGGTATCTTCCCCATGCGCAGTCTGCTCCGTCATCAACATGCTTTACTTGTGAACGACGGAAACGTATGAAACGCACAATAACATTGTCGCAGTTTGTAAATTCAATTGTGTAGTAGCGCAATGTTATACCGTTTCCTGGTGCTGTCTGACCTGCAATAGTAGTATTTGATGTGATTTTAAGATTAGACTTCAAGTCTATATATCCGCTAACGTCAAACACAATAGTGCGTGGTCCTGCCTGACTGAGAGCCCAACGCAGCGAACCTGTACCACTATCATTCAGGTTTGTAACATGATACACCTTGGTTGTGCCGTTTGTTCCCCTACCGCCAGTTGTAGTGTAGCGTGCAAATCCCTCAGCACCAGGGAATGCCGGAACATTGTCTTGCGCCATCATTGAGCCTGTCAATGCAAGTGCAAAGATTGTAGAATATAATTTCTTCATTTTTTGATTATAACAGATTCTTGTATAATTAGTAATTTTCTATTAAGCAGTAACATCATACAAAGTTACACCTTATTTCAATATAAGAGCAAAAAAGCGGCACAAGGTTTAACCTTGACACCGCTTTTTTGTTTTAATTTATTATTTATTAGTAATTCAACTCCTATAAGTATTTTTATTTTAACAGTACCAACAGCCGTGAATTACTTATTTAGAGATTCTACATCATATCCCATTTTTTCCATTTCAAGCGAAGCCCAAATAAACGGACCAACGCCCTTACCGTCATTATCGCGTATTGGTTCACTGATATAATACTCAAAAGAACCATCGCGACGCTTGTTCTCTTTCACTTTTGGAGCTGCTTTCAGTACCTTTGCGCTAACACCAGGACCGAGACCAGAAACCTCGCAACAGCGAGTCAGAGAGATAGTCTTGTCTGGGTTAACCTTAATGAAATTGCTCAGAATGCCCTTGTATCCCTTCAAGCCAGCCTCTTTCAGCTTTCCGTCGAAATAACCAAGGCGTGATCCTTTCAGCAAAACGTATGTGAACATTGAAGACGCTGTTGCCTCAAGATAGTTACGGTTGTCTTTCACATCCATAACGTCGTACCACAATCCAGTTTTCTTGTCTTGATACTTCACAGTTGCTTTCATTACCTTGTTAAGCATTTCGATGAGTTCCTGACGGTGAGCATAGTTCTCTGGCAGAGCATCGAGCACTTCGAGAATAGCCATAGCATACCATCCCTGAGCTCTTGCCCATGTATGCTGCGAAAGTCCTGTCTCCTTGTTTGCCCAAAACATCTCGCCTGTTTCATCCCAAGCATGTTTCCATAAACCGGTCTTCTCATCGTATGTGCGCTTAAAGGTTTTTGAAATCTGCTCAAAAGTGTCATCGTAATACTTCTTAGCTTTTTTCTCACCTTTCAGCACAGGAGCTGCCATTGTATAGAAAGGATGCCCCATGTAAACCCCATCAAGCCAAACTTGGTATGCATAGATAGCCTTGTGCCACCACACCCCGTCTGTGGTGCGAGGCTGTTTTTCCAACTGCTTGAATATGGTTTTCAGCGCAATCTCGTTTTTCTTCTCCGGGAAGAGCTGGTTCATGCGCAAGATATAACGCGCCGGACGTGTATTGTCAAGATTGAACGCTGAGTAGTCGTATCCTGTGATATTTCCTTTCTCGTCAATCATCTGTGCAGGATACTGCTTCAGATAGTTGATGATGCTCTCGTCCTTGCTTGCCAAATATGCATCAAGAAGTGCCTCCTGCTCTATACCTGTCACATATCCCCATTTTGGAGTCTTTGCAAAATCAAGATAGCATGGGTTTGGAGTGCGCTGCATAACAGAATGGGTCATCCACTGGCTGTATGTTTTGTAAGGAGCTTTCGACAGTACTTGAGAACCATTGATGCTTACGTTTTCATAGTTTGGCTGGTCTGTCTGTCCGGTAATGTATACAGGTTTGCCATAAACGCCATTAAACTGGCAGTTCTTAAGGTTGATGTTATGGATAGTGTTCCGATCGTCGAATCCAACTATCATCACTCCATACTTGCTCTTCTGGCATGTCACATTCTCCATGTATACATTGCGCACTGTAGGATAGAATCCACGGCGTCCTACCTCCTTTGGCTCATAATTGGTATTGATTTTCAGCACGGTTTCTCCACACTGTCCAACCTTTACATTACGGAAGTAAATGTTTTCTATCACACCACCACGACAAGAATTTGTCTTGATGCGAAGCACGCGGTCAAGGTCAGGACTGTCCATCGTACAGTTTTCTACGAAAACATTGCTGCATCCTCCTGAAATTTCAGAACCGAGCACCACACCACCATGACCGTCTTTCATGTCACAGTTGCGAATAATGATGTTTTTGCTTGGCTTTCCTGCGTACTTACCTTTTCCTCCCTCTCGTCCGTCTTCATTTCGTCCGCTCTTTATGGCAATACAGTCATCACCAGTGTCAAAGATACAGTTTTCAATGAGCACATTCTCGCAAGACTCTGGGTCGCAACCGTCTCCGTTAGGACCATGATTCTCAACATGTACTCTTCTCACGGTGATGTTCTTGCTCAGCAACGGATGCATAACCCAGAATGGCGAGCGTATCATCTTTACTCCCTCAATAAGGATACCGTCACATTGATTCAGGTTAACAGTTTGTGGGCGAAGTCCTTTCCATGGACCGAACACACGTTTCTCTACAGGCACACCGTCTTCTGCCATCTTTAGCAAGTCTGCGCGTCCACCAGGATTCTGCTGTTTCTCCTTAACCACGATATCGCGACTTTTAGGAGTCTTTCCGCTCATCAGCCACCAGGTTTCGTCAGAACCGTTACCATCGATAACTCCTTCACCTGTGATTGCAATGTCTGTCTCCTTGAAAGCATAAATCAGCGGAGAATAGTTGATACAATCAAGTCCTTCCCATCGAGTTTCAACAAGTGGATAAAGATTTCTGTCAAACTCAAAAAAGAGAGTTGCATTTTTCTCAATTACCAAGTTTACGTGACTGCGCAAGCGAATTGCTCCCGTCTTCCAAGTTCCGGCAGGCACAATCACCTTACCGCCGCCTGCTTTTGAGCAAGCCTCAATAGCCTTGTTGATAGCCTTTTGGTTCTTTGCCGCTGTATTTTTTAGCGAAGCACCGTATTTGGTGATACTAAAGGTGCGGTTAGGGAACTGTGGCTCTCTGATGCTCTGCTCCACCTTTTTATATTCGGTGTCCCATACTGATGCCATGAGGCTCAGTGGGAAAAGCAGACACAACAAAAGTAGTGCATTTAGCTTTTTCATAAATTTTAGTTTGTAATATGTAATCAGTTTTTAGTTTTTAATATACTCTATATAGTACTTTTGCATAAAGTGTTCTCTCGTATTACATTCAAGATATACTTCTTTGCAAAGATACACATTATTATATATATACAGCTAATGTTCACAATAAAAATAATGTTTATTTGCAATTTCACAGTTAATATGTCACTTCTTCATTTTCATTTGTACAAGTATATTGAAGTTCCACACTATTTATGCTTGCACATTCCAACAATAATTTTTGCACTGATTTGCTGCACTCATCATGCATACTGACTTAATACAGATTTCAAGGATTATGCAAAAAGCCGAAATGTTAAATTATGCATTTTATTGTTGTTTTTCTTGCATATTTCATAAGAAAGCTCTATATTTGCGACATCTTATTTATGATTTCGCCATTTACGAAATCTATTATGAGGTTGGTAGCATCCTGCGCCAACCTCTTTTGGTATATACACGGTTTCAACCAACAAACGAGAATATAAAAACACGCAAAAAAACGAAATAAAACAAATATTCACTTTTTATTTCTATATATCAATAATTTAGAGTAACTTTGCAGCCGATTTTGCCTTAGTGCGTCTTTATGCACTACACAAAGAGCAAACAACACATTTCTGAAAATATACGTATATAATATATAATAAGGTAATAAGGACAAATGATTACAGTAACCAATCTCGCTATCCAATTCGGAAAGAGAGTTCTCTACAAAGACGTTAACATCAAGTTCACTAACGGTAACATCTATGGTGTAATAGGTGCAAATGGAGCCGGAAAATCAACTCTGCTCAGAGCTATAAGCGGAGAACTGGAGCCAAACAAGGGTACCGTGGAGTTAGGACCAGGCGAACGCCTATCTGTGCTTGACCAGGACCACTTCAAATATGATGCATACAGCGTTATGGACACTGTACTTATGGGGCATGAGCCTCTATGGCAGAACATGAAGGAACGTGAGGCACTTTATGCAAAACCTGAAATGACAGAAGAGGATGGAAACCGAGCTGCAGACCTCGAATTGAAATTTGCCGAAATGGACGGATGGAATGCTGAAAGCGATGCAGCACAGATGCTGTCGAACTTGGGAATAAAGGAAGACATGCACCAGAAGATGATGAGCGAACTTTCCAACACTGAGAAAGTGCGCGTCATGCTGGCAAAGGCTTTGTTCGGACATCCCGACAATTTGCTGCTCGACGAGCCAACCAACGACTTGGACCTTGACACTGTACAGTGGCTTGAGGAATATCTAAGCAATGTGGAGCAAACTGTACTCGTAGTAAGTCACGACCGACACTTCCTTGATGCCGTAAGTACACAGACTGTAGATATTGACTTTGGAAAGGTTACTGTATTCGCAGGAAACTATTCATTCTGGTATGAAAGTTCACAGCTTGCATTGCGCCAGCAGCAGAATCAGCGCCAGAAGGCAGAAGAGAAGAGAAAAGAACTGGAAGAGTTCATACGCCGGTTCTCAGCCAACGTGGCAAAGAGCAAACAGACAACAAGCCGCAAAAAGATGCTTGAAAAGCTCAATGTTGAAGAGATTCGCCCTTCTTCACGCAAATATCCTGGAATTATATTCCAAATGGAACGTGAACCAGGAAACCAGATTCTTGAGGTTGAAGGACTGAAAGCTGTAGATGCAGACGGCACGGTTTTGTTTGACAACGTAAGTTTCAATATCGAGAAGGGACAGAAAGTGGTGTTCCTAAGCCATAATCCAAAAGCTATGACAGCTCTCTTTGAGATTATCAACGGCAATCGCGAGGCTCAGGCAGGAACATACAAATGGGGTGTGACTATCACCACAGCATATCTACCGCTCGACAACACCGAGTTTTTCCAAAGCGACATGAATCTTGTAGACTGGCTGAGTCAATTTGGCACCGGAAACGAAGTAGCCATGAAGGGGTATCTCGGAAGAATGCTGTTCAGTGGTGAAGAGGTAATGAAAAAAGTCAATGTGTTGAGCGGAGGAGAAAAGATGCGTTGTATGATAGCTCGCATGCAGCTAAAAAATGCAAACTGCCTCATTCTTGACACTCCTACCAACCATCTTGACTTGGAGAGCATTCAGGCTTTCAACAACAATCTGGTTGCTTTCAAAGGAAATATCCTCTTCAGTAGTCATGACCATGAGTTCATACAGACTGTTGCCGACCGCATCATAGAACTGACACCCAAAGGTACTATTGACAAGCTGACACAATATGACGACTATATCTACGACGAGAAGCTCAAGGAGCAACGTGCAAAGATGTACGAATAATTGTCAGGACCACCCACATTGGCAAGGTTTTTGCTAATAGCATATATAAATAATAAGATTATTACTATGAGCAAGGAAAAAGATATTAAGAAAGACGAGGAGTTGAAAAACTCTAATAAGGAACAGAATACCGAAGCCACAACAGAGAAATCTGAAGAAAACGTGGCTGAGGAAAAAGCTGAAGATACAGAAAAAGATCCACTTGAGGCTGCACAAGAGCAAATTGCCGATTTGAAAGACAAATATCTGCGCAGTGTTGCTGAATTTGACAACTACCGTAAAAGAACCATAAAAGAAAAAGCTGACTTGCTGCTGAACGGAGCTGAAAAAGCCGTATCGGCAATTCTGCCTGTGATGGATGATATGGAAAGAGCTTTGGCTAATGCCGACAAGACCAATGATGCAGAGGCTCTAAAAGAGGGTATGAAACTTATCTTCCAAAAGTTCGAAAAATGCTTGAACACACTAGGAGTAAGCAAGATTGAAACAAAGGATGCCGACTTTGATACGGACTTCCATGAGGCTGTAGCTATGGTACCGGGAATGGGCGACGACAAAAAAGGAAAAGTGCTCGACTGTGTTCAGACGGGTTATAAATTGAACGACAAGGTTATTAGACACGCCAAAGTGGCTGTTGGACAATAATTATAGAATATGGCAAAGAGAGACTACTATGAAGTGCTGGGCGTGAGCAAAGACGCCACAGAAGACGAGATAAAGAAGGCATACAGAAAAATAGCCATCAAATATCACCCTGACCGCAACCCTGGCGACAAAGTGGCAGAGGAAAAATTCAAAGAGGCTGCCGAAGCATATGACGTGCTTCACGACCCACAAAAGAAGCAACAGTATGACCAATTCGGATTTGACGGTCCAATGGGTGGGGGTGCTGGTGGCTTCGGCGGAGCTGGTGGCTTCGGCGGAGGATTCAGCATGGATGACATCTTCTCGATGTTCGGTGATGTGTTCGGCGGACATGGTGGCGGATTTGGCGGACAACGTGGCGGTGCAAGACCTGCGCAACATCGCGGTTCTGACCTCAGACTAAAAGTGAGACTCTCGCTGGAAGAAGTCGCAACTGGTGTTACAAAGAAATTCAAAGTCAAGAAAGATGTAACTTGTTCACACTGCCATGGAAGTGGCGCAGAGAACGGAAGTGGCAAGGAAACTTGTCCTACTTGTCATGGAAGCGGTATGGTAACACGCACCACACAAAGCCTTTTCGGCATGATGCAGACACAGACTATATGCCCTACCTGTGGAGGTGAAGGCATGGTTATAAAGAACAAGTGCAAAGAGTGTGGTGGCTCTGGTGTAGTGAAAGGCGAAGAGGTTGTGGAAATAAAAATCCCGGCTGGAGTTGCCGAAGGAATGGTAGTAAATGTTCCAGGCAAAGGAAATGCCGGAATTCATAATGGTGTTGCTGGAAACATTCAAGTATATATCGAGGAGGAGCCTAACGATACATTTGTTCGCGACGGACAGGATCTTATATATAACTTATTATTAGATTTCCCAACTGCTGCTCTTGGCGGACAAGTAGAAATTCCAACCATCAGCGGAAGCAAAGTCAAAATAAAAATTGAACCAGGCACACAACCAGGAAAGGCATTACGCCTTAGAGGTAAGGGGCTTCCTGCAGTGCAAGGTTACGGGCATGGCTATGGTGACTTAGTGGTACATATCAGTGTATATGTTCCTAAAACCCTAAGCAAAGAGGAGAAGAAGGCTCTTGAGGAAATGCAACAGAGCGACAACTTTAAAGGTGACTCCAAAACAAAACAAACTATATTCCAAAAATTTAGAAGTTACTTTAACTGATTAACAATAAAAAGGAACGAAACAGGAAATGAGCCAAACATACAATTTGTTTGACTCATTTTCCTTTAAAAAAGGAACAAAAAATATACTATATAATATGTTTTTTATATATTTGCCGTATAATTCTAAAATAATAATAAACATGAAAAGACTATCTTCATTTATTAGCATGCTTATAGTAGCATGTGTAGTAACAATGTGTTCCGTATCTTGCAGCAGTAGTAGCGATGGTCCTAACACACCTCCAGAAAGTACTAAAGCCACAACCGTAGATATGCAAGCTGGATTCTATATAACATATAGCGCAATGAAACTTCATGATATATATGTTATAGACAGCGATGGAAACAAGACTCAGATTAATCGTGACAATACTACCGAAGACAATGAAATGAGTTTTGGAAGCATAATTAATAAGAACAAGAAATCTTATGTAGCAGAAATAAATAAATACAATGACAAACTGTATCTGTATAAGTTTAAGGCTGAAACATTAAAATCATTCCCTAAGACTCTTTCATACAAGATTGTAGCTACAGTCAACGGCAAGCAACTTGCAGATAACGAAACATTTGTGAAACTATTTATTCCTGTTGCAGAAATAAAGAACAATACAAAAGAAAACGCATGGGAGAATTTCTCTTTCTCTTCCACAATCACAACAACAGTTGTTTCTGGCAATAACTGGAGCAAATATGCAGAAAAGTATAATACAACAGAAAACACTTTAAACCTGACATTTGAAAGCGCAAGCTCATTTAAAGGAAGCGTGAAATAATAGTCATAAATTATTTATATACGAACAATATATATAAATAACTACTCGGAATAAGTACACAAGGAACTGAATGTTGCTTTCAACAAAAAGCAAAAGACATTCAGTTCCTTTTTTATTTTACATACATCTCAACTATATATTAAGTGATAAAAAACTTTGTTCCTTTCAATAACATATTGTAATTTTGCAGTATTAGTACATTAGAAGGAAAAGAATTATGACTTACGAAGAAACTATAGAGTATCTATATAATAGCGTGCCAATGTTCCAAAAAGTTGGAGCAACAGCATATAAGGAAGGTTTATACAATACACATGAACTTGACAAACATTTCGGACATCCACACAAAAACTTCAAGACAATTCACATTGCCGGAACAAACGGCAAAGGATCTTGCTCACACTCTATAGCTGCAATTCTTCAAGCCGAAGGATATAAAGTGGGACTTTACACCTCACCACATCTTGTAGACTTTAGAGAAAGGATAAGAATAAACGGAAAGTGTATAAGCAAAGATTATGTAGTGGACTTCGTTGAAAAAGAAAGAGAATTCTTCGAACCTCTCCATCCAAGCTTCTTTGAACTGACAACAGCACTCGCATTCAAATATTTTTCCGACCAAAAGGTTGATTATGCCATAATAGAAGTTGGACTCGGCGGAAGACTTGACTGCACGAACATCATCTCCCCTATCCTATCTATAATAACAAATATCAGCTTTGACCATACGCAGTTTTTAGGCAATACACTTGCTAAGATAGCATCGGAAAAAGCTGGTATAATAAAAAGAAGCACTCCTGTTGTAATTGGAGAATATACCAGCGAAACAAAACCAGTATTTACAGAAAAGGCAAAGCAAATTTGCGCCCCAATAACATTTGCAAAAGACAATGAAGAAGTAACTTCTGCTGCAGTTTGCGCAAATGGTGGAATTGACTATAAAACCGTACACTACGGGAACCTGCATGGGGAACTTGGAGGAATTTATCAAAAGAAAAACACAAACACTATACTCTGTGCAATGAACTTACTCATTGACATGGGAGTTGTAAAACATCGTGAGAGCATCATTAAAGGATTGGAGCATGTAATAGAAGAAACAGGACTGCGTGGCAGATGGGAAGCAATAAGAAAAAATCCAACGGTAATTTGCGACACAGGGCACAATGTTGGAGGATGGGAATATCTAAGTATACAGATCAAAAATCAACCATGCAAAAATCTGAGAGTTGTATTTGGAATGGTTGACGACAAAGATATAGACACCGTTTGCAAAATGCTTCCTAAAAACGCAACATATTACTTCACACAAGCAACTACACACAGGGCAATTCCTGCAGAAAGAGTAAAGCAGGAGGGAGAGATGTATGGACTAAAAGGCACAGTTTATAAATCTGTAAAAGAAGCATACGAGAAAGCCGTTAAAGACAGCTGCACTGATGACTTTATCTTTGTGGGAGGAAGTAGCTATGTAGTTGCAGACTTCCTGACTTTTATAAAATAACAAGTCCAAAGGAATAATGCAAAATCTGGAAAATAAGGTTAAAAACAAAAGAACTACATACTATATATAAAACTACAGTAAACAATCTAAAGGAGAAAACATGCAGAATAAAATAAAGAATACAAGATTAGTGGTTTTTAACACTATAACATTGCTTTTTTTTATATTTCATTTGTGTTTCTCATTTATTTTCGCTTACTTTGCACATAAAGATTACTAACTATAAAAATACTATATTATGAGCACGAACGAAACGCCAAACCTATGTGGTTTGAAAAGAGAAGATTTTCAAACCACAGTAAATGGAAAAAAGACAGACCTGTATATTTTGAAAAATAAAAGAGGTAACGAGGTGGCTATCACTAATTATGGCGGTGCACTTGTTGCTATAATGGTACCTGACAAAGATGGCAACTATGCCAATGTGATACAGGGACATGACAATATACAAGATGTTATAAACAGTCCGGAACCTTATCTCTCAACTCTTATTGGAAGATACGGAAACAGAATATGCAAAGGCAAATTCCAACTTAACGGAAAAGAATACCAAATTCCAACAAACGATGGAGAGAATTCACTACACGGCGGAAAAAAAGGATTCAACACCAAAGTTTGGGACGCATTAAGAATGAACGATGAAACTGTAGTACTTAACTACATTTCAAGCTATGGTGAAGAAGGATTCACCGGAGAAGTGAAAGTAACTGTTGCATATACTTTCAATGATGATAATGAATTGATTATCGACTACCTTGCAACGACAAACAAAAAAACAGTTATTTGTCTTACCAACCACGGATTTTTCAGTCTGGCAGGTATTGCTAACCCTACACCTACTGTTGACAACATAGAATTGGAACTTAATGCGGACTTCTATTTGCCTATTGACAACAAAAGTATTCCTACAGGAGAAATAAGATTTGTTGAAGGAACACCTTTCGACTTCCGCACACCTAAAGCTATCGGCGAGAGGATTGACAACGATAATGAACAACTGAAAAATGGACACGGATATGATCACAACTATGTCCTAAACAAAAAAGAGGAAGGCGAATTAAGCTTTGCAGCAAGATTAACAGAACCAAATAGTGGAAGAATAATGGAAGTGTATACCACAGAACCTGGTCTGCAGCTATATACCGGTAATTTTGAAAATGGAATAAGCGGTACGCACGGGTCTACTTATCCAAGAAGAAGTGCTGTTTGTTTGGAAGCACAACACTTCCCTGACTCTCCAAACCGCCCTTACTTCCCATCTGTAGTTCTGAGACCTGGACAACAATATAAACAAACTACAATATATAAGTTTGGAGTAAAAAAATAAACAACTAACTAAATATAAATTTATCAAAACTATTCACAGAATATGGATATAGAATATGTAAGAAGTCGATTTACAAAGCATTTCGACGGGAAAACAGGAAACGTCTATGCTTCGCCAGGCAGAATCAATATTATCGGAGAGCATACCGACTATAATGGAGGTTTTGTATTCCCAGGAGCAATTGACAAAGGCATAATGTGCGAAATCCGTCCTAACGGAACAAATAAGGTTATGGCATACGCTATTGACCTTAAAGACCGCGTTGAATTTGATATAAACGACGAAAAAGGACCAAAGGCAAGTTGGGCACGATATATATATGGAATTGTGCAGGAGATGAAAAAACTTGGCGTGGAGGTTAAAGGATTCAATACTGCGTTTGCAGGCGACGTACCACTCGGAGCAGGTTTGTCTTCATCAGCAGCTCTTGAGAGTTGTTATGCCTATGCTTTAAACGACTTGTTTGGAGACAACAAAGTTTCAAAATGGGACATGGTACTTGCCGGACAAGCTACAGAACACAACTATTGTGGTGTAAATTGCGGTATAATGGATCAATTTGCAAGCGTCTTCGGGCAAGAAGGAAAATTAATGAGACTTGACTGCCGTAGCCGTGAGTTTGAATATTTCCCATTTGATCCAAAAGGATATAAATTAGTTCTCGTTGATTCTGTTGTTAAACATGAATTGGCATCATCTGCATACAATGACCGAAGAAAGAGTTGCGAAAATGTTGTTGCTGCTTTAAAGAAAAAGTATCTTGAGAAAACCATTGAAACTCTACGTGATGCCGACTGGGACATGCTGGAATCAGTAAAAGATGAAGTAAGCGATGAAGACATGAAACGTGCAGTATACGTTCTTGGCGAAAAAGACAGAGTTTTGGCAGTTTGTGATGCCTTAAATGCTGGTGACTATGAAACTGTAGGCAAGAAAATGTATGAAACTCACAATGGATTAAGTAAAGATTATGAAGTTTCTTGTGAGGAACTTGATTTCCTTAACGACTTAGCTAAAGAAAATGGAGTTACAGGAAGTAGAATCATGGGCGGTGGTTTTGGAGGATGTACAATAAACCTTGTTAAAGAAGATTTATATGACAAGTTCATTACTGACGTTAAAAAGAAATACGAAGCAAAATACGGAAAGACACCAAAAATATATGATGTCGTTATAAGTGAAGGTTCACACAAAGTTTGCTAAGTTATTATAAAGAGTGGAGTATTGGTTTTCATCTTTTATTGTCAACCAATACACCACTCTTATATTTTTACGTTCTACAATATTATTATTAAAGCCAATCAACAATACAGATTTAATACCATAATTACTATCTTTATAGTAAGATATACTTATTTTAACTACAGTATAACGTATAAAAAGTGTAAAAGTAACACTGTTCACGAAAATTCTTTAAGAAAAAGAGTGTAATTCAAAAAATAAATCGTAATTTTACCACGGATTTAGGTTATCACCTATACAATATATAAATTCAAATAATTGACCGACGTCAAGAAAAAAGGATAGAATCTAATAAACATAACATATAATGAAGAATATAAAGAACACTCTTATGGGAGCTGGAATTCTGATTACAGCTCTATTTACATCTTGTTGTCCAGGCAACAAATCACAGCTTACGGAATCGGGACTCAACCCGACGGCATTTGATACAACTATAAACAATAAGCCAGTAAAGCTCTTCACTCTGAAGAACTCTAACGGTATGGAAGTATGCATAACCAACTTCGGTGGAAGAGTTGTATCATTGTGCGTTCCTGACAAAAACGGTAAAGCTACTGATGTTGTTTTAGGTTATGATAACATTAAGCAATATGCAGACACCGTGAATAGCCCAAGTGATTATGGTTCATCTGTTGGAAGATATGCCAACAGAATAGCAAAAGGGCATTTAAACGTTGCAGGAAAAGACTATCAACTGCCACAAAACAATTTTGGACATTGTCTGCATGGCGGTCCTTCAGGATGGATGTATCAAGTATATGATGCCAAGCAACCTAACGATTCCACACTTATACTATCAATTGTTTCACCCGATGGAGACAATAACTTTCCTGGAACAGTAAAAGCAACAACAACATACAAAGTGTTGAGTAATAACACTCTTGATATTACATTCGGTGCAACAACTGATAAGGAAACAGTTATAAACATGACAAACCACAGTTACTTCAACCTTAACGGTGATCCTTCAAAAGAAGGAATGAATATGGTACTATATATAAATGCAGATAAATTCACACCTGCCGACGACACTTATATGACAACAGGTGAAATAAAATCTGTTGAAGGAACGCCAATGGACTTCCGCAAAGCGCATGCTATTAGTGAAACAATCAACGACACTACCTTTGACCAAATTAAAAATGCAACAGGATATGACCATAACTGGTGTCTTAACACATATAAAAACGGAAAGGGAGACGACTCAAAGGTTTGTGCATCTTTGTATTCTCCATTAACAGGAATTTTACTTGAAATGTATACAAATGAACCAGGCGTGCAAGTTTATACCGGAAACTTCCAAGGCACAGGCATAGCATGTAAACATGGTATAAAATATCCTAAACATGTTTCCGTATGCTTGGAAAGTCAAAAATATCCAGACTCTCCAAACAAGAAGAACTGGCCATCACCATATCTAAAACCAGGAGAAAAATATTATAGCCACGTGGCATATAAATTCAGTGTGAAATAAATAACATAAAATAACTAACCTCTAAAAATTAAAACGAAATGGAATTTTACGATTGGCTGGTAATTGGCTTGTTCTGCCTTGCCCTAATTGGTATTGTCGTATGGGTTGTTAGCCAAAAGAACAACAACTCTGCTGATTATTTTCTTGGTGGACGCGATGCAACATGGATCGCTATTGGTGCTTCAATATTTGCATCAAACATTGGTTCTGAACATCTGATTGGACTTGCAGGAGCAGGAGCATCTTCAGGTATGGCAATGGCTCACTGGGAAATCCAGGGATGGATGATTTTGATCTTGGGATGGGTATTTGTACCGTTCTATTCTCGATCAATGGTTTATACAATGCCAGAGTTCCTTGAAAGAAGATATAATAAGCAAAGTAGAACAATTCTATCTGTAATTTCTCTTATCAGCTATGTACTTACAAAAGTAGCAGTAACAGTATACGCCGGAGGTCTTGTCTTCCAACAAGTTTTCGGTATCAAAGAGCTATGGGGTATTGATTTCTTCTGGATTGCCGCTATTGGCTTGGTACTTATAACTGCACTCTACACAGTATTTGGAGGAATGAAAAGTGTGCTTTACACTTCTGTTCTACAAACACCTATACTTTTACTTGGCTCTATCATAATTCTTGTGCTCGGACTTAGAGCTGTTGGTGGATGGGATCAGGTTATGGCAATATGTTCTGCAGAACCTGTAAACCAATATGGTGACCACATGACAGACTTAATGCGCGACTTACGCGACCCTCAATATCCATGGCTCGGTGCACTTGTTGGTTCTGCCGTAATAGGATTTTGGTATTGGTGTACAGACCAATTTATTGTTCAGCGTGTTCTCTCTGGTAAGGACGAAAAAGAGGCACGCCGAGGTACAATTTTTGGAGCTTACCTAAAATTACTTCCTGTATTCATTTTCCTAATTCCAGGCATGATTGCATATGCACTTAATGTGAAATCCGGTGGAGGATTCTTGCCTGTTGATGCAGCAGGAAATGCAATCAGTGACGCTGCTTTCCCAACCCTCGTGGCAAAACTTTTGCCTGCAGGTTTCAAAGGACTTGTTGTTTGTGGAATTCTTGCAGCTCTGATGAGTTCATTAGCATCGCTGTTCAACTCGTCTGCAATGTTGTTCACAATTGATTTCTACAAACGCTTGCGTCCTGAAACACCAGAAAAATCATTGGTACGCATTGGTCAAATTGCAACAATAGTAATTGTTATCCTCGGTATTCTTTGGATTCCTATTATGAGAAGTGTAGGTAATGTGCTTTACAATTATCTGCAAGATGTACAAAGCGTACTTGCTCCTGGAATTGCAGCAGCATTCCTTCTCGGAATATGTTGGAAAAGAGCTTCTGCAAAAGGTGGCATGTGGGGTCTGCTTGCAGGTATCATCATCGGATTGACACGCCTTGGTGCAAAAGTATACTACAGTAACGTCAGCGATGCAGCAGACAACTGGTTCAAAGCAATATTCTATGATTTCAACTGGCTATACTTCTGTGGAGTGATGCTTATAATATGCTGTCTTGTTGTTATTATAGTAAGTCTTGCAACAGAGGCTCCTTCAGAAGAGAAAATACAGGGACTTGTATTTGGCACATCAACTCCAGAACAGAGAGCAGCAACAAAAGCAAGTTGGAACAAATGGGATGTAATCAATAGTGTTATCATACTTGGCATCACTGTTGCATTCTACATATATTTCTGGTAAAAGAAAATAATATAACACACACATCCGTCTGCCCTATTTACGGGCAGACGGAATAACACAGAGAAAAACAAAAACCTTATGACCGAATTCTACAAAGAACATTCCAAAGTTTATGTGTCAGTAGATTGCATAATATTTGGATTTGAAGCCAACAAATTGAAATTACTTGTTGGAAAGAGAAACATGGATCCTGGACGTGGTGAATTATCGCTGTATGGTGGATTCGTTGAAGAAGACGAGAGTCTTGATGAAGCAGCAAACAGAACGTTAAAAACACTAACTGGTCTTGACAACCTATACATGAAACAGGTTGGAGCATTTGGAGCAGTTAACCGTGATCCAGGAGAGCGTGTAATATCTGTTGCATATTGCGCTCTCATCAACGTAAGAGATTACGATAAATCTTTACAAGAAGAACACCAATTGGAATGGATAGATGTCGAAAAACTTCCTAAACTATATTCTGACCACAACGACATGGTGAAGAAAGCTATAATGTTATTACGCAGAAGAATATCAACAGAACCTCTGAGTTTTAACTTGCTCCCAGAACTTTTCACTTTAACGCAGCTTCAACATGTATACGAAGCTATTTTAGGAGAAGAAATAGACAAAAGGAATTTCCGTAAAAAGATAAAGACAATAGACTTTATTGAAAAAACAGACAAAATTGACAAGATAACATCAAAACGCGGTGCTGCACTATATTGCTTCAACAAAGAAGCATATGATGACGATCCGTACTTCAAACTATAAAATAAAATATTATGTTAGAAGAACTGAAAGAAAAAGTGTTTCGTGCAAACCTTGATTTGGTAAGACACAATTTGGTAATATTCACATGGGGAAATGTTTCCGGTATTGACCGCGAGAAGAATCTCATGGTTATAAAGCCATCAGGTGTATCGTATGATGTAATGAAAGCATCCGATATGGTTGTAGTAGACGTAAATACAGGAAAAGTTGTAGAGGGAGAATTAAATCCTTCTTCTGATACTCCTACACATCTCGTACTATATCGTGCCTTCCCAGAAATAGGTGGCATTGTACATACACACTCCACATATGCTACAGCTTGGGCACAAGCAGGAAAAGATATTCCGAATATAGGAACAACACATGCTGACTATTTCCATGACTGCATTCCTTGCACAGAAGATATGACAGCTGACCAAATGGCAGAATATGAAAAAGAAACAGGAGTTGTTATAGTTAATAGATTTAAAGACATTAACTATGTGCATACACCTGGCGTTTTAGTAAAAAACCACGGACCATTCTCATGGGGAAAAGACCCTGATCAGGCTGTATATAATGCTGTTGTCATGGAACAAGTGGCAAAAATGGCATTTGTTTCTTTCTGCGTAAATCCTCAAACTACAATGAATCCGCTACTCGTAGAAAAACATTTTAGCCGTAAGCATGGTCCAAACGCTTACTACGGACAAAAGAAAAAGTAAGTAAGAAATAAATATTATTAATATCGTAAAACAAAAAACAATGATAAAAGCATTTGAAAATCTTGAGCTTTGGTGGATTACTGGAGCACAGCTTCTTTATGGAGGAGAAACAGTAAAAATAGTAGATGGACACTCACAGGAAATGGTTGACGGACTAAACCAGTCTGGAATTATTCCTATTAAAGTCGTTTATAAAGGAACGGCAAACTCAGATAAGGAAGTTGCTGCTATAATGATGGCAGCAAACAACGACGAGAAGTGTGTTGGTGTAATAACATGGATGCACACTTTCTCTCCTGCAAAGATGTGGATACATGGACTGCAAATGTTACATAAACCTTTGCTCCACTTACATACACAATACAACCAAGAAATTCCATGGGATACAATGGATATGGACTTCATGAACCTGAACCAAAGTGCACATGGTGACCGTGAGTTCGGACATATCTGCTCTCGCTTGAGAAAGCCAAGAAAGGTTGTTGTTGGATATTGGAAAGACAAAAAGACTCAAGAGCATATTGCAGTATGGGCTCGTGTAGCTGCAGCTGTTGCCGATGCAAAAGATATGCTAATAATCCGCTTCGGAGATCAAATGAACAATGTTGCAGTAACTGATGGTGACAAAGTTAGTGCAGAACAAGTATTAGGCTATCATGTAGACTATTGCTGCGTATCAGAATTGATGCAGTATTGGAAACAGGTAAAGCCTGCTGACGTGGATGCACTTGTAGAAGAATATCACAAACTTTATAAGATTGTGCCATGCGAAGCTGGAGAAGAAATAGGAAAGAAAAAGATTTGGAACGCAGCTCGTGCAGAACTGGCTATCCGAGCAATTCTTAAAGCTAAAGGTGCAAAAGGATTTACTACAAACTTTGATGACCTTGGCTCTTGGGATGACCCAGACTCAGAAGGTTTCGTTGGCTTCGACCAAATTCCAGGTCTTGCATCACAACGCTTAATGGCAGAAGGTTATGGATTTGGCGCTGAAGGCGACTGGAAATCTGCAGCACTTTATCGCACATTATGGTATATGACACAAGGTCTACCAACAGGTTGTTCATTCCTTGAAGATTATACACTGAATTTCGATGGAGAAAATTCAGCACTTCTGCAGAGTCACATGCTTGAAGTATGCCCTCTTATTGCTGTTGCAGACGAGCCTGTGCGCCTTGAAGTTCATCACCTCGGCATCGGAGTACGCAAACAGCAAACTGCTCGATTGGTATTCAACTCAAAGGTTGGAGATGGCGTAACTGCAACAGTTGTAGATATGGGCAACCGCTTCCGTCTCATCGTAAACGATGTTCATTGCATCCAACCAAAACCACTACCAAAGCTTCCTGTTGCCAATGCTTTGTGGATACCACAACCAAACTTTGAAATAGGAGCAGGTTCATGGATTCTTGCTGGAGGTACACACCATAGCTGTTTCTCGTATGACATAACACCAGAATATTGGGAAGACTATGCCGAAATGCTCGACATCGAATATTTACACATAGATAAAAATTCAACATTCGAAAGTGTTAAACGTGACTTGAGAATCAACGAGGTTTACTACATGTTAAATAAAGCTCTTAGATAATTATAACATCTATATGAATACAGCAAAAACAACCATACAACAAGGCAAGGCTATTCTTGGTATAGAGTTCGGCTCAACAAGAATCAAAGCCGTACTCGTTGACGAAAACAATACCCCTATAGCTCAAGGTAGCCATGAATGGGAGAACCAGCTTATTGATGGGTTATGGACATATAGCATTGAGGCTATATGGAATGGTGTTCAAAATTGTTATGCAGATTTACGTGCCAATGTTAAAGCACAATATGATGTTGAGATAGAAAAACTTGCCTCAATTGGTATTAGTGCTATGATGCACGGATACATGGCTTTCAATGACAAAGAAGAGATTCTTACCCCATTCCGCACATGGCGTAACACTAATACCGGACAAGCAGCGGCAGAGTTATCTAAGCTTTTCAACTTCAATATTCCTCTACGTTGGAGCATCTCACATCTATATCAGGCTATTTTGAATAAAGAGGAGCATGTTAAATACATTACATATCTAACAACCCTTGCCGGTTATATTCATTGGCAGATTACCGGAAAGAAAGTTCTTGGTATTGGCGATGCGTCAGGTATGCTTCCTATAGATTCAACAACAAAGAACTACTCAACAGAAATGGTGAATAAGTTCAATAAGCTTGTTGAGCCAAATGGATTCAGTTGGAAATTGGAAGATATACTGCCACAGGTTCTTAACGCAGGAGAAGACGCAGGAACATTAACAGCCGAAGGTGCAAAAAAACTTGATATCTCTGATCACCTACAAGCTGGTATCCCAGTCTGTCCACCTGAGGGTGATGCTGGTACAGGAATGGTTGCAACAAATGCCGTAAGACAGCGTACAGGAAACGTATCTGCCGGAACATCATCTTTCTCAATGATTGTCTTAGAGAAAGAATTATCTCGTCCTTATGAAATGATTGACATGGTTACGACACCTGATGGTAGTCCGGTAGCTATGGTTCACTGCAATAACTGCACATCTGACCTTAATGCATGGGTAAATTTATTCAAAGAATACCAACAATTGCTTGGCATACCTGTTGATATGAACGAGATATTTGGCAAACTTTATAACCATGCCCTTGAAGGAGATCCAGACTGTGGCGGTCTAATTTCATATAATTATATATCAGGCGAACCTGTTACAGGTCTCAAAGACGGACGTCCTTTATTTGTACGCTCTGCAAACGACAAGTTTAACCTTGCCAACTTCATGCGTGCCAATCTATATGCTTCTGTCGGGGTACTGAAGATAGGAAACGATATTTTGTTCAACGACGAGAAAGTTAAAGTTGACCGAATAACAGGTCATGGCGGACTTTTCAAGACGAAAGGTGTAGGTCAGCGAGTACTTGCAGCAGCCATAAATTCACCAATCTCAGTAATGGAGACTGCTGGTGAAGGCGGAGCATGGGGAATAGCCTTACTTGCTTCATATCTCGTAAATAAGGAATCAGACGAAACACTTGCAGATTTCCTTGACAACAAAGTTTTTGCAGGAAACACTGGTACCAAGATTGCTCCTACACCAGAAGAGGTGGATGGTTTCAATAAATACATTAAAGAATATCAAGCTTGTTTATCTATTGAGAAAGAGGCTACAATAGTAAAGAAGGGATAAAAAAATTATTAATATAAATATGAACGACAAAAGAATTATGAACAGGGCAGCCGACAATATCCGTATATTGGCTGCATCTATGGTAGAGAAAGCAAAATCAGGTCACCCAGGTGGTGCAATGGGAGGTGCTGATTTCATCAATGTATTGTTCTCAGAGTTTCTCGTTTGGGATCCAGACAATTTGGAATGGGAAGGCAGAGACCGTTTCTTCCTTGATCCAGGACACATGTCACCTATGCTATACAGTGCATTGGCTCTTCAAGGAAAGTTCACACTTGATGAACTGCAGCAATTCCGTCAATGGGGTTCTCCAACCCCTGGTCACCCTGAGCGCGATGTAAAACGCGGCATTGAAAACACATCTGGTCCGCTCGGTCAAGGTCACACATTTGCTGCAGGTGCAGCTGTTGCTGAAAAGTTTCTTCAAGCAAAACTTGGTTCAGAAATTATAAAGCACAAGATTTACGCATATATCTCTGACGGAGGAATTGAAGAAGAAATATCTCAAGGTACTGCACGCATTGCAGGAAACCTTGGTTTGAACAACCTCATCATGTTCTACGACTCTAATGATATTCAGCTATCTACAGAGTGTGGTGTCGTTATGACAGAGAATACAGCTCAGAAATATGAAGCATGGGGATGGAACGTGATAACAATCAACGGAAATGATCCAGATGAGATTCGCCAAGCCCTTACAGCTGCTAAATCAGAACTAAACCGCCCTACCCTAATCATCGGAAAAACCATTATGGGAAAGGGTGCGCTGAAAGATGATGGAACAAGCTATGAACGCAGCATCAAGACTCACGGTGCTCCTCTCGGTGGCGAGGCTTATGTAAATACAATCAAGAATCTTGGCGGTGATCCTGAAAATCCATTCGTAATCTTCCCTGAAACAGAAAAACTTTATGCTGACCGCAAAGAGGAACTGCGCAGAATCGTTGCAGAGCGTCATGCTGAGGAGAAGGCTTGGGCAGAGGCAAACCCTGAAAAGGCAGCTCTAATGAAAGAATGGTTCAGCGGAAATGCACCAAAGGTAGACTGGACTGCAGTAGTTCAGAAAGAAGGTTCTGCCACACGTGCAGCTTCTGCAGCATGTCTTGGTGCATTAGCAGAGCAAGTTCCTAATATGATTTGCTCTTCAGCCGACCTTTCAAACAGTGATAAGACCGACGGTTTCTTGAAGAAGACACGTTCTATCGTTCGCGGTGACTTCGGCGGTGCTTTCTTTCAGGCTGGTGTAAGCGAGTTAACAATGGCTTGTATGTGTATTGGTATGTATTTGCATGGTGGAGTTATTCCTGCTTGCGGAACATTCTTCGTATTCTCCGACTATATGAAGCCAGCAGTACGTATGGCAGCATTAATGGAAGTACCTATCAAGTTCATCTGGACACACGATGCATTCCGTGTTGGAGAAGACGGACCTACCCATGAACCAGTTGAGCAAGAAGCTCAAATCCGCTTGATGGAGAAATTGAAGAATCATCACGGTAAGGACAGTGTACGTGTATTCCGCCCAGCGGATGCAGATGAGACAACAGTTTGTTGGGCTATGGCAATGGAGAACATGGAAACTCCGACTGCACTTATTTTCTCTCGTCAAAATATTGCCAAGTTGCCAGCAGGAACAGATTACGAACAGGCTCGTAAGGGTGCATACATAGTAGCAGGTTCTGATGATGACTTTGATGTTATTCTTCTTGCCGACGGTTCTGAAGTTTCAACACTCGTAGCCGGTGCAGAACTTCTACGCAAAGACGGATTGAAGATTCGTATTGTCAGCGTACCGAGCGAAGGTCTTTTCCGCTCACAAAGCAAAGAATATCAGGAGAGCGTTCTTCCTACAGGAAGCAAGATTTTCGGCATGACAGCAGGTTTGCCTGTAACACTTGAAGGTCTTGTTGGTGCAAACGGTAAAGTCTTTGGCATGCCAAGCTTCGGTTTCTCAGCTCCTTATAAAGTTCTTGACGAGAAGTTGGGTTACACAGCAGAGAATGTATATAAACAAGTTAAAGATTTCTTAGGATAATCTATTCGAATTGAGAGAACAGGGAGGTTGCAAAACACCTCCCATTCTCAACATATTCATAAAATAAAATTTATTAACCCTTAAAAACTTAAACACTATGGAAGTAAAGACTATTGGATTGGCATGTGACCACGCAGGTTTTCCACTAAAACAGTTCGTTATCCAGTATTTGGAGTCAAAAGGTTATCAGTACAAAGATTTCGGAACATACAGCGACACAAGCTGCGACTATCCAGACTTTGCTCATCCATTAGCCGAAGCTATTGAAAGCGGTGAAGTATATCCAGGTATCGCTATCTGTGGCAGCGGTGAGGGAATGGCTATGACTCTGAATAAGCATCAAGGTGTACGTGCAGGTTTAGCATGGATTCCAGAAATTGCAGAGCTAATCCGTCAGCACAACAACGCCAACGTTCTCGTTATGCCGGGTCGTTTCATCGACAACAAGATGGCAGAAAAGATAATGGACAAATTCATCAATACTCCATTCGAAGGTGGACGCCACGAAAGAAGAGTTGAGAAAATGCCAGTAAAATAAAGCATCGCAACCCATAACACATATAGAGCTGCCGGACAACATTTGTCTTGTCCGGTAACTTTATTTGAGCCATACAATATTTGCAACTTTTAGATTTTCTCATGATGACTCATGCCTATAAAAGTGCAGAACTGCTGACATATAGCGTCAGTAAAAAGTCAATAAAATATAATAATATAGATTATATAATTTATTAATCAATCTTTTTTTCTACATTTGCAAAAAGAAATGAAATTGAACATTTTGTGTACAAAAACTGATACAAATAAATTTGAAAGAACTTAAATTATCATACTATACAATCCCTATTGAATTAAGCAACGATAAAAATAAATTAATTCTAATACATGGAAATACAGGTGCAATAGATATTGTATCGAAAAAGTTATATTACTACTTAAAAGATTCGAGTTGTAATATGACTGACCTATCTTCCACTTTAATAGAAAAGTTATTTTCTCGGGGGTATATTACAACCTGCACTAAAGAAGAAGAAATAGAAAAAACATCCAAACAAATAGAAATAATGTATAAACATGATTTTTTTCAATCATGTGACATAACTTGGGTTGTATCTTACAATTGCAATTTCCGCTGTCCATACTGTTTTGAAAAGAATAGAAAATATTCTAATACATTTTCAAAAAACATGGTTGATATTGCATATACGGCAATTGAAACTTACAAAAAGGAATATAAGACAAAAGAAATTCGCTCAATAGTCTTGTTTGGAGGAGAACCATTACTTGCAGAAAATCGAGACATTGTAGAACATATTGTTATTGAAGGCGAAAAGAGAGGGTACACATTTTCTGCTGTAACGAACGGATATGACCTTGACAAATACATTGACTTAATAAACAAAAAAAGAATAAACAAAATCCAAGTAACTCTCGATGGTAAAAAAGAAATGCATAATCAAAGAAGAGTGCATTACCTGTATGGAGATTCGTTCGGTAAAATAATCTCCAATTTAAAAGCCGTAAAAGAAAAAGGAATACAAATATCCATACGCATGAATGTGGATAAAAATGGAGTACATGAATTTTCTGAGCTATGCAAGTATCTTAAAGACATAAACATATTGGATGACAACGTGAAGATACATGCAGCACGATTAATGAAACATGAAGATATAGACTTAACAGAAAGAAAAGACATTAATATTCCATCTATCAATGAATATATAAAGTTACACCAAATATACAAGACCATAAATCAATGCAAAGACTATGACATAAAATCACGCTTTTTATTTGCAATCAAAAGAATAAAGCCTTTCCTTTCAAAACAGCAGGATGTGCTATTTCAAAAGGAGGAATTGTTATAGACCCAATGGGTGACATATATCCTTGTTGGGAACTTATTGGCAGAAAAGAGCATGTAATAGGAAATTTTTCACAAGGACATTTTGTTCTAAACGAAATGTCATCAATATGGTATAGAAGCCCATTACTTAATGATGAAAGATGTCAAAAGTGCAAGTTCTCATTAATTTGCGGTGGAGGATGTCCGAAGAGAACAGAAACGGAACGAAGACAGCACTGTCTGCTTTTTCAGAAAATATTTTATGTTGCTATCAATAATGCTTACAACGAAATGAAATTCAAGGAAACTCCTTAGAATATATTTAACAATTTAGAAAAATTATGGAAAAAGAATTTTCAAAAAATGAATGCGTATCTCTTAATGAAGAGTTCCCTGCATTTGAAATCAAGAAGTTAGAGGACAGACTGGAAACAGACCCATTAGCTGTTTCGGGGTTGTTTAATCTCAACACAGACGAGTCATTCAATGAAGCACAGGCACCGTCTGAATGGTGTATAATGATAAATGTCTGTGGAGAAGATTAACCAAACATTTGGTCGGGAATACTTATCGTATTTAATATGTTTATGTATTCTCGATTTAAAAGTATTTTTTATATGAGAACACACGCTTTCGTCGTTATCACGATTTTGTCTTTCTTTTTCTCAATCTACACAGATGCAGAGAATGCCGTTCTAATAGGAAAAGTCCATACAGGCGAAAATCCTATTAAAGGCGTTGCCGTAACGTTACTTAACAGGGACAGTGTCGTAGTTTTCAAGAAAATGACATCAGATACAGGGCTGTACAAATTCGAGAATATAAAAAAATCAAAGTATATAATACAATACGACTGTGTAGGTTTTGAAACAATTACGTTAGATCAGGAAATAACCAAAGACACCACAGTTCTTAAAGATATAATACTAAAAGAAAAGGCATTCGAATTAAATGAAGTTAGCATCACAGCGCCACGCTATTTACGCACAGACAACGCCCTCATTATATATCCACCGAAAGATATCGTGAAATATTCATTTTCCGGATTTGACCTGTTAGGAAACCTTATGATTCCCGGACTTACCATAGACAAGCAAAAGGGAACTGCAAAACGTTTCAAAACAGATGTCGCCATTTATATAAACGGAGAAAAATCAGACAACAGACGCATTTTTAATCTACGTCCCGATAATATCGAAAAGATAGAATATATAGATAACCCGACGGGCAAATATTCAAATGACGATTATGCGATAAACTTCATAACAAAGAAAAATGAAAATGGAGGATATGTGTCTTTCGATGCATCAGAAACTATCGGCTTTGAGAAAGGAGAGTATAATATTTCTTCACATATATCATCCAAGAAAAATACTTTTTCTTTTTGGGGTGGAATGAATCATCTTGGAAGCAACGGAATATCCATACAGCGCGACGAAGTAATAATTACTCCTCAAGCCCCTACCTGTATTTACAAAAATATGCAAGGAGAAAGTTTTCGGGTCAACGAACAATATCTTCATGCACAGATGCGTCGAATTTTCAAAAATGGTTCATGGACTTTAAGATTGGGATTTGTAAATTCAAAATCGCCAAGAAACAACAATCATGGAACCGTAATTTATAAAGGCGACAACCACAATAATGTCAAAAACCAATACACACAGACAAAAAACGACGGTCTTTCTCCTAAGTTTTCATGGTATGGGGAATTTAAATTCAACAAGAAATCACAACTGACGTATTCTGTCAACATGGATTACAACCATAATATATACGACAGGACATACATAGAAAATGATTACGCCAACTATACTCATGCCAAAAACAAGTTCACAAACAGCAATGTCGAGATAAACTATAGTCATAAATTTAATAAGAAAAGTAACTTGGCATTCACGGTCTACAACTTTTTGTCGGATGCAAAGACCATGTATTATGGCACTAATGTATCCAAACAATCACTGTTTTCCGACGAGTCTCTTCTGTTTGCCGGATATAAGATAAATTTGACAAATAATCTGTCTGCCTACATTCGCCCAGGATTGTCTATTATAGCCCAACGATTGAATGGCACGAAAAAAGACGAAACAGCATTCCGGCTGCATTCCCGATTGTCATACAAAATTTCACAAAAACAACAGGTGGCACTAAAATACAATATAGGAAACACAACTGCCGATATCAGTTCAAGCAGCGACCTTGATCAAGAAATAGATCCATATCACATCAAACGAGGAAATCCGAACTTGAGAAGTGCACATCTATACCATCTGTCACTTGAATATATGTTAGCTACAGAGAAATTCAACTTAACGTTTGGTGCCGACTACCACAAAACGGACAAGGTTCCTCTTATGGTACCTTATTTGGAAAACGGAAAAATAATAGAAACATATTCTTCGGAATCCAAATCAAAAGAATATGACATGGGGGCTGTGGCTGCATTCATTCCATTTAAAGGTCTGTCGATACAGGGTATGCTTTTGTATACGAAGTTGACATCTGACAAATGGAAGATTTATAACGCAGACATAATAATGAGCAACATCAACATTGTGTATAACATAAAGTCTCTTTCATTTAGTGCATCTATGGCACCGCCTTACAACAGTGTAAAGGCAGGCAAGGGCGGCATATCTGCAAAGCTGAAGAATGACTGGCAATATAATATCATCGGCTCTTGGAAGAACAAGAACTTCTATATAGAAATGGGAGTCAACAATTTCTTTTCAAAGAGAATTACGAACAAAGAATTTATTGACTGCTCATACTACTCTTACAACCAAAGTTGCACAAGCAAAATGTATCAGCAGTATGCTTATATAAAAGTTGCGTACAACGTAGAATTTGGGAAGAACAAAGTAAAGAAAGAAAAGACCAAGTTTGATAACAGTATAAAGAATACTATCTTGAAATAGGTAATACGCCTAAACAAATTAAGCACAAGATTAAGATTTATATGGATATATATAAAAGAATACAAGTCCAGAAGTTGGATGCAGCGTCAATAGATTCTATTTATTTACTAATAAACAGCGACAATTATTATGAAGCAAATAGAAACATAGTGGAAATACTTACATGTCTTCAAGAAGAAGACAATATGGATTCTGCAATTTTAAAATACCAAAACAACTATAGGAAAGACATGTCTTACGATGAAATTACAGACATAATTATAAAAAAAATCAATCCTATATTGAAACAATCAAAGACAAAAAGCGCCCTTATATGGCATAAAGAAATAATAAACAATGAAACATTGAAAAAATATTCTGCTTATTTGGAAAAATTGTTCTACTGGAAATATATATTTATAGTATGTTCCATTGCATTAACACTTGACGTATGTTTTTTCATTCACACCGACAATATACTTAATTTTAACAATATTGCAAACATCGACATTTTGATAGGTTTGCTTATATTTGTTTTTGTGTCATCTTTATTTCATGAATTAGGCCACGCTACAGCCTGTACGAAAAAAAGGATAAGTCATGGAGGAATTGGAATTGGATTGTATTTGAACTTTCCGATACTATATACCGACGTTACTGCAATTTGGAAATTACCAAGAAAAGACAGATGCATGGTAAACATTGCCGGAGTATACTTCCAATGCTTTATTCTTATCATACTTTTAAGTTTATACTATGAATACAAAAATGACATTATCAGATACATGATACTAACTATTAATTTCGGAATTTTATTCACATTGAATCCCTTTTTCAAATTTGACGGATATTGGATTGTTTCCGACTTGTTAGGTATACCTAATTTACGTAAAAGATCGAAGGAATACATTGCTTATTTATTTGGAGCATTTCCAAAATCGAAAAAGCCATACATCTTAAAAATAAGGAAAAGGAATCGTATCATATTCGTATTATATTCACTTACAGTAAATATGTTTATGGGATATTATTTCATATACGTTATACCATATTTCTTATGGAATTTTTTCAATGATTTTCCAAACGAAGTACATCAATTAACTTTATACCTCTCATGTAGAATAACCCCGTCTTTTACACTAATAAGAAATATAACTTCACAATTATTATTATTCGCATTGATTTGTTACATGCTCTATAGTAAAATGATAAAACCTATAAATATAAAGTGGAAAAAGAAAAGACATTAAATACAATTATACCAGTATCCATCATCGGCATAATAATTTCATCACTTTTGCAAATAAAAGAATATAGTTATTTGTTAATGTTTTTATGCATATCGATAAACGTATGCATTGTATATAAATTAAGAAATCAATTCACTGCAATTGACCTATGTTTAATTGCATTCTCAACTTGGGAAACAATAGATATCATATTCAACAGATCTTATGACATCTCGCTTCTATATGGTTCATTGTTGGCCTTATATGCATATTTTGCATTCAGATTTTATAAATGGGAAAAAAGTACATTAGGAAATGTTCTTGTCATAATATTATCAATATTCGTTGTAATTGGTATTGCAGATCAATACAAGCAATATACAGAAATTAAAGGTGTTGGCTTTTCTTATGTATATTCATTTAGATACATAGTCAAACCAATGGGATTTCTTATAAATGTATGGGCAACAATAACATTGTTACTTCTCAATCTATTTGGATATTTTATAATAAAAAAGAACAAATCCAGCGTGATTTTACATACTGCATATTTTTTGTGTTTAATAACATTATTACTTTCTTTCTCAAGAGCAGGAAACTTCTTGGCAATCATATCCATAACATTCTTATTTTACTATGGGAAATGGGGAAAAACAAAATACTTATTTATCGGATGTTTCGTTATCTATTTTCTTATATTCTTAACATTCCAAAAAGATTTTTTTGCTTCGTTTTCTTTTATAGGTAATTCTCTGCAACAAAAAAGTTCTTTAAGTCGCATTGAAGCTACAAGTTCAATTTTTAAAGTTATAAAGGAACATCCCTTAATTGGATATGGAATCGGAAACTACCTTGAAACCATAGACAGTATACTTTTCCAAGATGCAATTAGCTATACGTCTTATGCTCCTAATCTATTTTCTCTTTACCTGATAGAAAGAGGGATAGTCGGGATTATTCCGTTCTGTTTCATATTTCTTATTTTATTTAAGATGATACTTAGAAAAGATATAGATAATGCGAATAGGTACTTAATTTTGATGATATTTCTTGTTATAATAAAAGAAATGTCACTTGCAACAATACAGTATAATACTATCATCAAAATACTTTTATATACTCAAATTGGATTTTTGCCTCAAAATTATAACATTATAAAAACAAAATATACTCATCATATTACAAATGCCTTATTATTATGCTGCTATTCCGTTTGTTCTGTTTTTACATATATACAGAATGGCAATGTTAATATTAACTCATTTGCAAATGAGGCTTATAAGAAAAAAGACTACACATCAGCCTCACTATACTTAACAAAAGTTCCACAAACAACTCCATTCATAATAAATAAAAGAATGATAATAATAAATAAAGAAAAATACCTGCTAAAAGACAATGAGATTAAGACAAAGAACAAGACATCAATGCTTTTAAATTATACAACATATAAATTGTACAACAAAAACACGAACTACAAAAAAATAGCCCCCGTCTATTTGAAAAATTGTTTGCAGTCATATCCTAAAAATATTCTGTTCAAATACTTGGCATACAAGGAGTCTTACCAGGAAGGAAACTTCTTGGCTGCAGCGACTTATTTATCAGACGCTATTTTTTTAATGCCATCCCTTATTGAGGCCGTAGATATAAAGTACAGTCTACAAAATAACACTACATTTCATTCTAAATTAAATAGATTGATAAAGAAAAAATTGAATGTTAGTACAAACTCGGCAAAAGACATTGCATACAAAGGATACATTTACTATAACATGGGAAATTTCGAAAAGGCAAAAGAATTTCTATTAAAAGCTGTTCAAAGTCAAGAGAATCTTGCAGTGCCTTATTATTTTTTGTCACAAATATACAGAAAAGAAAAGGAGTATGACAAATATGTTATAAACAAAAAGAAATACAGTTTCCTTACAAAAAGAGAAAATCCTCTTATTTTCAAAGAAATGTCCACTTATACAACAGAAGAAATACTTTTGTACTATTGTTTCTCTCAAAAGTTTAGAAAAATGTATGGAATGGATTTATTTACACATATAAAATAATATTCAAATATGTCAAACAAAATTATAGCTTTAATACTTACGTTGTATCTTGCATCATGTGCAAATAATGATACTCTTGAAAAAGCTCTAGATGAAGCCTGTAACAACAGAATTGAATTTTTGAAAGTTTTGGAACATTACGGAAAAAGTAAAAATGACTCTCTGAAATTGGAGTCTGCAAAATTTATAATAACAAATATGAGTGGACACTATTACAAAACAAATACGGGACTGAAATACATGACCGAAAAATTCAAAAACGCAGATTCAATCATTACCGATTGTAATCTAATAAAAGAATGGTGGTTACCATTTAAAAAGAAAAAATTGGACGATAAAATAACATACGATCTGAAATATATAAAAGCAGAATATTTGATTGACAACATTGACCAAGCTTATACTTCATGGATTAATGCACCATGGCATGAAGACGTTACTTTTAGTGACTTTTGCAACTATATATTACCATATAGATTTGAAGATGAGCCAATAGCAATAGGATGGCGAGACACCTTAAGTTTGAAATACAAGCATATAATAGGCGAAGAGAAAGACGTCAAAACAGCATTTGCTAAATTAAAAAATGAGATATGGAAAAGAACAGAGGGTGAAAACACAAAATATCCATTGCTCATGGATGCATTAACAATGCAAAAACAAGGAAATATGAACTGTCGACAAGGGTGTGTCTTTCTTGGATATATAGCTCGTTCTCTAGGAATTCCAGTAGTGATGGATCAAATCTTTCAATGGGCAAATTACAGTAAACAAGGACACAATTGGATTGCCTTAACATTTTCCGGGAAGACATACACTGTAACGGAAGGCGATACAATTGCCCAAAAACAGGATAAAATAGACGCATCATATTTCCCGTGCAACTACAAAATGGCAAGCAGCTACCCTTACAACATCAATTTCAAGAAAAAAGCTTCAAAAATATACAGACACATGTTCTGCGGTAATGAAGACAATAATTGTAACTCAGAAAAAACAAAATGGAAATTTCAAGACTCTCATTACATAGATGTTTCTGAAGAATACCACTTTAAAGGAAGTATTAAGATATCAGCTCCCAAAAATATCGATTATGTCTATTTATGCACTTTTTGGGATTCGCCATATTGGGCGCCAGTTACATATAAAAAGAACGAAAAAAGCACAACTGTATTTAACCATTTAGGAGATAGCATTGTTTACTTACCAATGTATTGCAAGAAAGATTCCCTTATACCTTTAAGCAATCCTATACTTATTACGGGTAAGAATAAAACTGTGCTAAATCCTATAAATGAAAAGAAAAGAGAGGTGACTTTAACGAGGAAATATCCATTTTCAACTAATTGGACTAACAAATGGGGACAACTTATTGGCAGCAAATTCGAAGCCTCAAATGACCCATTTTTTCATACATTCAAGACATTATATACTATAAAGGACATGCCTACTCTTAAAAACGTTATAAATATTAGCAACAAACAAAAATATAGATACATACGATACAAATCCAATCCAAACAATAATTTTCCACTTGCTGAAATTCAAATATTTGGCAACCAAGAAAAATACAAAGGAAGTTTATTTGGTAAACTTTCCTATGACGTAAAAGAAGTCTTTAATGGAAAATTCTACAAATGTCCAAACAACTACATTTACGGCTATTGCGTAGGCATGGATTTGGGAGATAGTAAGGAAATATCAAAAATTATATTCTATCCTAAAAATGACGGCAACTTCATAATACCGAATATGGAATATGAATTATTTTACTATGATTTTGGTTGGGTATCGCTCGGTAAAAAGCAAGCAAAAAATTTTAGCCTCATTTTTAAAGATGTTCCCCAAAACGCGCTCTTATTATTGAGAAACAAAACCGAAGGAAATGAAGAACGTATTTTCACATATGAAAATGGCGAACAAAAATGGTGGTAAGAACTTGCTTACCATGAGAAAGTTGCCTAATTACCATGAGTAAGTTGGCAACTATCTATATGAAACTTGCCTACTTTCTTAAAAACAGGGATAAAAAGAACCTGCAGAAAGATTAAAAGAACAGTGTGGATTACCACACGTCACATTGATGCCTCTTACGACTCTCCTTGAGAGTAAAAGGCTGCTTCTTGCCGCCAACACGGCAATTGCTGAAAGTGCATCCGCTAGTATGGAACAGATAATACGGATGCAAAGCCTTGCCCACATTAAAGTTGCTTACAGAAATATCCGTAATCGGTTCCTCCTCGTTGCCGTCATAATATATGGCATAAGCGGCAGACGACTTGGCAGAGACGTTACTTATAGTGAAGTTTGAATAGCGAGGCGGATAATTGCCGCCGCGATATCCGAAATAGTTCGTCTCGAAACGCAACACAGCATCTGCCACGTTGCCGATAGAAACAGAGTGTAGCGTCGTTATGACAGAGAACACAGCTGAGAAATACGAGGCATGGGGATGGAACGTGATGACCATCAACGGCAACGACCCAGACGAGATTCGCCAGGCACTTGTTGCAGCACAGGGTGAGCAGAACCACCCTACCCTAATCATCGGTAAGACCGTGAGTCTTGGTGCATTAGCAGAGCAAGTTCCAAATATGATTTGCTCTTCAGCCGACCTTTCAAACAGTGATAAGACCGACGGTTTCTTGAAGAAGACACGTTCTATCGTTCGCGGTGACTTCGGCGGTGCTTTCTTTCAGGCTGGTGTAAGCGAGTTAACAATGGCTTGTATGTGTATTGGTATGTATTTGCATGGTGGAGTTATTCCTGCTTGCGGAACATTCTTCGTATTCTCCGACTATATGAAGCCAGCAGTACGTATGGCAGCATTAATGGAAGTACCTATCAAGTTCATCTGGACACACGATGCATTCCGTGTTGGAGAAGACGGACCTACCCATGAACCAGTTGAGCAAGAAGCTCAAATCCGCTTGATGGAGAAATTGAAGAATCATCACGGTAAGGACAGTGTACGTGTATTCCGCCCAGCGGATGCAGATGAGACAACAGTTTGTTGGGCTATGGCAATGGAGAACATGGAAACTCCGACTGCACTTATTTTCTCTCGTCAAAATATTGCCAAGTTGCCAGCAGGAACAGATTACGAACAGGCTCGTAAGGGTGCATACATAGTAGCAGGTTCTGATGATGACTTTGATGTTATTCTTCTTGCCGACGGTTCTGAAGTTTCAACACTCGTAGCCGGTGCAGAACTTCTACGCAAAGACGGATTGAAGATTCGTATTGTCAGCGTACCGAGCGAAGGTCTTTTCCGCTCACAAAGCAAAGAATATCAGGAGAGCGTTCTTCCTACAGGAAGCAAGATTTTCGGCATGACAGCAGGTTTGCCTGTAACACTTGAAGGTCTTGTTGGTGCAAACGGTAAAGTCTTTGGCATGCCAAGCTTCGGTTTCTCAGCTCCTTATAAAGTTCTTGACGAGAAGTTGGGTTACACAGCAGAGAATGTATATAAACAAGTTAAAGATTTCTTAGGATAATCTATTCGAATTGAGAGAACAGGGAGGTTGCAAAACACCTCCCATTCTCAACATATTCATAAAATAAAATTTATTAACCCTTAAAAACTTAAACACTATGGAAGTAAAGACTATTGGATTGGCATGTGACCACGCAGGTTTTCCACTAAAACAGTTCGTTATCCAGTATTTGGAGTCAAAAGGTTATCAGTACAAAGATTTCGGAACATACAGCGACACAAGCTGCGACTATCCAGACTTTGCTCATCCATTAGCCGAAGCTATTGAAAGCGGTGAAGTATATCCAGGTATCGCTATCTGTGGCAGCGGTGAGGGAATGGCTATGACTCTGAATAAGCATCAAGGTGTACGTGCAGGTTTAGCATGGATTCCAGAAATTGCAGAGCTAATCCGTCAGCACAACAACGCCAACGTTCTCGTTATGCCGGGTCGTTTCATCGACAACAAGATGGCAGAAAAGATAATGAACAAATTCATCAATACTCCATTCGAAGGTGGACGCCACGAAAGAAGGGTTGAGAAGATGTCTATAAAATAAAAGAAACTATTCAAAAATTTGTTACGTTTATGCCTGCAAATCAATTATATTGACTTGCAGGCATTTTTGATAATTAAAGTTGTTGTCGTAAAGGAATTGAAAAAGTAAATCTTGCACCACCTGTATAATTTGGATCAATATCAATATTTCCACCAAGTCTTTCAGCAATCATACGACAAATATTCAATCCTAATCCTGAGCCTTGTTTATACATATCAAGCTTACGGAAACGTTCAAAAATATCTTTTATCTTATCCCTCGGCACTCCTATTCCTGTATCGGCAACGCTGAAAGTCAACATTTCATTTTTTTCATCAAGTGATGCTCCAAGAACAATTCTTCCATGTGTAGTATTCTTCTCAGCATTAGTCAACATATTTATCAATACCTGTTTAACCCTCATCTTATCAGTAACAACAACATAATCGTCTGGCAGAAGTGATGATACAAGCAATTCCACATCAGGAGCCTTTCTGTGCATAACAGTATTGACAGCAATATTGCAAATATCATTTACATTCGCTTTTTCCATCTTCATTACATACTTTCCACTTTCAAGCGATGTCATATCAAGAATATCATTTACAAGAGTAGACAGTAAATCAGAATTTTCCATTATACTCTTTGACATATTCTTCTTTTCCTCATCATCAAATTCATCTCCCATATCAACAAGCAATTGAGAGAATCCAACAATAGCATTAAGTGGAGTTCTGATTTCGTGACTCATGTTTTGAATGAACATTGTCTTCATTTTGTCAGCTTGAAGAGCTTTGTCTTTAGCCACAAAAAGTTCTTCAACTGTCTCTCTCAACTTTTCGTTCGAAACTTTTAATCTCGTGGAAAATTTTCTGCTATAATAAATATATATTGAACTGAGAGCTAAAATCAATAGAATAGTCGCTATCAAAAAAGACATGATTATATTATGAGCATGCATTTCCTTATCCCTTGCCACTCTTTTTAATCTCTGTCGCTCAAGAGAGTCTTTTAACTGCTTTGACACCAATTTTTGGTTATTGAAATAAAGTAGGTTCTTGTCGGCACTGATTCTTGCCAAATGCTCCGCACTTTTCATTCTTCCCAACTCCAAGTCAGAGTTTTTAAGCGTGAGCTGTGTGTTAGCAAGCTCAAGGCGAGTATTCTCATATTCAGTCTTCTGCTTTTCGTTCAGCAACTGTTGCTGGTTGTAGCGAACATTCAAACTGGCAATGTCTTTGTCAAAGATTTTAAGATTCTCCTCACTCTGATGCCAATATAATTTCTGCATAAACAGCATTGCGTTTTTGTAATCGCCCTTCCGCTGATAATAAATCATTTTGGCAAGGTATCTCTCTTCCGGATAAACAGCATTTGGCAATTTATCGATAGTCTCTACCCCCTTTCCATTTAATATATCATAAAATGCTTCAACAATCATTCCTATAGAAGGAATAGTCCCTGTATTAAATCCCGATATATTTTTTTTTATTTCATCATAAGTTTTCCTGAACATTAAATCGTATCCGAGAGCATATTCAGCGTATGCCTTAGAGAGTAGCAACAAATCTCTGGTTGAAGCACTCTTTACTGACTTCAAAGCTTTCTCCACATAATCATACATTTTTTCATGGTCGCCAAGCATTCTATAACACTCACATATAGGTCGATAGCATGTTGTTACATCTTGCGATGGGAGATATTTTACACAATAGTCTGCAGCTTGCTTGAAATTTTCTATCGCCAGCATGTTTTCGCCTCTATACTGATGCACCATACCAAGCATGCGGTATCCCGTATATATGCCATAAGTATGATTATTTGCTTTTGCAAACTTAAGTTGCTGGTCTATATAATCCATTGCATCCAAATAGTAATTTTTGTTTAGTAAGAAAATCACCTTGTTAGTAGAACCAAAATAATAATACTGAACAAAACCTGTCTGCAAAGACTTTTCCTGTAATTTTTTCAGAGGAGCTTCTATCTCTTTTACATTATTAGATATATTCGTGGCATATAAAAAAGGAATAGTAAGAGCTAAACATTCAGCTTTTTTATCTCCAAGAGCTACAGCGCGGCGATATAACGTATCACTCAATACGACGCCCTCCTTCTGTCCTTTCATACTATATGCCTTAATATACAATGGATACAGTTTATCGCTTATCTTATATGGATTGTTCTGTCCATAAACGAAATGCGTAGTAAAAAGAAGCATGATAAAAAGTATGCCACACTTTATATAGAAGCTATTTAGTTTAACAATATGCATAGATATAAATTCAATATATTTCTGCAAATATACAAATAAAAAAGCAGGATATGCACCAACATACCCTGCTTTTTTATTTTAAACAACTATTTATCAATAATATATATATCCGTACCAACACACACAATAAAGTAAAATAACTTATTCTACACCGCTCAATATGTCAGAATTGTAGTCAACCTCCTTGCTTGGAATAATCCACGTCCAACCGTTATTGTCTGAAGGAGCAATAGTAACAGCGAAATTAACAAGGAAGTTTCCACCTTGTGCTGAGCTATGGCGTTCGATTGGCAGTCCCCAACGTTTATAGTTGAACCAGTCGTGTCCCTCACCCCAAAGTTCTATACGGTTATACAATCTGACCTCATCCAGTAAATCAGCCCCCGACTTATTGCAAGAATACTCAGGATCACGCCCTGAATTTCTGTTTAAATCCACAAGCAAGTCCCTTGCTTCCTGCTCTCTGTTCAGATGACAGTATGCCTCAGCCTCAATCAAATACATCTCTGATGAACGGAACAGATTAACCTCCCCCACTCCAGGCTGTACAGCAGCCAAGCTCTTCATCTGCATATAGGCAAAAATTGTTGTAGAGGAATACAATCGTGCAGCATAATCCGTCTTTGCCCTTTGCTGCAAAGCAGTCCCTGCCTTGTTGCTTGCCAAATCATACGAATCACCATTAGGGGCAAGAAATAGATTGCGTCTTATATCAGTGGTAGGGATTCTGTCATACAATTCCTTGCTTATCGTGGCAGGACGTGTTCTGCACCATGTTGAACTTGAGTTTGACCCCTCGTATGCAAAAAACTGATAATAGCTTATTGACTCTGATGCTGATCCATATACGCTCCAAATCCACTCTCCGTTGTGTTTGTTGAATCCACTTTGGTATTCTGTATTGTTCATCAGCGGATAGCCTTCTCTTGCCAAGGCTGCATATTTAGCAGCAACTTTCCAGTCTTCTCTATTCAGCGCAGCACGTGCATATACAGCGTAAGCAGCATTAAGATTTGGCAGATGATTGTCATTTTCATTTCTGTTCTTGCCAGACTCTTGATATAGCTTTATAGCATCATCCAAATCTTTATATATCTGCTCATAGCATTTTGCAAGCGAAGAAGTTGGCATATCTCCCTTCGACTCGTCGAGCCTCAACACAACTCCTCTACTCTCTCCGTTGTTACTATCCATCCAACGTTTTGAGTACATCTGCACAAGCATTGAATAACAATACGCCCTAAACGTTAGAGCCTGGGCTTTGATGAATTTTTTGTCGGTCAACTCACCACTTGCTCCGTCAATTCTTGCTATTGCCGTATTGGCATTGCCAATTATACGATAATAATAAAACCAAGGATAATAGTCATATACAGACGTAGAGTTCTGCATAAATCCACCATTTGCAATATTATCAAGATTTGAAACCATTACAGTGCGTTGGTAGTCGTTTCCCTGAAAATTTCCGTAAAGGGTCTTTATTGAGCCTTCGCCATTAAACAACTGCGACTCATACTGCTGCACCATAAGTTTTGAAAGTCCATTGATTGCGAGCTTGGCATTGTCGGTAGAACTGAAAATCACTTTCGGATCAGTATTTCTGTTTGGCGTAGTGTCAAGATAGTCACTGCTACATGCTGTTGATCCAAATACCAAACAAGTCGCAAAGATATTATATATTAATCTACGTTTCATTTTCTTCTGCATTAAAATTACTTCATTAGAACTTCACATCAACTCCAAGTGTAAACACTCTCGGAGTGACAAGACAGTTATACTGGAATCCGTTGCTGCTCTGCTGCGGATTCATGCCTTGCCGTTTGGTGTTAGTAAACAAATTCTCACAAGATAGCGACACCCTTACGTTCTGCAATCCAGCTACATTGCTCCATGCCTTAGGCAAATCATAGCTTGCATAAAGGTTCTTCAGCACTATATAGCTTGCATCAACAAGCCATCTTGACGAAACGGCATTATTGTTTGCCGACAAACCACTGTTCACTTGAGGTATACCATGAGGAGCTATTCTATCTGGCGAATCTGCGGTCATTCCATCTGGCACACCTTGCCATGACTTCAATATATCAACATGGTTGTTCTGTGGTGTTCCGCTTGTCGTCATCAAAGTTTTGTATACATTGTCAAAGACTTTTCCGCCAATTGAATAAGTGAACAATGCAGAAACAGCAAATGATTTGTATCTCACCGATGGAGAAAAACTTCCGTAGAACTTCGGTATTGCTGAGCCTTGGAATTCTCTATATGAATAAGATGGATTATTTACATAATACTCGCCATTGATTTGGGTAACTACTTTTGACAGGTCAGCACCATTTGCATTTCCTGCCACTACAACATTGTCGGCATTCTTCACACAATATTTACTCAAGTCTGCTTTATATAAAGAATTACCTGTCATTTGGTCTACACCGACAAAGGTATAAAGATAATACTCATAAAGGCTTTTACCCTCAACGATGTTAAAGTAGTCGCTAAGTATTCCGTTTTTGTTCTGTTCCGGCAACTTTACAACTTTGTTTTTTATATATGTAGCATTTGCAGCAAAGTTTACAGTCCAGTCACGGGTTCTATAAATATCAACATCTGTATTAATCTCCACGCCACGGTTCGACATAGTTCCAATATTTCGTGTAGCAACGGCAGAGGCATGCTTATAGTCGTTTCCGCCCGCCGATAATGGCAAATACACATCAAAGAGCAAATCTTTATTACGCTTGTCAAAATATTCCACACTCAAGTTCCAGCGGTTAAACATTCGAGCATCGAGTGCAATACCAAACGACTGTCCTGTTTCCCATTTCAAGTCAAGATTCTCAAGCTGGTCCTGATAGTATGCCCCCTCACCGGCATTCACACTTGCAGCATAAAGAGCCATATATGCATAATAGTCGGCAGCGGCATCATTGCCAACCTGTCCGAAGTCTGCCCTCAGTTTCAGATTGTCAACCCAGTCCACATTCTTCATGAACTCTTCATTTGATATAATCCAGTTTGCTCCGATACTACCAAAGTTACCCCATCGGCTTTGTTTTGAAAATCTCGATGAACCGTCTCTTCTGAACGAAGCCTCAACATTATATCTGTTGAGATAATTGTAGCGCACTCTTCCCAGATAGCTTTCCGTTCTGTAATCTATGCTGTATCCTGTAGAACCGGCAACGGTACTGAAGTTTGACGCATTGTCTTTTCCCGCAAATGTCTGGTTTGTCTTATACAGGTAATCATAGTCGTAAGAATATGAGAAGTTCTCATGGCCGAGCAACACCGAAACGCTATGTTCGCCAAAATGTCTGCCCCAATTCAGCTGCTGTTGGAATGTATAGTTTTTTGTTCTATACTTATAGCTCTGCATCATTCCGTTTAGTCCTTTACCATCGCCAACAACAGCATTGAAATAATTGCGTTTTTCATGATCAGCCTCATTACCGTCAAGTTTCACCGTAAACGAGAAATCATCAAGAAACTTCAGTGTAGCATACGCAGAACCATAAATAGAATTTCTTACCGTTTTATTACTGTTCTGTTGGTTCTCATATATAATGTTTCTATCCAAATACTGGTTGCGCGATTCATTATCTCCTGTGTCAAACTGCACATCTCCGTTAGAGTCAAGCAAATAACTGCCATCAGCATTGTGCTTGTGCACCGGATATACAGGCGCGATAGTACGACAGAAAAAGAAAGCATTGGTATATCTGTTAGACTCTGATGCAGTTCCCTCAGCAATATTTGACTTTTGGTGTGACCCCATCATAGAGAATCCTGTATTAAACCAGCTGTATGGACGATAATTCATTGCAAGCCTTCCGTTTAGTCGCTCAAAGGCAGAATTCTTCAGATATCCGTCTTCATTAACATATCCGAGAGAGAAATAGCTATCACTCTTTGCACCCATTTGATTACCGCTGAAATTATATTCTTGACGGAATCCGTGCCTTGTGGCTTGGTCATACCAATCCAAATCATCCTTGTAGCCATCCAGAATATTTGCATCAGCCACAAGCTTTCCGTTACTGTCAAAGAGTTGGTTTCCCGGTTTATCAAAGATATTTATCTTAAGAACTTTATTCACAAGATTCTCAGTTGCATATTGCGAAGCATCGGCAACACTCATTTTTGAATTTGTAACAAGATTGTTGCGATAGTCAAGCCAGCTTACTTCCATGTACTGCTTTGGATTTAGGGTTTTATATTCCTTCATTCCCTTTGAGTAAGTACCAAAGTTAGCTTTGAGATTAAAGCTCATCTTGTTGCTATTGCCTTTTTTTGAAGTTATAAGTATAACTCCGTTTGATGCACGATTACCGTAAAGAGCACACGATGCTGCATCCTTCAACACGGTAACGCTCTCTATGTCATTTGGGTTAAGGTCGGCAATGTTGCCCATATAAGGTGCACCGTCAAGCACATAAAGTGGAGCATACGTACCGTTTACAGTACCAATACCCCTAACTGTTATGCTCGGTGCAGTTCCTGGCTGCCCGAAAGTATTATTAACCGTCACTCCAGACACGCTTCCTTCCAAAGCTGCTGTTACTGTAGATACAGGGCGTTTTTCTATATCCTTTCTTTCAACTTGGCTTATAGAACCAGTTATTGTAGATTTTCTTGCAGAACCGTATGCTGTCTGTACAACCACCTCGTCAAGACTCTTGCTATAAGAGATTGTATCATTATTCTGTGCCATCAACACTGTCGGACATAGCAAAAGTCCCATGCATAAAGGTTTATATACAGTAAAGATCTGCTTTTTATTCAAATTATTTTTCATTTTAATGATTTTGCATAGTTAAGCTATGCAAAGATAGATAAAATGTTTGACAAATGAAAGCATTTACCCAAATACTTAAAACAAAAAGCAATGGGCGTATTAAAAAAGTTTTCTACTGCTTTTAATACGCCCATCAATATAAGAATAAAAAGGAAACCTATTTCTTATTTTATCTTTTTATCAGATAAACAACATTGTTTGCATTCATTGCATCATAAACATTCAGCTTGCCACAAAGCGTTGCCTTGCCTATGTTTTTTTCTTCAAGCGAGCTTGATTTCACGTCGTAACTGTCCTCTATTTCCGACTGATCGGCAATATATCTTGCATCTCCAGCGTAATTCATAGTCACATTCTTGCCTTGTGGTGTTGTCCACTTACAATCAAATATAATATTGTTCCCATCAAGTTTCACCTTCACAGTTCCTCCGTTGAACATTCCATAAGCCTTGTCATATCCCTGGTCATCAACTTCGGCATAATAAGATCCCATTGCCATAGCTCCATAGCTTGTATTCAGTATTGAACCTCCAACATATTTTCCAGCCTCATACTTTGCACCGCTGACAGGCATTACCACATCATACGTTCCCTCAATAGTACTTATATCCATAGGAACAGCATATTTTGTGAGCAATACCATATTAAGCAATCCGCCAGCTCCTGAAACAAATCCTTCGTCATCAAGTTCTGTATTGAAAAACGCTATTGTATAATCACAATAGTTACTTGTGGCTTTCACATACCTTCCGCTCATGCCAACAGGTTTGAAATCCACATCTTCTGTAATATAATCGTAACCAACATTCTTGTCTTTATTCACGAATTTAAGCTCACCGTCGTACGTGAAGCGAATTTTTCCGCAACTCCTCAATTCGCCGTCAAGAACTATATGATATCGTCCATCACCATTATTTTCTACATTCAGCGTTGCTACCTTCAGCGAATCAAGGAATCCGTCAACTTGTCCCTTGTTGTTAACGGTATTTGTTTCAATGTATACACATTGTTTTCCGTAAATCCCAACAGCATTTGGATCATCATTCAGAGAGTATGTTCCTGAAGGCAACAAAGCGTTGTCTGAATCTGAAGATGGGGTAGCCATAACAGTCAGACGGATATCGTGCTTATTTATTTCCATAGGAAGTCCGCCGGAGGTAAGCTCTCCGTCACAAAGATGCAGCATATACATTCCAACTTCGTTTGATACGGCTCCATAATAAAGGTTGTATGTATTTGTGACTGTTACATCTGAATACAACTCATTTTCTGTGTTACCAAAAGTGATGCTGTCTACATCATTACAAGTAAATTCCTTTACTTCGCCCGACTTCATGTGTATTTTCATCATCCTGCTATTCTGTGCGAACGATGTCGCAGCAAGGCAAATCACTAAAATTGCCGTGAAAAAGACTTTCTTCATACCGTATTTCTTGTATTTTGTTATTTTACCGCTGCAAAATTATCAATAAACAAAATAACATGCAATATTTAATACCATATTATAAGCGACAACATATTACATTTCTTAAATTGTTATCCAGAATTGCCACTATTGCCACTAAATGCCCAAAAGCCTTTGTTTATCGGGGTTTGTGGGAGTGGCAATTTGAATAAAAGCTGCTTTATCTGCCACTAAATTGCCATAATCAAAAAGTTTACTGTTTTTGCTCGGTTTTAATTCCAAATAACGGCACTCATAGTTACATTATCAAGAACTCATGAAAAGGCGTATCTTTAAAGCTATAAAGCCGTTTTCTTATAGCTATAACGCCGCTTTACTATAGCCATAACGCCACTTTACTATAGCTATAACGCCGCTTTACTATAGTCATAACGCCGCTTTACTATAGCCATAACGAATCATGCCAGTAGTGGCAATAGTGACAGATTAGTGGCAATAAAAGAGCTATTGCCACTAACTATCCATCTGAATATCAAATACATATAGATTTAGTGGCAATAGTGGCAATTTATTTGTAAAAAGCTTACCGCATTATTAACTCTTTGGAGAGAGTCTTGTTGCTTTACCTTTTCATTGTGGGCAAGAATATTCTTAGACGTTGTAGTCGGTTGGAACCGTCGATCATGAAATACACATCATACGAATACTCTTCCTTTTCCAGTTCATCAAAATAGTTGTTGATTGTTTCATCATTGCTGTCTACCAAAAATTTCGTATAGTCCAAATCCTTGTCTTCACCAGCATTCTTGCACCAATTGTCTCTATAGTAGAATGCCATCTTTGTTGAAGCTAATGTGAGAGCAAACGCTTTGTCAAAGTCTTCATCACCAGTTTTTGGACACCGATATGGATTTCTGACAATATTTTGCCGATTATCATAACAGCATGTAAATAACGTATAATGGTTGAAAACTATAAATTTGCCGACATTTTTTCCTACATGTATATCTCCATGAACATAGCCGTTATATCTATTGATAGGATATTCATCATTAATAAGAAAATAAGTACCAGCATATTTGCCTTCTTTTCTACAATATATATTATTGGCAATAAGGGAGTCTTCATTTATTTCCACTAAATCATCAATGGTCTTTATTGTGCAAAACTCTTTCTTTATATATGCTAACTTTGACCAATATTTAACTTGAATCCAATCGCCCACAACTTTTATCAGTTGCAATGCCTCTCCCTTTTCAGGGTGAACCACCTCTGTATATCCTTCTTCACCTTTTGCATTGGCAGCTCCCCATAGAAATTCTAAACCACCTCCTCTGATATATTCACCAATTAACTTCTGTCCTGTAGCATTGGGGGTGCGTCTTAGATTAACACCATCAGTATTTACTATTGCAAATTTTGTAATGGCTGGAGCTTTTACGGTAAAGTTGAATTGTGCCATGCCATTTGCAAAACTAATTAGTAATGTTATAATTAAAGTGCATAGTTTTTTCATTGCGAATGTATTTTGGTTATTATATATTTAAACAGCTTAGCAAAAAACTTGACTGATTATATTTATTTTGTTTTTTGTTCAAACATGTGTAACTCACTGTCACCTTTAAATTTGAGAAATACAGTTTGGGTATCAAGTCCTTCGCCAGGCGCTTTGGTAAAGACTTCGGCTAATTGCTTGTCTGTGAGTTTACTAATGTCAAGTTGAGCATACCATTCTGTATCACTTAATTTCTCTATGTTTGTAGCTACAGATTTGCCAAAATACAGAATCCACTCCTCCATACAGTCATCACAAGCTTTTTTCTTCTCTATGCGGTATGCTGTGGTTAACTTTGGATCATATAGAGGAATAACTCTTGCTAAATAAGCGAAAACAATATATTTTCCTTTCTTTAATCCTAAGCGAATGCCATTGTCACCAGCCTCAGGGTCTTCAAACCTTTCGAAGCACCAATCTTTAAAAGCTCCCGTTTGGCGCAAATATCTGTCGGAAAGGTCTGCTTGTGTTATTTCCTTTAAATCGGCAGAGGTTTTAATTTGGCAGAATTGTTGCTTCAGATAAGGTTTATTCTCCGTGTTATATAATATCTGTAGCCAATCACCATTTTCGCTCAGTATCGGATAAACCTCACCTTTGGCTGGTTGTGCAGGATATATACTGTAACCTTTTGCCTTGGCATTCGGTGCTCCCCAGAAACAGTTCGCGTATACCTCTCCTTCTTTGTACATAAGTTTTTGGCTTTGTGCATTGGGAGCTTTTCTAAGGTTCACACCATCAGCTTGTATGATGGCAAAGCGTTCCACATTAGGTTCTTTTACAATCACATTAGTTTGTGCACATACATGTAAAGATAAGAGCGTGAGTGTAAAAAGGATAAGATTTTTTTTCATTATAAAATATTTAATGGTTAGTTTTTGCTTGTTTTGTCACTTCTTTACAGAAGGTGTGATTCGGAATCATAGTATATCGTCTGCAAACTTACATAAAAAAAACGAATTAGATGTCAGTTTTTAATAAAAAATTGAGAATTGAGGTTGTCATACTTTATTTTGAGTCCTCGGTTCAAGTCCTTTGTCAACGCCCCTACGCCATTATACTCATATTCTTTTTCTTCGTTTGCTCCGTCAATGAAACTAAACGAAGAATATTTGTTTGCCGGCAAGGCATCATCCGTGACAATCCTTGTTGGCTTCCCTGTATATGAATAATCAGAAGTGAGATTTCCAAGCTCGGCAGAGTATTTCTGCAAGAAGCTATAGCCATCGTAGTAGTTCACAGTTTCAAGGTTTGGATTCGTTATTTTATATGATAACGGAATATTATGCATTTTATCTATATCATTTAAAGATTAATTTAAATTTTCAATTTGAAATATCTTTCCCATATTTAGTTCTTTTGAATATGTTCTTTGCAATTACTATGGCTAACATAATTATTGTTATAACAGTTAATTGAAGTATAAAAAAAGACACCTCAAAATATAATTGTTCATGCCTTTTTATTATGTTGCCATAAAAAAAAGGCATAATCAAGAAAAAAAAACATTCATTTATGATGAACCATTTTTTGTTACATTCATTGTTTACATATTTTATATAATTAAAAATTATATAGTAAATGACATTATACAAAGAATAATATATCATGAATAACGGTAGTAATATGATAAAATGATCTTCTTTTTTAAAACAAAAAAAAGATAATTTTATCACAACATATACAACAGAGAACAGTATAGGAAAAATATAATAAAATACTAAACTAGAAATGACTAATTTTTTCCATTGCCTTTTCATATATTTCATCTTTAAATTTTTGATCTTCTATTGCTTCTTTTTGTTCATCCTTTGTCCACGCTTTTATATTTCCAAATCCTGTAACTATACCATTGATTTCTTTTCTGTATTCATTCAATCTTTCTTTAGAAACTCCAGATTTGTATAAGACAGTAGAAGAGCTTGTATTACAATTTCCTTCATTTTCTCTTGTAGGAATTATTGAATACCTGAAATTTTCTTCGTTTCCAAACGATTTTGCTACATTTATTATTTTCTTGTCAAAATCATCTTCTGTCATACCTTTAGGTGGCTTTATTGTAATTTGATTTTTTAAATGCTCTTTATCAACTCCGCTATATACAGCTTTGTCTTGGTCATAATAAACTCGTTTTAGTGTTCCTGTATATTCTCCCTGGGGTCCATATGCAAAATAATATATTCTATTTTTTGTATAAACAACAATAAATGTATGAGTCGCACAACTTAGGATTTCTGGTCCATCAGGTAAATTTGTTGCATATAATACAGTTTTCTTCCCTTCCATATCTACATTTTTTATAGGATTGTTCCTACAATACACATACGGACTTACCGAATAATCCTCCTCACATTTCGGGTCTATCCTATCCCACATTTGCAACGCAGAGAAATACTGTCTTGCTCCATAGTCATAAGTGTCAAGACCGAGAGTTCTGTTAAGTTCCTTGCCGTTGTATTTATATTGCTGAAATTCTGGATTCAGACCTGCATCGTTGAACGCACCGCCGAA
>CAKQCV010000008.1 GCA_934217675.1 uncultured Prevotella sp. | reverse complement strand
CAAACCGGCTGTCGCGAAACTGTATGTCTTTGACGGTGATGGCGTCGGTACCGTCGGGATAGGTAAACTTGAAGCGCACCTTGGCGATGAGTGGCGAGAAGGTGAGCGTGACACAGGAGCCGTAGGGATGGGTGGCCTGTGTGTTGTCGGCAAACCACAGTTCACTGATGTAGGGCACATCGGTGGCGGTGGCTGTCGGGGAGTAGGTATATGGTATGTTGAATGTATTATTTTCTGTCGTTGTGATGCTTGCATCCGCCGGTGTATACGCAAAGAAGCGATAGTCGGATGCGGAATAGTCCCAGTACTTGATGGTCTGGTTGTTGATGCCCACATAATCCCAGTCGGTGGCGTGGGCAACGGTGTAGCCGTTCATGACGGTCTGCAATGCGTTGTCTGTAGTCTTGTATCCCCAAATTTTGAAGGAGGGGAAAAGTGTTTCGAGCCCGGTTCCGGCTGCTCGAGTTGTAGGTGCATCCTGCCATGTGCCACTGTTTCCGCCGAAGGCAATGGATGTCTTGCCGTCGTCAGGATCAGGTATGATGGGGTCGTCTTGCTTCGAGGAGGAGCAAGAGAGGAGGCATAGCGCCATGAGTGATATGGTCAAGATGCGGATGTTCATGATTTTTGAGTGTCTTGTATTAGCGTCAAGAAGCCTTCGCGTACCTCGTTGTTGGGAATGTCGAGCAAATACGACTGGGTGTCACGGTCGAATCCTTTGATGGTGAGGTAGCCACTCTGGTAAATCATTGGCAGAGGTCTTTCGGTGTCTGCCTTATAGTCGTCAAACTGGCTTGTGGCATAGTATCTGCCCACCAATTCGTCAAGGTTCTCACCATAATGAGCGAGTAGACGAACCAAGTAGGTGGGAGTTCCGCTTTTAAACCAATAGTTTCCGAAGTCCATTTGGTTGAATGCGTTGAGAATGCTGAATGGATTGAAAATGTCCGTCATTCGCTTGCTGAAGTGATAGCCGTCATATTTTTCTTTCAGTTTCTGTAGCAGTTCTTCTGGAGTACATCCGTAATCTTCTGCAAACTCTGCCATAGGCTCGGAGAAATATTTTACCAATTCATCTTTTGTAATGCCGCAGATTGCCTCGTATTTACGGTTGAGGCTGATGTCATCCGGCTGGTTGAAACCGCTGAACACACTGATTTGCGAGAACTTGGTGACTCCTGTCAGGAATACAAATCTGAGGTCGGCATCAGCACTCTTGAACGTAGCATAGAACGACTTCATGATGTTGCGGTGCTTTTCCTCCAGGGTTATCTGCATACCGAGATGCTCTACCTTGATGTCCAAGTCTAATGCGTCAAGTATCGGTTTGTCGTATTCGTCAATCAAGACAACACAGCCCAGTCCAGTTTTCTTATGTGCTGTATTTAGTATTTTACTAAGGCGCAGACCGAAGTCTTTGTAACTATTGGTTATGGAATATTGTTTTTCCCATTCACAAAGGTGGCCATTGAGCGTTTCTTCCAATGTTCCATCGTTGAGATAGTTGCCTGTACCAAAGTCTATATGGAAGACGGGGTATTGCTTCCACTCTGTCTCCAAAGAGTCGATGGCGAGTCCCTTGAACAATTCCTTCTTGCCAAGGAAATAGCTTTCGAGTGTAGACAATAAGAGACTCTTTCCGAATCGGCGTGGGCGACCCAGAAAATACGTGCTTCCTTGTACTAATTGATAAATCAGGGCGGTTTTGTCTACATAAAGAAACCCTCCATTGATGATTTTGTCAAATGTCTGTATTCCTATAGGGTATTTCATCATACTGTATGATATTTCAAATAACTCTTACAAAGATAATGCAAATCGAGAGAAGAACGAAATGAATTTATTCTTTTCTTATTCCGAGATGCAGCTTATCTTATTAAAAGATATAGCATTTATTTGATAATTACAACTATATTGACAGTCATGTTTGACTACATAATCGCAAATTTGTCAGTGCCTCTCCTCACAAACCTCTTTAGCAAGAAAGTGAGGAAGTAGAGGAATGTATAGAACTTGCCATCGTAACCGATATTCTTGTTGCAGAGTTTGATGCCATAGCGGATGTTGTCGTAATAGCTTCATAATCAATGATATTTTGCCGCAAAAGAAACTTATTATCACAAAATTCCAAAGGAAATGGAAGGGAAAATCACAAAATTCCTAATGGTTCTCTACGTTTCATCACAAAATTCCATATCTAAGACGACTTATGAATCACAAAATTCCCTGAATATGCCGTTACGCATAGACAACGGCATTGTATTATTGATACTCTTTTATAAAATTGATTCCATTAGAAGTTATTCTCCAACATTCTCCTTTGTTAAATCCATGCTCGTCAACGCTTTTTTCTTCATGTTCGAGATAGCCTTTCTCTGTTATTTGATTGAGAATGATTCTTGCTTCTCTTGCATTTAATTCTAAGTGATAAAGATGTTGGAGCATAATTATATCACCTTCTCTAACGTCTTGATTAAGAACAGTCAAAACTGTATATATATCCTTATTGTCCATATTTTATTTTGTAAAAATATAATAGAAGTCGTAGGTGCTTTGACTGCTTTTCTCTGTCAAAACACCTACAACTTTTATTCTTTATTTAACTACAATTACTTTGTAAGCTTTTGCATTACCGTTTTCATATACGAATACATATGTACCTGCTTCAACTTTAAACTTGAAGAAGTTACCAGTAACTTCCACACCATCTACAGCATCTGTTGCTTCGATTTTATTTACGAAGCGTGGGTCAAGTGTTTCAGCTGTGCGATTTCCTTCTTCTATAAGAGTCTTGCCGCCAAGCGTCTTGCCTGTTGCAGCTAATACATCAGCAGCTTCTGCCTCTGTGATTGTTTCGCCAGTTGTCAACTTGTAAAGAGTTGCGTAGTAAGTATATGTTGTGTTTTCACCTTGATTTTCCTTGTACAAAACTGCAATCTTTCCATTAGAAGCATCAGTTACAGAAGCATAGATATTATCGTCTGACTTATACTCCTCATTGAGATCATTACCCTTAGCGTATGTGGTGATAGAAGGATCTGAAACTGTAGTGATTGTATTTTGGATACCATCTGAAGTTTCTGTTACGACAGCATCAAAGGTAATAGGATAGAGACCTGTACTGCTACCACCAGTGCTTCCGTTTGTCTTGTCAGAAATCTTGAAGATGTATGTATAAGAATAGTTAGGCTGCCACTGTGTGTATTCAGCAGGAACTACAGCAGATGCACCAGTAACTGTGATATTCTCTTGACTGCCATCAGTAGATACCAAAGTATAGTCAACCTTCAAATTAAGAGCGCCAACCTCCGCACTTGGAATAACTGTAGTATATTTATCAGGAAGTGAAGCATCTTTATTGGTGCGACCAAGGTAGGAATCTCCTGCTTCTTCATTTTTTTCTTTCCCTTTCAATGTAAGGGCATCAAATTTTATGTCTTTACTGTTTGTAGAAGATTCCCATGCCACCATGGCTTTGTTGTAATTACCATTTGTTGTATTAGTTCCGAATGTGACAGTGGCAGTACCATATCCAGCAGGGATTGTCTTTTCAGAAGAATACAAGCCAGGGGCACCTGATGTAGTACCATCAGAAGCGTAGAACTTCACATCCTTAACTGAATAACCTGGTATGGTTTCATAGATACCTATTTTGACAAGTGCCTTGAGAGCACGGAAGTTGAATTTAACAGCAGTATTATAGTTAATGTCTGGCGATGTAGCATTTTCTTTCTTAGCTGTGACACGGTCAGAAATGTAAAGCTTGGCGATGTTGGTTACATTACCTGTAATAGCATAAGTACTTGCACCATTGGTGATTTTTGAGATTCTTACTTTACCTTCAGCTACATTACCTGTTCCATTAGCATCTTCCTGATTAGTATAAACATCATTCTCCTCTGTACCAGTTAGGCCACCCATAGAGAAAGCAGCAAAGTCGTATCTATCTGCAGAATAATCCCAATATTTTATTGACTGTGTTGAACCTGATGGCAAATTGGTATTTTTATTAGGGGTATATCCTACATACTCCCAACCAGCTTGATTAGATTGAGTTTTTTTCTCAGCATCGTTACCTACCCATTGCACATCGTAGTGGTCGTAAACGGTTTGTGTAGCATTGCCTTGCGTTTTGCTACCGAATACAACAAAATGATTCTTCAAAAAAGAGGCTGCAGCTGATCCTTCCTTATCAGCACGGGTAATCTTGCCCGTTTCGCTACCGAACAGAATTGCAGTATTCCCACTTTGTGTGTTACCTGGGTCATTGCCCAGATAGTCATCGCTTGAGCAGCTGGCGAGGGCCAGAGCTGAAGCTGCGAAAATAAAATACTTTTTCATACGAAATCGTGTTTTAAATGTTAATATTATTGTTTAATTCTCTAATTTTTTTCCTTTTATGGGCGACGGGCGTTGAAACGCCGACGCACAAGGATGTTTTATGCTACATGTCAAACTCCCATTCTTTCTCTTCCCAGTCCTTCACTACAGCATCGAAACCGGAGCCGCCCTTCTGGTTTGGAATGGGCACTTTGTCCATGTCAACATCTATCGTTATCACACCGCCGCGGAAGAGCCGACGCACCTGGTCGGTGACGTCGAAGACCAAGGTGGAGTCCTTGCCGTTGTAGAACTGCATGTTCACATCCACATAGTGGCGGTTGCCGGTGTCGGCGTCTGCCACCTTCTGCAGTGACTCCATGTAGGCACGTGTGCTCAACTTGTGAGGATTGAGCCCCGGCATACCGAAGGTGAGCACCTTGCCGCCGATGACATCCACCTGCTCACCACTCTTCGTCTGCAAATCCTGCTTCATGCGCATGTTGAAGTTTACGGTGATGGCATCCGTTCCCGTGACGCCTGTGTTCAGGTTTACAGAGCGCGCCATGCCGCTGATATTGGCGTTTCCGTCGATGGCAGTCACCTTGCGGTATTCGCGGTTGTTGTTGTGCAGAATTACCTGCACGAGATAGATATAAGTGACCGGCTGCAGCTGCATCTCCAACAGGCGCACCCAGCAGTTGCGCTCCTCGTCGAAAGTGAAGCCGTCAAGGTTCTTGTTGATCTCGATGCCGCTCTCATAGCCTGCAAACAGCTCCTCCGGCTGGTAGAACGAGCGCGTAAATTTCGGAGCGTTATACATCGCCGAGTTCATGGTCTGCCCGGTGTTTGCCGTCACGTAGTCGTAAGTAGATGTCTCATCGATGCGCACGCTCTGCACGCCGTCGGGCGTCTGTATGTCGTTCCATGTTAAGATGTCCCAGAAACCGAAGTCGAACCTTGCCGACAGGTAGCGGTCGGTGATGGTGTGCGTGTATGGAGAGCGGTGCGCGCCATACTGCGTCTGCCCCGTGTAGTATCTGCGGATGTCGAAAGCCGTAGGCTCCGTGTAGCCGATAGGACCGAAGAGCGACTCGTCGGTCTCGTCCCATCCATAAATCCATTCCGCCTGCCAGTCGTATTCCACTCCGTATTTGAAGAGATAGTCCCAAACCACCTTCAGGTCGAGGTCGATGGCAGGAAGCTCCATGTCAACATCCTTGCCACCTTGGTGGAGATGTAGGTCGGGCTCGCGCTCGCAACTGGTGGCAACGAGGGCGACTATAACGAAACATATATAGGCTAACTTGCGGCAGGCGTGGCGGCTTGCTGCGAGGAAGCGGGGGGATATGTTCGTTAGGTGTTGCATTTTTTTTTCGTTTTTAGGCGACGGGCGTGGAACGCCGCCGCACATGTTTTCTCTTTTGGGGTGGCGGGCGTGGAACGCCGACGCACAAGGGATTATTTTGTTGTTCGTTTTCTGTATATCAGGTCGTAACTGAGGGTGATGTCCACCCTGGTGGGACCAAACCAGGAGTAGCTGTGCTGACGCTTCTTGAAGTTCTTGGCGTCGCCATACCATTTGTAGTAATACAGCTGCTGGTCAGTGTCGGGGTCAACGGGGCAGAGCCACTGGTAGGGGTCGTAGTGGGAGTTGAAGAAGCCGGCTTGCATGCCAAACTCCAGTCGCCAGTGTTCCGACTTGCCCAAAGGCAGGGAGTAGCCGATACCCAATCCTGTGCCCCAGCCTTCGCCTTCCCATCCGCGCTTCTCTCCGAAACATATATTATATAGGAACGCGTGGGCGTACATACTTAGATACAGTCCCTTGAAAGCAGCCCCCTCGCCTGGACGACGCTTGGCGATGTCGCCCGAGCGCAGATAGTAGCGCGTGTGGAGCTGGTAGTTGCGCAGCTGGAAATACTTGTGGGCATCGTAGTGCTGCCACCACGGACCGTCGAAGCTCGCCCCGTATGTGAAATGCCCGTGCAGCGGATAATACTCCACCGCCACGTTGGGGATAGGGCAGAAACGGTCGTAGCCCGGCATATAGGCAAAGTCAAGAAGAATGTTGGACTTTATGCTAAGCAATTCTCTTCGTTTCATATTTACAGGCAGTTCAATATACGGCACCCTGATATCCGCCTCTGGCATTGGCAATCCAGTATTGAGCGGAATAAACATAGGTACAGGTTTGACAGGCAAAGCAAGTTTGCCGTTGTCGTCAATATCAACAAGTCTTTCGTCGATAGCCATTATTCTGACAGCACGCAACTTCGGGAAATACACCTTCAGCACATATCTCCACAACTTGCCCCCATCAAATCGTTTCATCTCAGCCTTCAAACGCTCCGTGTTTCCGCCAAAACGTTTAATCAGCGAGTCAACCTCATGCAGTCTTGTATCGTGGTTAAGCAACATCAACGCCCGCAGCAACGGATAATCCTCGGCGACCACATCATATCTTATGCGCTTTGTGCTGATGCCATAGCTGCTGAGCAAAGCGTCTACCGATGCACGCCTCTCCCTTGCCAGCCTTTGGTTATTGGGTAGCGGTCCTTCAGGCGATGCCGTAGCACGCCCCAGAACGATACCCCTATCGCCCAAAGCCTTCAGCTCAGGAATGAGAACCTCGGTGATCCATTTCCTGTCTTGCTCGTTGATATTTATTTTGTTCACGACAAATTCTATCGGACGCGAATTTCGGATAAAGGTGCTGTCGGTAGTTTTAACCTGGGCAACCGTATCCTGAGCGAAGAAAAAAAATGTAGTGAACATCGTTATGATATATTTCACGTTGCGTTGTTTTTGTTACTTTTTACGTAAAGTTTTCACACCAGGAAGAATCAATCAGTTTCTTCTCCCTTCTTGTGCTTAATGTGATTTCGGTAATGTTATTTAAATTAATCTGAATCGTGCCAAATTGTAGCCGTTTTAATTGTTCAGTTGAAAAGTTGTAAAGGGTTGAATGGTAACGTTTTACCCCCCCCGATATTCTAATTGCAAAAATAAGAAAAATCTGTAATATAGAAATACTTTTTTGTTTTTTTTATATAAAAGTTAATTTTTGAATAAAAAAGACGAATTGTTTTCTAAAAACAATATATGTTTGACAGGAGAAAGCCGTCAGATTGGCAGAAAAAAAACGTTAGCTTAGAATTAACAATCCGTTAGCTTACCAGCCGAAGAAAATCGTTTCTTCCATTATCTCTCTCAAAGTTCTTCCCTCCCCCGCCTCCAAAGGGGGAGGTGAAAATATAAACTTGAAGTTCTTACATTTGCTTTTAACTTATTTATACAAACGCTTGCGCCACTTGCGCCACTTGCGCCATTGCGCCAATTGCGCCAAATAGCCAAAAAGTGGTGTTTTTATACTGTTTTATTAAATTGGCGCAATGGCGCAAGTGGCGCAAGTGGCGCAAAGCAATATTTGGATATGTAAATATATACTAAAAGAAAGACCCTTGTTTTGCTGTTTTTAATTAGCCTTTTTATGGTAGCTTTCCTAAAGCCTCTTCTTTCAGATTGATGTATAAAAAAACACGCCACACCCAAAAATGCAACCCGATTGCAAAACATAGTCAGTACCTTTGCCGATGTAAAAAACAAAAGACAAGCAACTAAAACAAAAAATAAGATATGGATAAAAAGAAACTCCTTAGAATCATTATTACAGCCGTGCTGCTTGTGGCAGCAGTTGTAGTGGAGAAAACAATGGGACTTGCAGTGTGGCAACTGCTATTGGTATACCTTGTGCCATTTCTGTTGATAAGCTATGATGTGATAGGTGAGGCAGCAGAAGGAATAATGGAAGGTGAAGTGTTCGACGAAGACTTCCTGATGTGTGTAGCCACCATCGGAGCACTATTCATCGGTTTCCTGCCAGGAGCCGAGACCGAATTCCCCGAAGCAGTGTTCGTAATGCTCTTCTTCCAAATAGGCGAACTCTTTGAAGACTATGCCGAGGACAACAGTCGCAAGTCAATCTCCCACCTAATGAACATCCGTCCAGATGTGGCAAATGTGCAGAGAAACGGCAAGACAGAAGTTGTGAAACCAGAAGAAGTGGCTGTTGGCGAGACGATAACCGTTAAGCCAGGAGAGAAAATCCCCCTTGACGGAACGATAACAGAAGGCAAGACAAGCCTTGACACCGTGGCACTTACCGGTGAGAGCATTCCCCGTTCGGCAGGCATTGGCGACGAAGTGGTGTCGGGCTGTGTGAACATCTCAGGTGCAATCAGCGTGAAAGTGTCGAAGACCTATGGCGAATCAACCGTAAGCAAGATACTTGCCCTTGTTGAAAACGCCAGTGAGAACAAATCGAGGAGCGAAACCTTTATAGCTAAATTCGCCCATGTCTACACTCCAATAGTGGTGTGTGTGGCAATAGCATTGGCATTCATCCCCCCATTCTTTGGCGACAGCTACATCACCACACTCCCCGTTTGGTTGAACAGAGCATTGACCTTCCTTGTGGTTTCATGCCCATGCGCCCTTGTAATTTCAGTTCCGCTAACATTCTTTGCAGGAATCGGCGGAGCCTCAAAACACGGAGTGCTAATAAAAGGCTCCAACTATATGGATACACTGGCAGCAACGGGAACCGTGGTGTTTGACAAGACCGGAACGCTGACAAAAGGCAAGTTTGAAGTAGAGGCAATCCACCCTAAAGACCTTGACGAGAGAGAGTTGCTGCACCTTGCCGCACATGTGGAGAGATATTCAACCCACCCGATAGCCCAGTCGCTGAAAGCTGCATTTGGAAATGAAGACGATGGATGCAAAGTGGACAGTGTGGAGGAAATAGCAGGCAAAGGCGTGAAAGCCATTGTTAACGGTAAGACAGTATACGTGGGTAACAGCAAACTGATGGAAGCGATAGGAGCAGAATGGCACCAATGTCATAAAGTGGGCACAATAGTGCATGTGGCAATAGACGGCGAGTATGCCGGCCACATAGTAGTGTCGGATGTGCTGAAAGAAGATGCCAAAGACGCTATAAGCCAGTTGAAGAAGATAGGAGTGGAGAAAACCGTGATGCTCACCGGCGACAGGCATGAAGTGGGAGAGCACGTGGCAAAAGAGCTGCATATCGACGAGTGGCACACAGAACTGATGCCAACCGACAAAGTGCAAGCAATGGAGAAAACAATAAATGAAAAAAGAGGAAACAAAAGTGTGGCATTCGTTGGCGACGGCATAAACGATGCCCCGGTGCTCGCCCGTGCCGATGTAGGCATAGCAATGGGAGCCTTAGGTTCAGATGCAGCAATAGAAGCCGCCGACGTGGTACTGATGGACGACAAACCATCGAAGATAGCCCTGTCAATAAGCATAGCCCGCCGCACAATAGGCATAGCCCGCCAGAACGTGGCATTTGCAATAGGCGTGAAACTGCTTGTGTTGCTTCTCGCAGCATTTGGCACAGCCACAATGTGGATGGCAGTGTTTGCCGATGTAGGCGTCACGGTGATAGCCGTGCTCAATGCAATGCGTGCATTGTCAATCAAATGTGGTGGTTCTTCCTGCGACAGTCAGCACATTCGCCCTTGATGACAAACGACAGAGAATGAGCATGAAACCCCTCAGGCAACTGGATGTCGTGGATATGCACATCCTCCAAGCAAAACGAGCGTTGGCATGACTCGCAATAAAAATGCACATGATTGTCTTTCATGTTGCACGCCCCTTTGCTGAGGCAAAGTTCATAATTCAAAATACCTCTGCCGTCCTCGAACGAATGTACCACATCATGTTCATGGAAAAGCGTGAGCACACGGAAGATGCTCGACTTGTCCATCGACAGCAGTAAACCCTCAATATTAGAAAGGCTTGCCGGATTTTTAAGTCCGGCAAGCACTTTATATACAAGGATTCTGTTGGCAGTAGGCTTTACCCCCTTCTGCTCAAGCCTTTTTTCAATATCCTCGCTGTTCATTATATTTCAGTATTAAAGCAACAATATAAAACCATCAGTCCTCTACAATCTCAACAGTCATGCTTATGTCATCTTTAGGTCGGTCGCCACGCAGAGTTTCGCAGTTCTGTATCTTCTCCACGACATCAAGCCCCTCAACGACCTCTCCGAACACCGTGTACTGATTGTCAAGGAACGGAGTGCCCCCAACAGATGTATAAGCCTCGCGCTGCTCATCAGTGAACGACGGCTTGCCTTTCTCCATGCTGATAGCCTTGGTCTCGGCAATAAGCTCATCCTGAAGCTCCTGCAAGCCAGCCCTGTCGCGGTTGCGTCGCAGTTCCATAATCTTGTCGCGGTTCTCCTTTGCCAGTTGGTTAAAGATGGTTTGCTCCTGCTGCATCTCAAGTTGTTTTTCCATTTGTTTCAGTTCCGCCGGCTTGTACACCTTTCCCCAAACGATGTAGAACTGGCTTCCGCTGCTTTCACGTTCAGGGTTCACCTCATCGCCAAGGCGAGCAGCACTCAGCGCACCACGCTTGTGGAAATACTTAGGATAAACAAATTCAGCTGGAATAGTATAGTCAGGTCCGCCAGTGCCTAACATTTTCCCCTTAGGAGCACCCTTACTGTCAGGGTCTCCACCCTGAATCATGAAATCCTTAATTACGCGATGGAACAAAGTTCCGTTGAAATACCCCTCCTTGGCAAGCTTTATGAAATTGTCGCGATGCTTAGGAGTTTCATCGTAGAGGCGGACAATGATATCCCCCTCGGTAGTTTTTATCTTTATGTTCATAATAAAAATTTTATGCAATTAAAATCATTAAAACAAATCTTTTAGTGCATGCCACAGCCTACACCCTGTCTTTGCTGTTATATTTGCCAGAAAGAGAACTAATCATTTTCTCGGCAGCATTCTCAGCTGCATGCTTGTCTCCAAGAATGTGTTTCACATCAGCGTAGCCTTCAAGCATAACACTTCTTTCCTTGCCGTCGGCAACCAGAGCCGACAGCTCAGCCGCGATGTTGTTCTCGCTGAAAGAATCAGCCACAAGCTCCTTGACCACCGTGCGGTTGGCAATGAGGTTTACCAGCGAAATATACTTGACCTTCAGCAGATGACGGCGCAAGAAACCGATGACCTTAGGAAGCGGTGTTTCATAGCACACCACCTGCGGAACATTGAAGAGTGCCGTTTCGAGAGTAGCCGTGCCGCTCGTTACGGCAGCCACGCGAGAATGGAAAAGCAACTCGTAAGTCTGGTTGAAAACAATCTCCACTCCCTTGGCATGTATGAATTCGTCATAATAAGAACGGTCGATGCCCGGTGCGCCGGCTATAACAATCTGACAGTTGTTGCCAGCCACCCTTTTTGCTGCCCTAATCATGTGTGGCAGATTATCCTTGATTTCCTGCTTGCGGCTACCCGCAAGCAGTGCTATTATCTGTTTGTCGGCAAGGCTGTTCCTGCTTGTGAACTCTCCGAAAGACTCATTATATGCGTTTTTGAATTCCTCAACCTCGTCGGCAGTGGGATTTCCCACATAGTGAATAGGATAGTGATGCTTGTTCTCAAAGAAATCCACTTCGAAAGGCAAGATAGAAAACAATCCGTCGATATCCCTCTTTATATTCTTTATGCGATACTCCTTCCATGCCCAAATCTTAGGCGAGATATAGTAGAATATAGGAATGTTGGTATGAGAATGAACAAACTTGGCGATGCTGAGATTAAAGCCCGGATAATCGATGAGGATAAGCACATCAGGGCATACCCTCTCAATATCCCTTTTGCATGCTTCCATATTGCTGAGAATAGTTTTGAGATGCAGCAATACGGGGATGAAACCCATATAAGCAAGTTCGCGGTAATGTTTCAGCATAGAGCCTCCAACCTTTGCCATCAAGTCGCCACCGATGAAACGAAATTCAGCCTCAGGGTCTTTTTCCTTAATAGCCCTCATCAGTCGGGAAGCATGCAAATCGCCACTTGCCTCACCAGCAATAAGATAATATTTCATACATCACGCCCTTTCGTTAAAGTTCCCATTCCTTTATCCTATCCATTGCAGAATATGCAGTGATATCGATAGTGGTAGGAGTGATAGCCACATATCCATTGGCAAGAGCCCACTCGTCAGTGTCGGCAGCATCAGGTTCGGTGTCGCGGAATTCGCCCACCATCCAATAGTAGTCGTAACCACGCGGATGGCGCTGCTTAACCACTTCGTTCTCCCAAATGCCATTACACATCCTGCACACCTTAGTGCCCTTGAACTCCTTGACTTTCGGGAAGTTAACGTTCAGACATGTGTTCATTGGCAATCCCTCCTCAAGCACTCTGCCAGTGATAATCTTTATAAGTCTGGCTGCTGGCAAGAAGTCGGCATCCGCATCATAATCGCAAAGAGAAAAAGCCACAGCCGGTACCCCCTTCATGCATCCCTCGCGAGCCACCCCCATTGTGCCACTATAATGAGTGTTTACCGAAGCGTTGTTTCCATGATTGATGCCACTCAAAATCAAGTTAGGGCGGCGGTCGCAAATCTGGCTGAAAGCCATTTTTACACAGTCCACCGGTGTGCCGTTGCATGCCCAGACCTGCAAATGCTCCTCCTTTCTGACGAGCGACAGCCTTAGAGGTGTTTCAGAAGAAAACGCACACGAAAATCCCGATCGTGCCGATTCAGGTGCACACACGATAATATCCCCGAATCCACGCACAAACTCGATAAGACAGTTTATGCCCTTTGCCGCATAGCCGTCGTCGTTTGAAATCAGTATTAAAGGTCTCTTATTTTTCATAAATTCATCTTCTTTTGCTTGCAAAAGTACGAAAAAAGGTTTAAAATCTCCGATAATCCCATAATAATATGTATCTTTGCATCTAAATTCGCTGTAATGTGTAGTTTGTTTAAACTAAGTTATGGCACACTTATCATAACAGAAAGGACAAAATGGGAAAGATTATAGCATTGGCAAACCAAAAAGGTGGAGTGGGCAAGACAACCACTACGATAAATTTGGCAGCATCATTGGCAACACTTGAAAAAAAAGTTCTTGTGATTGATGCCGATCCTCAGGCAAATGCTTCAAGCGGACTCGGAGTGAATTCGAAAGATGTGGATTGCACGCTATACGAATGTATAATAGACCAAGCAGATGTTAGAGACGCTGTTTATACTACAGATATAGACGGGTTGGACATCATACCCAGTCATATAGATTTGGTAGGCGCCGAGATAGAAATGCTAAATCTCGATCATCGTGAACAAGTGATAAAGAAATTGCTGCAACCAATACGTGGCGATTACGACTATATACTGATAGACTGTTCTCCGTCGCTCGGACTGATAACCGTAAATGCCTTGACTGCAGCCGACTCGGTGATAATCCCAGTGCAATGTGAATATTTCGCCCTTGAGGGAATCAGCAAGTTGCTTAACACGATAAAGATAATAAAAAGCAAGCTGAACCCGAAACTTGAAATAGAAGGCTTCCTGCTCACAATGTATGACAGCCGTTTGAGGCTCGCCAACCAAATCTATTATGAGGTGAAGAGGCATTTTCAGGAACTCGTGTTCAAAACAGTTATACAGAGAAACGTGAAACTCAGCGAGTCGCCAAGTCATGGACTGCCCGTGATACTATATGATGCCGATTCGACAGGAAGCAAGAACCATCTCGCACTTGCCAAGGAAATAATCAACAAGAACGAAAAAGTAAGCAAATAATAAAAAATAAATGGGAGTACACAAGAGATACAGTGCTTTGGGACGCGGACTCGACGCCCTTATATCCACGGACGATGTGCGTCCGCAAGGAAGTTCAACGATAAACGAAATAGATTTGAACAAAATAGAGCCGAATCCGAACCAACCACGACGAGAGTTTGATGAGGACGCCCTACAGGAACTTGCCAACAGTATCAGTGAGATAGGTATCATACAGCCAATCACATTGAGACAGGTGGCAGACGACAAATACCAGATAATAGCCGGAGAGCGCCGATGGAGAGCATCGCAGCTTGCCGGACTTGAAACAATACCGGCTTATATCCGCACAGCAAGAGACGAGAATGTTATGGAGATGGCTCTCGTGGAGAATATCCAGAGAGAAGACCTGAACGCTATAGAGATAGCACTTGCATACGAACATCTGCTGTCGAACTCAGGGATGACACAAGAGAAAGTTTCGGAGCGGGTGGGAAAAAGCCGCACGGCGATAACAAACTATCTGCGACTGCTGAAACTCCCGGCACAAGTGCAGATGGCTTTACAGAAAAAAGAAATAGATATGGGGCATGCCAGGGCACTGCTCTCTATCGACTCTCCGTCGCTGCAGATAAAAGTGTTTAAGGAAATCCAGAAAAACGGATACTCCGTGAGAAAAGTGGAGGAGATAGCCAAGCAGCTGAACAGTGGCGAAGATGTGACGAGTGGAAAGAAGGTGATATCCTCGAAGGTGCAGTTGCCAGAGGAGTTCAACGCTCTTAAAGACCGCTTGTCGTCTTTCTTCTCAACAAAGGTGCAGATGACATGCTCGCCAAAGGGAAAAGGAAAAATCAGCATCCCGTTTGCCAATGCTGACGAGTTGGAGCACATCATGGCAGTGCTCGATAAATTGAAAGACTAAAGTTTGCGCAACGTGTATAGCAGTATACGAAAAATATTGACTTGCCTGTCGGTAATGACCGTGATGACAACCAGCGAGATGAAGGCTGAGAGCTTGGTGGAAACACAAGAACAGCCTGTTGCGGTGGAGTCGTTGCGCGACACCCTTATATATAATAAGGTGGACACCATGGCTAATATTGCCAAGAAGCCGGTTAAGCGCGATTGGGCAACATGGGCTCCAGATCCAAAGAGAGCCATGTGGCTTGCCATAGTGCTGCCAGGAGGAGGGCAGATCTATAACCGCAAATACTGGAAACTGCCTATCGTGTATGGCGGATTCTTGGGATGCATATACGCTTGGCGTTGGAATAACCAGATGTATCGCGATTATTCGCAGGCATATCTTGACATTATGGACGATGACCCAACGACAGAGAGCTACAACCAGTTCTTGCATCTTGGGATGACAATAAACGATGAGAATAAGGAGAGATACCAGAATCTCTTTAAGCGTCGTAAAGATTATTACAGAAAATACCGCGACTTGAGCATATTCTGCCTGATAGGAGTGTATGCCCTGTCGGTTATCGATGCATACGTGGATGCATCACTATCGCAGTTTGATATATCAAAGGATTTGAGCTTGAGGATAGAACCGTCGGTTATAAACAATCATTCGTCGGCAAATCCTGTAAAAGCATCCTCGCTCGGACTGCAGTGCTCGCTGAATTTCTGATTGCGAGATAAAGAACAACAAAAGAAAATGATGAAACTAAATATAAAAAGTGCAGCAATAGCAGCACTTCTGCTGATAGGCGGAAACAGTGGTCTGCTTGCTCAAACAAACGACGACAACGAAATAACGGTAAAGGACAAAGACGGAAATGAAGAAGTTATCGATGTGCCAGAATCTATGGACACAGAATTTGATGACCTCTTGCAGGAGTATTACTCAAAGAAATACTTGAGATTTGATGATGACTGCAACTTCCGTAACGAAAACCGCACATACGAGAAAGAAGTATATATCGACCGACTGAAAAGGCTGCCGAACATAATGGAAATGCCATACAACGATATCGTGCAGAAGTTTATCGACAGATACACAGGTAGACTTCGTCGCTCGGTGAGCTACATGCTTGGTGCCTCAAACTTCTATATGCCAATATTCGAGGATGCGCTTGAAGCATACGGAGTGCCACTTGAACTGAAATATCTGCCAGTGATAGAATCGGCACTTAACCCTAAAGCAACATCACATGTAGGTGCTGCAGGATTATGGCAGTTTATGCCGTCGACAGGAAAACAATACGGATTGGAGATAAACTCGCTCGTTGACGAGCGTCGCGACCCCGTGAAATCATCGTATGCAGCAGCAAGATACCTGCGCGACTTGTATAAAATATATGGCGACTGGAATCTTGTTATCGCAGCTTATAACTGTGGACCGGAGAATGTGCGCAAGGCTATACAACGCTCAAATGGCGAAACAGACTATTGGACCATTTATCCGTATTTGCCAAAAGAAACAAAGGGATATGTTCCGGCATTCATCGCGGCAAACTATGTGATGACATATTATTGCGACCACAATATATGTCCGATGCGCACCACTTTGCCAGCAAAGACAGATACGGTGCAGGTGACAAGAGATGTGCACTTTAAGCAGATTGCTGATGTGTGTGGCGTTGATATAGAGGAGCTTAGAGCTTTAAACCCTCAGTATCGCCGCGATATAGTGAATGGAAATTCAAAGCCGTCGGCAATAAGATTGCCTATATCTGTAGTGAATTCGTTCATCAGTAACGAAGACTCTATTTATAACTATCAGGCAGATCAATTGCTCACACGTCGCTCCCTTGTGGAAGTTGACGAATCGGCTCAGCCACGATATACAAGCTCAAAGAAAGTTTCGCATAAGAACAGTGGCTCGTCAAAGAGTACAAAGAGCAATAACAAAAGAGGAAAGAAAGGAAAGAACAAAAGCAAGAAAGAAAAAAATGTTACGGTAAGGAATGGTGATACACTGTCGGAAATAGCAGCAAGGAACCATACCACCGTGAGCAAACTTCGTAAACTGAACGGTATTAAGGGTAGTAATATCCGTGCCGGAAAGAAGATAAAAGTGAAATGATAACAGCTATGGGGCATTGTCCCTATGGCTCCATCCATTAACTCTTAAAAATGAAATACTATGGGTGAACAGAAACTTACAGACCAAGAGCGAGAGGCAGCCGACATCAAGATGGTTGACGATGCCTTTAAGCATTTGCTTGACTGTTATCTCGCATCGCGACATAGAAAGAAAGTTGATATTATAACAAAAGCTTTCAACTTTGCCCGACAGGCGCATAAGGGAGTGAGACGCCTGTCGGGAGAACCGTATATCATGCACCCTATTGCCGTGGCGCAGATTGCATGCTCGGAGATGGGACTCGGATCAACGAGTATCAGTGCTGCTTTGCTTCATGATGTGGTGGAGGATACAGACTATACGGTTGAGGACATCGAAAACATGTTTGGACCAAAGATTGCGCAGATCGTTGACGGACTGACAAAAATTTCGGGAGGAATATTTGGAGACAAAGCATCGGCACAAGCCGAGAACTTCAAAAAGCTCCTACTGATGATGAGCGACGATATCCGTGTGATTCTCATAAAGATTTGTGACAGATTGCACAATATGAGAACTCTTGAGGGGCAACCGCCAAACAAAAGATATAAAATAGCTGGGGAGACATTATATATATATGCTCCGCTTGCAAACAGACTCGGATTGAATAATATAAAGACGGAACTTGAAAACCTTAGTTTCAAGTTCGAGCATCCAGAGCAATACGCAATTATTCAAGAAAAACTGTCGAGCACACAGGCATCGCGTGATGTGCTGTTTGACAATTTCACAAAACCTATACGCGAAGCTCTCGACAAGATGGGCTACGAGTATGAGATAAAGGCAAGGGTGAAAAGTCCATACTCTATATGGAACAAAATGCAGCAAAAGCAAGTCACTTTTGACCAGATTTATGACATACTTGCTGTGCGCATTATATTCAAGCCAAAGAACAAAGACGAGGAGGTTAACGACTGTTTCAATATATATGTGGCAATAAGTCAGATATACAAGTCGCATCCAGACCGACTCCGCGACTGGGTGAACCATCCGAAAGCAAACGGATACCAAGCTCTGCATGTAACCTTGATGAGCAAACAAGGAAAGTGGATAGAAGTTCAGATACGCTCAGAAAGAATGGATGAAATGGCAGAACAAGGATTCGCTGCACATTGGAAATACAAAGATGGAGTGACGGCTAATGGAGAAATCTCGGAAGATGATGGAGAACTGAACAATTGGCTGCGCACAATAAAGGAAATTCTTGACGACCCACAGCCTGACGCAATGGATTTCCTTGATACTATAAAGCTAAATCTTTTTGCATCAGAGATTTTCGTATTTACTCCAAAAGGAGAGATAAAAACTATGCCTGCAGGGTGTACGGCTCTCGACTTCGCTTTCCAAATACATACATTCCTTGGAAGTCACTGTATAGGAGCAAAGGTGAACCACAAACTTGTGCCATTGAGCCACAAACTGAGCAGTGGAGACCAGGTGGAAATCTTAACGTCAAATTCGCAGCATGTACAGCCATCGTGGATAAATTTTGTATCTACAGCAAAAGCAAAGACAAAAATACAAGCAATATTGAGGCGTGATGGCAGAGAGGTGCAGAAACGTGGTGAGGAAATTCTTGATGAATTCCTGAAAAGAAATTCACTTGAACTTACTTTCTCTGTTATGGACAAGCTCTGCTCCCTGCATGAGATAGAAAAGCATGAACAGCTGCTGCAGGCACTTGGCGAGAAAAATATTATTCTTGGTGAGCAGGACTTGAAAGAGCTGCAAGGAAAACTGAAACCAAAGAATACTGAAACGGTGAAAGGGTGGCGCAGACTTGTGCCTTTCCTTGGAAAACAGAAAAAGCAAGACAAGGATAAATGTGATAACCCAGACTATATCGTTATACCTAAGGATTTCAACAGAAAGAAACCTATATACATCAATGAAACCAATATTGGACAGTATGTGTTCAAACCATGTTGTCATCCAATTCCTGGCGATGACGTGTTGGGATTTATTGACGGCAAAAACCGTATAGAGATACATAAGCGTTCATGTAAGGTAGCATCGAAACTGAAGTCAAGCTATGGCAACCGTATACTTGATGCAAAATGGGATATGCACCGTAAGATGCTGTTTGATGCAACAATATCAATAAAAGGCATTGACCGGATAGGTATGCTGAACGAGGTTACGAAAGTTATTTCAGACCAGTTTGACGTGAATATCCACAAAGTGACAATATCGTGTGATGAAGGCATATTCGCAGGTGTGTTTGAATTGCTGATTCATGACCGGGCAGATGCTGAGACTATAATTAAAGGACTAAAAACAATAAAAGGTGTGCAGGAAGTAAACCAAACTGTTTAGAGTCATGAAAAAACGGTGCAGGGTACATATTGTATCTTGAGCCGTTTTATTTTATAGTAATAGAAAACAATAACAATCAACAAAATGAAAAAAATTCTATCTTTACTCCTCCTCGCAATGGCGAGTGTGGTGGCTGTAAATGCAGCAAACAAATATGACAACCCTGACACCTTGTTCGTGGCACGTGACGGAACGGCAGAGTTTCGTAATATTGATGATGCAGTAGAGGTTTGCCGTGCTTTTATGGAATATCATAAAGTGATTTTCGTAAAGAAAGGTGTTTATAAGGAAAAACTCATCATCCCTTCGTGGTTAACTAATATAGAAATATGTGGTGAAGATGTGGACAACACAATAATCACATACGATGATCATGCAAATATTTTTATTCCGGGGACAGACAAGAAAATGGGTACTTTCCGTTCATATACAGTGAGGGTGGACGGCAATGACATAACATTCAAGAATATTACAATTGAAAATGATGCCGCACGCCTTGGACAGGCTGTTGCACTTCATACACAGGGCGACCGCTTGATATTTGTAAATTGCAAAATATTGGGAAATCAAGATACTATCTATACTGGGGGAATAAATACCAGACTGTTCTTTAAGGATTGTCATATTGAGGGTACTACTGACTTTATCTTCGGTCCGTCTACAGCATGGTTTGAGAACTGTACTATATTGAGTCGCATAAATTCATATATTACTGCAGCTTCAACTCCACAAAACGTGAAATATGGATATGTGTTTAACAAATGCCGTATCGTTGCGGCAGAAGGAGTTGACAGGGTATATCTTGGCAGGCCATGGCGCCCGTATGCACACACGCTGTTCATGAACTGCGAACTTGGTAGACATATACGCCAGGAAGGCTGGTATAACTGGGGCAATAAGAATAACGAAACTACGGCACGCTACTGCGAATACAACAACCATGGAGATGGAGCTTCGCCAAAAACACGAGTAGCCTGGAGCCGTCAGCTCTCAAAGAAAGAAGCAGCACAGGTGACAATAGAGAATGTGTTTAAGCAGAATGATGGGTGGAAGCCCGTCATTTGATATGATACAATGCTATTATATTATAATGTGGAGGGAATAAATCAGTTCCTTCCACATTTTTTATATCGGTAGGGTAGTGGGCATATAATACCTTTGACAATAGATTATAACGTTAAAAGTGTGTCCTAATTTTGAAAAACTTTTAGTAACGTTTTGCAATTTAAATAAATCTGTATATATTTGCAAACGAATATCAAACTATACCGTTCACATAAGAACACGGCACAAGTGGTGTGCCCCAACAAACTACAATATGAAGATATGGATTTTAATCCATTGCAGAGGTACATCTAAAATAATTTGCTACTAACTAATAATCAAAATAAGAATTTATGCATTATCAAATCAGAAGAGCCTTGACGGCTTCCGTTTTGCCTATGGTTTGTCTTACTGCATTAGCACAGAAGACAGTCACGGGTACAGTGAAGGATGCAAAGGGAGAACCACTGATCGGTGTGACAGTGTTTGTTGATGGCAAACCTGGATCTATAACCGATATTGACGGTAATTTCTCTATTCCAAATGCATCTCCTTCATCAAAGGTAAAGGTTTCCTATGTTGGTTACAAAGACCAAACTGTAACACTTGGAAACTCTTCAAAGGTGAATATCGTGCTGCAAGAGGACAATGCACAGCTTGATGAAGTTGTGGTTGTAGGTTATGGTACGATGAAAAAGAAGGATTTGACAGGTTCTATTTCTTCTGTAAATGTAGGTGACATGGTTGGTAAAGGTGCTCCAACTATGATGGAAAGCTTGCAAGGAACAACTCCTGGTGTAAATATTACTCAGTCTTCAAGCCGTACAGGTGGTGATTTCAATATAGAGATTCGTGGTAAGTCTTCTATTGAAAGTGATACTAAACCTATGTATGTTGTTGATGGTGTGATTTGTGATGATATCCAGTTCTTGAATCCACAGGATATTGAGCGTATTGATGTATTGAAAGATGCTTCATCAACAGCAATCTATGGATCACGTGCAACGGCAGGTGTTATCATGGTAACTACTAAGGGTGGTCTTGATGTAAAGAAAGACTCTAAACCTACTATTAGTTACGATGGATATTATGGCTTGACGAAAACAGCTCGAATGCCTAACTTTATGTCAGGGGAGCAATTCTATAGATATCGTTTGTCAAAGTTCATGACACCTGTGGATAATAGTGCAAATCCTACTTATCAGATTGTTAACCAAAATGATTTTGGTATGGCTATGATTCAGCAGGAGGCAAATGACTATTCTTCACCGTTTGTTCTGAAAGAAATGCTTAGAAATGGCGAAACTTATAATTGGCCAAATCTTGTAACAAAGGATGGTGAACAGCAGAACCATTATATTGCAGTTAATGGAACAGGTGGACGTACAAGCTATCATTTTGGTGTCGGATACAGCCGTGAAAAAGGTATATACTCAGGTGATGACCAGAAGAAAGTGAACTTTAAGGGTAGTCTTGATACCAAGATTAATGATATCGTAAGTGCAGGATTTAGTGTTAACCTTGCTCGTATTGACAATTCCTATGCTAATGATGAAGCTATAAAGCTTGCTTATCGTGTTAATCCATTTATGAGACCATACGATAAGGATGGAAACATTAATCATTATCCTGGTGCAAAAGGAACAATGGGTACAGATAACTGGCAGTTCTCTGATTTCATAAATCCTCTTGACATTATGAAGAATACGTCGCATAAGCGTGAAACTTGGAGAATGTTGGGTAATCTTTATTTGAAGTTTGATATTATCAAAGGATTGAATTTCAAAACTACATTCTCTCCAAACTATACGAACTATCGTGACGGTCAGTTCTCTGGATATATTAATCCGGAAACGCAAAAAACTTATGATGACAAAGATGCATCAACAAGTACTGCTACTGTGAAGAATGCTAAGTCTTTGGATTGGACGTGGGATAATATTATTAACTATAACACAACTATCGCAAAAGATCACAGCATAAACTTTATGGGACTTGTTTCATGGAGTTCTTGGTCAAGTGAAAACTATAGTTGGGTAGCAAATGGTGTACTTGAAAATACAGACTGGTGGAATATGAACTCCGGAGAGTTCAATAAAGATGATTCAGGCACAGGATATATAAAACATACAATGTTATCTTATGCTTTGCGTGCAAACTACTCATATAAAGGAAAATATCTGTTGACAGGTACTGTACGTTGGGATGGTTCTTCAAAATTTGATCCTGACTATCGTTGGGGATGCTTCCCATCTGTTGCTGCTGCATGGCGCATAACAGAGGAGTCGTTTATGAAGAATGCAGAATGGCTTTCGAATTTGAAACTTCGTGTGAGCTACGGTCTTACAGGAAACTCTCAGGGTGTAGGCGCATTCGGAACTATTCAAACTGTTGATTCTCCAACGTCATATCCTTTTGGTTCAGCATATATCAATGGTTTTATTCCTGGTTCAATTGTTGACAAGAAAATCCAATGGGAGAAATCAAAGGAGTTTAATATTGGTTTGGACTATGGCTTCTTGAAGAATAGAATTAACGGAACTATCGATTTCTATAATAAGAATTCAGAAAACCTTCTGTATAATGTGAACCTTCCTCTTGAAGTTGGTGGCGGTAGAATGCGTACTAACGTGGGTAGAGTTCAGAATACAGGTGTTGAGTTGCAGTTGAATACTGTAAACGTTCAGACTAAGGATTGGTTGTGGACAACAACATTTATGTTCTCTCACAACAAGAATAAGGTTAAGGAAATCAATGGTGTGTCAGATAGCTATTTGAATGGTAGTAGCCAGACTGGAAACCTGTTTGTCGGTAAGTATATCAATAATGTATATACTTATATATGGGATGGTATTGTTACTGATGGTGATATGGTTGTTCCAAATAATGACATAGCTAAGGCTAAAAACTTTACACCGGGTGAAACCGTTAAACAAGCTGATTACTATTATGCTTGCTATGGTCTGACAGAAGGTCAGCCTATCGTTCGCGATAAGGATGGAAACGGAACAATTGATGATAACGATAAGTATCTATTCAGATCAGATCCAGTATGGACAGGAAGTTTGATTTCAAATCTTTCTTATAAGAATTGGGATTTCTCTTTCACCATTTACACGAAGCAGAACTATAAGGTAGCTTCAGAGTTTATGGGTAGCGACTATTATGACTATCATGATCGTGGTCGTGGTAAGATGTATATGGATTATTATATACCAAAGGGAGCATTGATCGATGCTGATGGTATGAATGCTGATGGTACTTATATTAATCCTGTTTATCAGACAGAGACTCATTATGGAAAGTATCCTTATCCTAACTATGGTACTAATGATGGTATCGGTAAGTTTAAAGATCAGTGGGATTTGGCAAAGAAAGTTGTAAATGGATCTTATGTGAAAGTTAAGACCATTACATTGGGATACACCTTCCCTAAGAAATTGTTAACACCTTGGGGATGTCAATATCTACGTCTTTATGCAACTGTTACAAATCCATTCGTATTTACAAAATACAAAGGATTCGACCCAGAGTGGGCTGATGCTTCTTTGAAAAATGATGGTCCAAGTACTGTTACTTATCAGATTGGTGCAAGCATTAAATTCTAAAACAAAAGAATATAAAAATGAAAACATTCAAATATATATATGCAGCGGCAGCTTTGTCAATGGTTTTGTCAGGATGCTCAGATTTTCTTGATACAACAAACAAGAAAAATCCAGATGATGCGGACAAAACATTCTCAAAGAACCCGACAGCTATGCTTGTTAGTGCGTATGATGCATTCAAGCCAATGGCAACAGAAATCAACATGAATGAGCATGGTACTGATTTCTATATTAATCCTCGTGGTGTGGATGATAAGTTTTCTACATATATTATCACTCCTGAGGATGGAGATGTCAAGTCCTTTTATACAGAGTGCTATAAGGCAATCAACTATGCAAATGGTGTAATATACTATGGTGATTCAAAGTCACAAGATGTATACGAGGCTCGATTCCTTAGAGCATTGGGATATTATTACTTGACCCAGCAGTTTGGTTCTGTTCCTTATATAACAAATTATATACAGGATGCAAACCGTAATTATCCTCGTACAGATTTATCTGAGATTTATTCAAAAGCTATTGAGGATTTGAAGGATTTGTATAATAATTCAACTCTTGCCGATCAAGACCATGACGGTCATGCAAGCAAGCAGGCTGTTGCCGCTTTGTTGGCAAAATTATATCTTGCTGAGGGATGGGATATAAATACTACTCTCAATGATGCAGTTAAGGGTACTTATACTGTAAACTCCACAGACAATTTTAATGAAGCGGCAAATTGGGCAGAAAAAGCAATACATGGTGTTCAGTTAACAATGTCGTTTGAGGATAAATGGTCTCCTTCAAATGAAGGAAATGCAGAAGAGATATTCTCTATTCAGTATGACAGAGCTGGTTATCCTGGTGATAAAACAACTGGTGGTCATAGTTTGCAGAATGATTACATGGCATACTATGGAAACTGCACACAGACAGGTATGAAGCCAACAGGTAGTGGTGGAACAAACCATTTGTCGGCTAAGGCTATTCGCTTGTTTGAAAAGGGCGATACCAGATATGATGCTACATTTATGACGACATTCTATAATTGGGATAAAGAAAATTGGCCTAATTCAGGATATTTCGCATATTATACATTGTCTGATAAGGAGAAGGCAACCTATCCTATAGCAATGAAATTCTATCCTTACTATGTTACTCAGGCTGAGGCTATTGCTGATTTGAAGTCTCATCAGTCGCAGCTCGTGCCAAAGGGCACAGGGTGGGGATTGGCAAAACCTGAAGCTGCAATCATTGATGAGAATAATGTAATAACATTCTCTTTCTCAGCAAATGGAACACCATCAGCCTCTACAAAAACACTTGATGCATTTATGAAATTGACAAACAATGGTGTTTGTGTTAAGAAGTTTGATGATCCTGAATCTGATAATGTAACAAAGCAGAATGACTATCGTGATGTTGTTCTCTTCCATGTAAGCGACATGTATCTTGTTGCAGCAGAGGCTTATTTGATGGCTGGCAAAACAAGCGAAGCTCTTGAAAAAGTTAATGATGTTCGTCAGCGTGCAGGGCTTGCTCGTATGAACTCATTCAGCGAGTATAATAATAAGTATGAGTATGCTGTTACAACATCGTTTGGTGAATTAACTCCTCTTGATGTTATTCTTGATGAACGCGGTCGTGAGCTTTATGCTGAGCGTACACGTTGGATGGATCTTCGTCGTACAAAGCAGTTGGTTCGTTATAACATTGAGTTTAACAGAAATATATCAAGTGTATCTGATATGTCGAATGCTAAGGGTGAAATCAAATGGTATCGTCCGATACCTGCTGAGGAAATCAATTCTAATACAGCTATGACAACTGCTGATCAGAACCCTGGTTATTAATAATTTAATTAAAGACTAAAGAAAATGAAAAAGATATTTAGTTTAATGTTTCTACTTTGTGCTGCATGCTTAGCTTTTACGGCTTGCGATACAGACGATGAGGATGGGGTAGCAGGAACTGGAACTCCAACTAATCCGGAGAAAGAAGTAGCTGGTGTTTATACTGGTGTTTACACACAGGATAAGAATGGTACTCTTACAACAGCAGATGGTACATTGACTTTGGAGGCTACAGAAAAAGCTTACATTACAAATGTAACTGTTGCTTGCCCAACTTTCTCTTTGAATTATTCAAGTGTTGCTAATATTACTCCTGCTTATTCTTTCTATAATAACTTTCCTACCAATGGTTTTGGAACAAACTTTAATGGTAGTGTGAAAGATGGTAAGGCAATCATTACTTTCCAGTCAAAGGTTAAGGAAGGACGTAAATGGGTTGTTGCAACATTTACATTTGAAGGAACAAAACAATAAAATAACTTGAGTATGGCAAGCAAATAACTTGCTTGTCATACTTATAAAGAAAATAATTTATTAACATTAAAAAATAAAATTATGAAAAAGAGTTTACTTTTTACTGCGCTCCTTATGGGTGCTATGAGTGCTAACGCTCAGTCTGAGTATTGTGCTGTTAATGCTGAGTCTGCTGGACTTACAAGTGATGCTGCTGATGTTGCAGGTGGTACTGTTGTTGGACAGTCTGATAATGTGACAATGAAGATTGCTTACGATGACAATTGCAAATCTCTTGATATTAAATTTCAGAGCTATGACAGAATTGTTGTTAATGGTACAGAGTATGAGGTAGGAACAGGTGTTACAGGTTCTACAAACCCTTCAGGTCAGGCTCTTGCTGATGGTGCTTCAACACCTCCAACAGCTGGTTTCGTCATTGGCTTTGATGTAAAGAAAGATGGTTATCTTACAGTTATTGGTAAGATGTCTTCAAACAAAGAGTATTATGCATGGGAAGGTGATGCAACTGCAGCAACTCCTATGGCTTATGATTTTGCAATGGATTGGTCTGCTGCTGGATTGGCTGAGCATCCAACATTGGCTTACAGCATTCCTGCAGACAAGGATGGTTATGTAGATTTCTCAGCTGCTAATATTGCTACTTATCTGAATGGTACAAAGTTCTTCTGGCCAGAGCAGATTATTCTTGGTCCAGAATCAGAAGTAAAGAAGAATGGTGTTGGTGTGATTTCTTTCCCTGTATATGCTGAGGCTGGTTCATACCTTGTTCAGGCTGCTGGTTCTAAGATTTCTACTTGTGGTGCAATCTTCACAACAGAGCCTGTTGAAAATGTTACATTAAAGGCTTCTGACGGTTCTGTAGCAGATGTTGTTTTGATCAATAAGGGTGGTTCAGGCATTAGCAACGCTACTGTTTCTAAGGCAGACGTTAATGCTCCAATTTACAACCTTGCTGGTCAGCGTGTAAACAAGAGCTTCAAGGGTATTGCTATCCAGAACGGCAAGAAGTTCGTTAAATAATAAGAGCATAAATCTTATTTAATCTGCCGTTAGCGGTAGATATAATATATGGCAAGTTCATTTCATTATGAGCTTGCCATAACTTTATTGGTACAAAAGACAAAAATATTTGGCTGTTACCTAAAATCTTCTTACCTTTACACAAGAATAGAATTAACTTGACAAAATAACATAAAACTTAACTTTATCTATGGCTATAGAGAAAACATTAGTATTGCTTAAACCATGCACACTACAGCGTGGTTTGGCAGGAGAGATAATCAGTGTGTTTGAGAAGAAAGGCTTGCAGATTTGCGGCTTAAAGATGATGCAGCTTGATGATAAGATATTAAGTGAACATTATGCCCATCTTGCCGGAAAACCTTTTTTTCAGAGGGTTAAAGATTCAATGATGGATACTCCAGTTGTGGCAATGTGTTTGAGTGGAGTGGATGCCGTTGAGGCTGTGCGTGCCTTGGCTGGTCCTACGAATGGCAGAAAAGCTGCTCCTGGCACTATTCGTGGCACATACTGTATGAGTTTTCAAGAGAATATTGTTCACACATCAGACAGTCCGGAAAATGCAGCTGTAGAGCTAAAACGTTTCTTCCGCGACGATGAAATCTTTGATTGGAAGCAGAGCGTGTTTAATAGTCTTTATGCTTCTGATGAATTTTAAGCTCACATGGTAAATTCTTGTTGGAAATAAATTAAAGCGGTATAGACATTAGGTTTGTATGTACCGCTTTATATTTGTTCTTTATACAGAAAATATTTCTTCCGAAATATCTCTATTTCACTTTTTAAAGCTTATGTTCTTTATCTGCAATGTGTCAATAAGGTGAGGGGGTGAGAAATAGTTAGCTATTCAATACTTTCTATATCAACACCGTCAAACTTATTCATAAAGTTGATAATATTATCTTGATACCTGTTTCGTTTAACCGTGAGTTCCATTGACACAACATATTTTATATTGGATGCTGTTGACTGTTCTTTCATTTCGTATGAGTCAATATCAATATTATCGTTTCGCAGTTTATCCAGCATATCCTTTATCTTGTCCATTTGGTTTGTGCTTATTGTTACAGAGATATTACGTGAGCCAAAGCGGTGCTGTATGAAATAAATCGTTTCAAGGCATACAAGCACAAGTATAGTTGCAGTTGTTGCAAGTAAATACATTCCAGCCCCACATGTTAGTCCGATAGCTGAAGTAACCCATAATCCAGCAGCGGTAGTCAATCCTTTTATAACATGCTTTTGAAATATAATAGTTCCTGCACCAATAAATCCTATGCCTGTAACTACTTGCGAAGCAATTCTCGATGGGTCAAGCGATATAGAGTCGCCCCCAAGTAGGTCGTTGAATCCGTATTGCGATAGAATCATAAACAACGCACTGCCCATAGCCACAAGAAAGTGAGTGCGCAATCCCGCTTCTTTAGCGCGATATTCGCGTTCAAAACCTATGATGCCCCCAAGAATGGCGGCAATGAATACACGCAAAATCATAATACCTATATGCTTTGAGGTTTATTTGTTATGCTACATAGTAGCCATCCTTTTCACAGTAAATGAACAAAAGCGACCTATGGCTACTTGTTTGGAGTACTAAATATCATTTCCCACTCTTTGAATCTGTTCAAACCTTCTTTTCCAAATTTTGCAATGCTTTTTTCAGCCTGTTCAACAGTCTTTTCCCTATCAAGATGAGTTTTTGAGAAGAACTTGTCAGCATAGCAAATCAACTTTTCTTCAATCGTTTCTGGCAAGAAATCCTGATGTGGAAGAGGTAAGTTCTGACTTACTATATCATTTAGTGAAAGTCCAGCTCCAGTGTGTCGTTCACAAACCCTTGCATGGCGAGGAAAACCTTCAGTTCTCAGCATTTCTGCTCCAAGTATGCCATGACAAATATAAGGTTCTGTGCCAAAGCATTTAATTCCAGGAGCATTGGTTTTTATTATACCAATGTCATGAAGCATAGCCGCCTCCTCGACAAACTGTCTGTCGATGTTCAGTTCCGGATGTAACGAAACAATCTGTAGCGCTTTGTGTGCTACAGATTGGCTGTGAACGATGAGGATATGCCTAAGCTCATTATCCTCACCGTATAATTTATCTATTATCTTTTGATAATCCATCTATTATTCTTTGTCTCTTTCAATATATCCGATGACATCTCCACGATTAATTTTGGATCCCTGTTTTGCTGCAATTTCTACAAGCTTGCCACCGAGACAAGCCGGCACAGCGACAAACTGTCCCCATGGAGCCTGAATATAGCAGAATGTCTCACCCTCTTTATAATGCTGCCCGATGAAAGGTTCAATACAAGGAGTACATTCGCTGCTTCCTTGGAATTCAAAGAATACTTGTCCCTTAACAGGTGCAACGATAGCATCAGCTTTTGCATGTTTGAATGCAGCCAATTCCTCAGGAGTAAGAGTACTGCCGAGTTTTGCATCTTTAGCCTTCTGCAAATCAGCCAAGAAACGTTTTTTAGCCAGTCCGTTCTTGTAGTCGCGATACTGTTCTGGGTGCATGGCAAGTTCAAACAACTCCTCATTGTCTTTACCGTAGTCCCATCCATTCTTGTCCATTTCTTTCTTGAAGTCATCGAGAGCATTCGGAATAAGAGTATGAGGGTCTGCATCAGTAAACTCTCTACCTTGTTTCTTTGCAAGTGCAATAATTTCATCGTCCAGTTTTCCTGGCAACTTACCACTCTTGCCAAGAATCATGCCCCACATAGAATCATCCATCATTACGAAACGCCCCTTACCTTGAGCCATAGTAAGAAGATTCATGAGTGCAATGTTTTTGACATATTGTGAGAATGGAGTTACCAATGGAGGGAATCCTACGCGTGGCCATACATAAGCCACCTCATCAAACAGTTTTACGAGCATTTCGTCAGTAGAATATTCAGCCTTTCCTTTAGAACGCAGAATGGAATTTATTGAGCGGTGTATTCCTGCAAGGTCAGCCATCATGCTACCCATCATACCGCCAGGCAGTCCGCATCCCAACAGTAGTGAACTCATAATCTTGTTACCTGGATTGATGAAGTATCCCAGCCACTCGTCGATAAATTCTTGAGTAAGGTGGCGAGCTTCCATGTAAGCATTCATGTCAATATCTGGAACATCAAATCCCTCATTCTTCAGCATACTCTGAACCGAGATGATGTCAGGATGCACCTTACCCCACGACAGAGGCTCGATAGCTGTATCAATAACATCAGCACCATTGTTGCATACCTCAAGAATTGAAGCCATAGACAGACCCGGACCTGAATGTCCATGATACTGTATAATGATGTCTGGATGATTTGTCTTTATCATTTTTGTGAGCTTGCCCAACATTGCCGGCTGTCCGATGCCAGCCATATCCTTCAAGCATATTTCTGTTGCACCTGCAGCGATAAGTTGGTCAGCGATATTTGAATAATATTCAGCAGTATGTATAGGTGAAGTTGTTATACACAGAGTTGCCTGTGGCGTCATTCCAGCTTCCAAAGCCCATTTAATGCTTGGTATAATATTGCGCACATCATTAAGTCCACAGAAAATACGTGTAATATCCACGCCTTGAGCATGTTTTACCTTATACTGTAAAGCTCTCACATCATCAGGCACTGGATACATGCGCAAAGCATTAAGTCCACGGTCGAGCATGTGAGTTTTGATACCTACTTCGTTAAACGGCTTGCAGAAGGCTCTCACAGCCTCGTTTGGATTTTCGCCGGCAAGCAGGTTCACTTGTTCGAAAGCTCCACCGTTGGTTTCAACACGAGAGAAACATCCCATCTTGATTATAACCGGAGCGATGCGCTCTAATTGATCCTTGCGTGGCTGGAACTTGCCTGAAGATTGCCACATGTCTCTGTATACGAGACTGAACTGGATTTTCTTTTTCATTTCAAATCGATTTAAAGCGTAACAGGCTAAAGGGTGGACATTCAAAATTACAGCATTCTAATCCCACCGAACAGTCTGCTGCGTGTGTTTACAAGTGCAAAAGTACAGCTTTTGCTTGAATAATTTGAATTATTATCGCAAAAAACTATTTTAAAATCTCGTATTATTTCCCTTTTTCTGGAAATTAATGGTTTTACCATTAAAACTGGAAAGTCGGCAATACATTCTCATGTGTTTTTTATTAATTTAAAATACATAACAACAGATTATCGGAGTTTTTTTGCTAATTTTGCACGCTATAATATAAGTGAATATGAATATAAATAGAATATTGCCTTTCGCTTTTGCTGCAGCATTGCTTTTGGGCAGCTGCGGTGGCAACAAGAAAGCTGGCAAGAATGTAACTGCAGATATTGTCAAGGATGTGCGCTTGGCAGGCGATACTTCTGTCTACGGACTTGCATGTGATGGATGTACAGATTCAGTTTTGGTATTGTTACCGTCAGACGATAGCGACCCTGTAATTTATAATATATTGTCGGCAATGCGAAACCATAAAGTTTTTGGCAGACCAAAGATTGGCGACCAAATGGCTATTGTTGTGAATAAGGATAACAAGCGGGTGGCAGATGCTGTGATAGACCTTGATGAACTGAAAGGTACATGGGTGTATCTTGCAGAGCCAAAGATGCGCAAACATGGTCCTGTGCTTGGCGGAATGAATAAGAAGCCGTCTTCAGAGGCTGATTCTATCATGCAGACCTTTATGGTGCCTCGTGAACAAGGTTTCAAGATAAAGAAGCAAAATATGATGCAACCTGTAGGATTGCAATATTCTGTCGGTTCTGAAGCAAGCGAAAGTCCTGTAATATATCCTCAAGTAAAATACTACACAGAGTGGAATGTTCTAAACGGAAGACTCGTATTTACAGAAGGCACAATCGAATTTGGCAATCGTAAGCGTAAAAAAGCAAAGCCAATGCGCGACACCGTAGATATAGTATTGATGATGAAAGACAGTCTGCAGTTGCGTTTCAAGGATGGCGTGAAATCATATTATCGCAAGAAATAACAAAATAAAAGTGAGAAAGAAATCCACTATATTCATACTTCTTTTTGCCTTCGTTTTCGTTATGGCAGGTACAAATGTTCCATTTCTGAAAAATCAAAAGAAGCAAAAAGCCACCAAAACTTCTTTAGCCCTTGCTGATACGCTTGGGCATGATACTGTTATGGCTGAAACTGTAGGCCTGGAACCGGACACGACAAATATGGACTCCATTCAGCTTGCAATCTATCGTCACAATAAGCAGGTTGACGATTCTATACGGCTTGACAGTATAAACAGAAAAAAATCTACAGGAGTAGACGCTCCTGTAAAATTTGCTGCAGCCGACTCCATGGTATACCGTGCCTCTGACAAGCTTGCCTATTTATACGGAAATTCAAATGTTCAATATCAGAACATGAACCTTACGAGTGCCGATATCACGATGAATATGGACAGTAGCCTTGTGCATGCCACAGGAGCGAGAGACACTTCTGGTAACTTACAAGGTCGTCCGGTGTTTAAGATGGGAGAGACTCAGTATGACAGTGATACCATAGCCTTTAACTTTAAGACGAAGAAAGGCTTTATCAATAATGTTTATACAGAACAAGAAGATGGTTTCCTGACAAGTATGCGTTCAAAGCGCAATGATAAAGGAGAACTCTTTTTGGAGCATGGTCGCTATACTACTTGCGATGCCGAACATCCTGATTTTTACATAGCCCTTTCGCGTGCCAAGGTGCGTCCAGGCAAGGATGTAGTATTCGGTCCAGCATATCTTGTCGTTGCAGATGTTCCATTGCCACTTGCTGTGCCATACGGTTTTTTTCCATTCTCCAAGAGCTATTCAAGCGGATTCATCATGCCATCGTATGGTGATGAAAGTGCCCGTGGATTTTATTTGCGTGATGGAGGATACTATTTTGCTATAAACGACAAGTGGGATTTGAAACTCCTTGGCGAGATTTACACCAAGGGGTCTTGGGGACTCTCGGCAGCAAGCAACTACCGCAAGCGATATAAATACAGTGGCAGTTTCTATTTTAGCTATCAAGACACAAAGAATGGTGATAAAGGAATGCCAGACTTTACAGAACAGGAGAGTTTCAAAATTCAATGGAACCACCGTCAGGATGCAAAGTCAAATCCTTTCAACACCCTTTCTGCCAGTGTAAACTTTGCCACATCAAGCTATGAGCGAAATAATCTGACAAGCATGTATAATCCGCAGTCGCTAACACAAAGCACAAGAACATCAAGTGTCAGTTGGACCACCACATTCTCAAGTTTAGGAATGACAATCAGCGGAACAACAAACTTCGATCAAAACATGCGCGATTCAACAGTGGCAATCACTCTTCCGGATTTGAACATCTCCGTGAGCCGTTTTTATCCATTCAAACGCAAGCGTTTGGTTGGTAAGGAGCGTTGGTATGAAAAAATTTCCATGAGCTATACGGGAAGTCTGCGCAACTCGATAAATACGAAGGAAGACCTTATCATGAAGTCAAATCTGATAAAAGATTGGCGTAATGGTATGCAGCATAATATCCCTATTAATGCAAACTTCACCTTATTTAATTATATAAACATAAATCCGTCGATAAACTTCACCGACCGTATGTATACAAATAAAGTGATGCAGAGTTGGGATGCAAAGCACCAGACGGTGATGCGTGACACAACTTACGGCTTCTATAACGTTTACAACTGGTCGATGAGTGTTAGTGCTTCAACAAAGCTATATGGCTTTTGGATGCCAAACAGAAAAATCTTTGGCGACAAGATACAAGCAATACGTCATGTCATCACGCCACAGGTGTCATACAGCTTCGCTCCGGATTTCAGCACAAGTCATTATGGCTATTATGAAACATACATGAAGACCGATGCCGAAGGTAATGTCACGATGGAGAAATATTCACCATTCTCAGGCTCACTCTTCGGAGTTCCGGGCAGTGGCAGAACAGGAAGCATATCAATGTCGTTGTCTAATAATATTGAGATGAAGGTGAAGTCAGACAAGGATTCCACAGGATTCAAGAAAATCAGTATTATCGACGAATTGGGAGCCAATATGTCGTATAATATGGCAGCAAAGGAGAAGCCATGGAGCGACCTCTCTCTTAATATCCGACTGAAATGGTGGAAGAACTACACATTCAATATGAATGCCGTGTTTGCCACTTATGCTTACGAGCTTGATGCAAACGGAAACCCTTATGTTGGCAACCACACGGAGTGGGGAAAAGGCAGGTTCGGAAGATTCCAGGGAATGTCACAGAACATATCCTACACCCTCAATCCAGAGAAGATAAAGAAACTGTTTGGCGGTGGCAGCGATGATAAAAATAGCGACAGGAAAAACGATGATGACGATGACACTGGAGTTGAAACCAATGTTGACGATGATATGATAAAGGCACAGAATGGTGCAAGAAAAAAGACCTCGACAAAGGCAGAGACCGATGACGATGGTTATATGAAATTCTCAATGCCATGGTCGGTAACATTTGGATACGGTATTATGATGCGTGAGAACACATCTGGAAAGTTCAACAAGAAGACAATGCGCTATCCGTATAAGTTCACTCAGACCTTGAATTTCAGCGGAAACATACGTATCAGTGATGGTTGGAACATCAGCTTCTCTTCCGGTTACGATTTTGAGGAGCATGACCTTTCAATGACCACAGCTTCATTGCAGCGCGATTTGCATTGTTTCAACATGAGTTGTTCGGTAGTACTTGCGCCTTACACCTCATACAACTTTACATTCAGGTGCAATGCCTCTACGCTCACCGATGCTTTGAAATATGACAAGCGCAGTGGCTACAGCAATGCCGTGCAGTGGTATTAAAACAATATGAGCATAAAAGAAAAAAGACTATATATATTTATATTATGAAGAAGATAATATTGTTGGCAGCTGTGGCAATAGCTGCAACTTCCTGTCAGGAGAGCTTGGAAGACCGTGCAGCACGCGAGGCACAGGATTTCACAAGGAAAAACTGTCCGATGAAGTTAGGAAACGGGATAACAACCGACAGTCTTGTTTTTGACAAAACCACACTCACCCTACACTATTGCATGACAGTGAGTGGTCCTGCCGACACAACAGCAATCCAAAACACGACAATTCGTAAGGATATGATCGATGGTCTGAAAGGCAACACTTCAGTGCGTGGCTATAAAGATGCAGGCTATAATTTTATGTACACATTCTATTCAGAGAAGCATAAGGGGCAGAAACTTTATGAGATAAACATAACGCAAAAAGATTATTCAACAAAATAAATAAAGCAATGGCAAAACTTATCATTAACAACTACGACGAGTTCGCAACCTATTTAGGTAAGAACCTCGGCACTTCCGACTATGTAGAACTTTCGCAGGAGCGTATCAACATGTTTGCTGACGCTACACTCGACCATCAGTGGATACACGTAGACACAGAAAAGGCACAGAAAGAAAGTCCATACAAGACAACCATCGCACACGGTTATCTCACACTATCTATGCTTCCATATCTTTGGAATCAGATTATTGAGGTTAACAATCTGAAGATGATGGTAAACTACGGTATGGACAAGATGAAGTTCGGACAGGCAGTGAAGTCTGGCGAGAGCATTCGTTTGGTAACAGACCTGCAGTCTATTGCAAACCTTCGTGGCGTTACAAAAGCAGAGATAAAGTTCCGTATAGAAATAAAGGAAACAGGCAAAAAAGCCCTTGAAGGAGTAGCAACATTCCTTTACTATTTCGAGTAACATACATTTTTATAGCATTATAAGAAAGGCTTTCGCAGAACAATCAGTTTTGCGGAAGCCTTTCTTTTATATAATAACTGCCGATAATACGTTTGTAACATTATCTTCACAATAACGTAATTGTTTCTACACTCTGTATATCAATAGTTTGGAGTAATTTTGCAACTGAAATAAAAATGCAACATTATGAAGGACTTGAAGAAATCTCAGTTAAAGGATTTAAAGAAAGATTTGAATGCCGAGGATAAGCTTGAGCAACTTGTCATTGACTTTGCTATAAGAAAAACGTCAGGTAGCAGGGAAGACCTTGACGGAGTATTCTATTCAAAAAATGGGCGTCATGTGCTGATGGCATCTAAGAGTTTAAAGGGTAGCTATACAGTATGTGAAGGAACAAGAGACATAGATTCGGATGCTTTTTGGGGGTGTGCTTATCTTGAGGAGATAACCTTGCCCGAAGGTATTGAAACTATAGGTCATGAAGCTTTTGGCAGATGTATATCTCTTAGGGAAATAAAGATTCCGTCTACAGTGGTGAAACTCGGAACAAATCCATTTATTGAGATAGTAGATTTGAAAGTTGAAAGTTCTTCAGATTATGTAGTATCAGACGGAAAAGCTGTGTTTGCCGATGGTGGGAAAACACTTGTATCTTACATATCTTCTGACCAAGAATACAAAATACCAAAGGGCGTTGAAACAATAGGAGAGAAAGCATTCTCAAAAAACAAGTATATAAAGGCGGTTGCCTTGCCGTCATCACTGAAAGTTATAGACGATGAAGCTTTCTTTGATTGTGATTCTCTCATCGGCATAACGCTGCCAAGCGGAATAGATCAAATAGGTGCATGCGCTTTTGCCGATTGTGCTTCGCTGAAGAAAGTTGAATTCAGTGGCGTTCCTGCCAAATATAAACGCAGTATGCTTAGTGGTTGTGACAATCTTAATGTCATCTTAGTGCCAGATGGAAGTATTGAGAAATTTGGCAAATTGACACGAGACTTTGACGACCGTGTTGTTGAAAAAAAGAGAAAAGCTCCAATGTATAAAAAATGAACATTACCGATAAAAGATGAAAAACAAGAATTTTAAAGACTATTACGTAGACCGCGATATAAGCTGGATGTATTTTAACCATCGTATTCTCAGCGAAGCACAAAAAGTCACAGTGCCATTGCTTGAGCGTTTGTCATTCCTCGGTATATATTCAAACAATCTCGACGAGTTCTTCAGAGTTCGCATGGCATCGTTGAACCGTCTGCTTGAATCTGCCGACAAATCGGCAAAAAGAGAAAAAGAACATCTTAAGCATACGATAAAAACCATCAATAAGCTTAACAGTATATACAGTAAAGAATACACTTCAGCAATAGATGAAGTTTTCAAACTGCTTGAAGAGCACAATATACGTCTTCTTGACGAGCAACATCTCAACGACGAGCAGAAGAGGTTTATAACAGACTTCTACTTTGATAAACTAAACGGAGCAACAAATCCAATATGGTTGTCGAATATTTCTGAAATAGGAAAACTTCAAGACAATCGTATATATCTTATCGTAAAGAAAACCGAAACAGACGAAACTTTTGGCAAGAAGCCAAAAACAGACTATGCTATAATAAAAGTGCCCGACAGTGATTTCGGCAGATTTATCGTTCTTCCGCCCAGCGACGGTTATCAGAACGCAATATATCTTGACGACGTGGTGCGCTTTTGTCTTCCGCTTATATTCGTTGGCTTCAAGTCAAGCACCTTCGAGGCATACTCATTCAAGTTTACCAAAGACGCAGAGATGGATATAGAAAACGATTCAGATTATGGCGTTTTGCAGTTAATAGCAAAAGGTGTGAACAGTCGTAAGAAGGGAGAGCCAGTAAGACTTATCTACGATAAACTGATGCCAAAAGACATGCAGAAGAAGATAATGTCGCGAATGAACGTTGATCATCTTGACGCTGCACTGCCAAGCGGACGTTATCAAAATCATAAAGACTTGATGAAATTTCCCGATTTCGGTCATAAGGAGCTGAAATATCCAAAGTGGAACCACGTCATGAAGCCAGAATTTCTGAGCAACAACAGTATATTGAAGCAGATACGAGAGAAAGACAGATTTATCCATGTGCCTTACAACTCGTTTGATGCATATATCAGAGTGTTGAGAGAAGCAGCACTTCATCCCGATGTAAAAGAGATAAAGACCACATTATATCGTCTTGCTTCCGATTCAAAAGTAGTAAAAGCCCTTGTCTGTGCAGCACGCAATGGCAAAAAGGTAACAGCCGTAGTTGAGCTTCTTGCCAGATTTGACGAGAAAAGTAACATAAAATGGAGCAAGCGTATGCAAGAGGAAGGTATCAATGTGATATTTGGCGTTGACGGACTCAAAGTCCATTCAAAGCTCTTGTATATAGAGTCAAAGAAAGGAAACATAGCCTGTATAGGAACAGGAAACTTCCATGAAGGAAATGCTAAAGTATATACAGACTATCTTATGATGACGGCAAGAAAAGAGATTGTCAATGAAGTGGAACACGTGTTCGATTTTATCAACCGTCCTTTTTCACAGCCACGCTTCCGAGAACTGCTCGTTTCGCCAAATGTAATGAAGACAAAGCTACTGCAGATTATCAATACGGAAATAAAAAATGCGAAAGCAGGAAAAGAGGCATGGCTGAAGGTGAAGATAAACCATATAACCGAGCATGATATGGTTGACAAACTTTATGAAGCATCATGTGCCGGAGTGAAACTTGATTTGCTTGTGCGAGGAAACTGCTCTCTTGTTCCAGGTATTCCTGGAGTGAGTGAGAACATCCGTGTGGTTGGAATTATAGACCGCTATCTGGAACACTCAAGAATAATAATAGCATGCAATGGTGGAATGCCTAAATATTATATAGGCAGTGCCGACTGGATGCCTCGTAATTTGCAGAACCGCATTGAAGTATATACTCCAGTATACGACCTTGACATGCAGCGCGACTTGCTGCGCACCGTGGACTATGGGCTTGCCGACACGATGAACGGCAGACTTGTTGACGGAAAGGGCAACGACCCTATACTGCAGGCAGCAGACGGAAAACAGTTCCGCTCCCAAGAAGAGCTGCAGAAAAAAAGTGACAGTATCAATAATAAAGAACAAGAAAATGAAAAACTCAGAAAAGTGGCAGCAGATGGACAACTTTGATATATCTTACAATATTGCAGCCATAGACATCGGATCAAACGGAGCCAGACTGTTGATAAAAAATTTCTTCCGCAAGAATGGGGAAGGAGAACCCAAAATATCAAGAGTGATGTATATGCGTGTGCCGCTGCGATTGGGAAAAGACGTTTTCTCACTTGGTAAAATATCAAAAGAAAGAGAAGAAAAAATGCTGTATATGCTCAAGGCTTTCAAGCAGATAATGAAACTGAATGACGTGGTGAGCTACAGAGCCTGTGCCACTTCAGCAATGCGTGATGCCGAGAATGGTGGGAAAGTGCTGAAGCGCTTGTATAAAAATTCAGGAATAAAAATAGAGATTATAAAAGGACAGGAGGAAGCACAGTTGCTCTGCGACAATATTGTTGAGGAAACCGACTGCACCGTTGGCGACTTTGCATATATTGATGTGGGTGGCGGTAGCACTGAGGTTTCGCTTCTCCATAATGGCATGATTGCCCATTGCCGTTCCTACAATATCGGCACACTGAGAATGTTGAGCGGAAAAGTGTCGCAGTCGGCAATCAATGAGATGAAAACCGACCTTTCGCTTTATGGCAAGGAGATACAGGGAATCCATCTGATAGGTTCTGGCGGAAACATAAACAAGCTTTTCAAACTTACCCATTCAAAGAAAGGCCCTAAGGAGATTAAGGTAAGCGAGATAAAGGATATCTGCTCAAAACTTAGGGCGCTCAGCGTTGATGAGAGAATCTCACAGTATGGACTGAAGCCCGACCGCGCCGATGTTATCATTCCTGCCGCTGAAATATATGTAACGGCAGCCGAGGCATTGGGTTGCGATTCCATACATGTGCCAAACATAAGCCTTGCTGACAGCATTATTGATTATGAATATAAAAAGGGTAAGATAACATTATAGGGAGTATCCATAGATTGCAGATTGAAAGTCCGATGATTTACAGTCGGGCTTTCATTTCTTTTCAAAATGCTGATAATCTTTTAGCGATTTCCAGTTTCCACCCCATGCAAAGCCATGGCTTGTGAACTCTTTATACAGCAAGTCGCCTTTATTTATCTTATAAGCGAAGTTGTTAGAGCGGTTTGCATATTTCCTTCCCTTTTCAGGATTCACCATAGTAGTGCCGTTTTTCCTTTTCTTCACATAAGGGTTGTATAGCGGATTAATGTCGATAGCCTTTCCCCAGCTATGGTTTGAAGGCACCTTTGTTCCTGCTACAAATCTGAAATTGAAGCAAGAAGTGTTGTTCGCATTCATCGATGGCTCATCGGCAGCGCCATAGTTGTCGATAAGCACCATTCTTTCAATAGGATATTTTGCAAGGAAAAGTTTGTGGAAAATGTCAACAAGGTCGTTGGCTATATCTTTATGGCATACAAGCTCTCCTATGCGTATTTCTTTTTCTATATTATAGTGTAGCACCTTTACGTATCGCAAGTCAGTTCGTTTCACTGTGCAGTAACTCTTGAATGTTTTTCCTTTCATCCGTGCAAAAACATTGTCGGGTATTTCCGTAGCCTTGAAACACCGTTCTATCCCAAATTCTTTCGCTTCTGCCATTGTCACAGCCTTGCCAGCAGTCCATGTGCGTAGCGCATAGCTTTGTGCCAAGCTTATACCGCATGTTAATATAAATACAGTTAGTATAGACAAAAATCTTTTCATATTTATCTTTTTTGCAAAATTACATAAAAGAAGAGCAACAGGCAACATACGGCAGCTATAAATTTAATGTAAAGTAGATGCTCTTTAGCGTTAGAAAATCGATGCCTTGCTTTAAGCTGCCTTTTTGCAGGAAGTAAGCGCACGGCATACACCTTTTAATCCGTGCGGTTAGCATAGCTAAGTGCACGGCTTTCTGTAACTGCTCTTGTGGGTGTTCTATAGTTGCCCGGTTATAATTTAAAAATATAAAAAAAATAAAAGCTTTTTTTGCCGGCTTTTGGATTGATGATAATAAATATCTATATTTGCAACAGATATACAAAAACGATAACTGGTGCTAAATAGTAGTTGCACTAATACTTGAATGACAGAGCAACAGATTTTATTGCTTTATACAAATAAACCTTATGGCATATATAATAATGTGAAGGTGTATGGAGTTGATTTGCTGCTATTATAAGAACTAAACTTTTATGAAATCAAACTCTAAACTATGTCTTAGCTTGCATGGCGAGCTTTATGTTGTTGACCTCAGTGATATAATGTGTTTTGAGGCAGACGACCATTACACCCATGTGTTCACTTCACGTGGAAACAGTTTTATGGTGCCTTTCAGCTTGGCACGAATAGAAGAAAAAATCAAAGCTAAACATTGTGATAATAAAAATCTTTTGAGGCTTGGCAGAAGATACATTATCAATATCAATAGCATATATCATGTAAATGCGGTAAAGCAGACAGTTTCTCTTGCTGATAACCATGGAAAGGTTATGACGCTCAGTCTTTCAAAAACCGTTCTCCGCATGCTGATGGAAATGATTAAGGCTAATGATGAGAGTGTAGTGGAATATGAGCCGGAGCAAGACTCCGATGGAGATATTTTATAATGATGTGAAGAACGAATGATGTAAACTGTACACTTGTAAAATAGTGTAACACATTGATTGCTAAAGTGTTAGCTTACAATTAAAATATGTTCGCGTTGATGCGTATTAAATTCACGAATAAACTTCGCGAATTCACGAAAACCAAACTTTTGTGAGTTATCAGAAGCTGTTTTTTCTTTATATTTGCAAATGTCAATTGAATTGATATCTACCGATATGTTCTTTTGGCGCAACCAACTCGCAAAGAAAAGCTGTTAGAATACACAAAACGAAATGGCTATACTTAGTTGTTTATCTGATACTATTTTTACTGTCTACAGTATTGTAATATGTATGGAACAACATGAAAACGAGATAATGCTAATAACATAAATTTTAGATCAATTAACCCAAAAACTTTACAATTATGAGAAAAAATGTACTGATTTCTCTCTTGGCTTTAACAGGTGCACCTGTTGCAGCTTTGGCGAATGCTGATGTTGTAATAGACAAAAACGTTTGGACAGGAGATGATCTTACAGTTGCTGCAGACGGCACTGTAACTGTTTCTACAGGTAAGGAAGTTTCTATAAAGAAATCTCTACTCCCAGGTAATTACAAATTGCAAGGTACTGTCGTAGACAATGCAAAGATTGTTGCTGTTTACGGCGGTCGTGAATATGCACTAAATACAGAGTTTAAAATCACCGGAGAAAATGCTGCAGACGTGACTGTAAAGGTTACGGCTGTTACTGCTGACACAAAGTTCTCTTTCTCTGGCGTAAAGTTTGAACTCGTTTACGACTTTGCTGCTGTCGTTGACCCTATCTTGACCCAGCTTTCTGAAATAACAAAAAAGGGTGATGACAATTTACAAGGCGATAAGCGCTGGAACAATACCAGTGGTGATTTGAAGTATCAGTCTACAGAATTGGCAACAGAGCTAAAGGCAATAAAGAATGGCGACTATAAACTTTATGGCGACTACAAGCTTTGGAAAGGTGCTGATAGTGAAGATATAAAAACTCTTGCCGCTAAGGTTACTGCTTTTGGGGCAGAACTTGATGCTGCTGTTGATAACTACAAGGCTTACAATGATGCAAAGACTGCTCAGGCTAATGCTTTAGCTGTCTATGAGGCTCTTGCCGCTGCCGGTGGAGAGTGGGCAACTGCTTCTGAATATGCAAAGGGTGTATATGGCGAAGCTTATCTGGCAATTGGCGAATATATCAAAAACTTCGGAACTGAGCTTGAGAAGGCTTACGGTGACCGTGAAGCTGCAAAACTGAAAATTAATGAATTTACTGATAAGGTAAATGCCGATATTCAGACGTTGAAGACAAATGTTGTCAAGGCAAATGGCAACGATGCTTCTTGGACGCGCGTCAAGGATGAATATGATAAAGCACAGATAGCATTCAACGAGGCTACGGCTGAGGTGCTGGAGAAAATGCCTGTCGACGGTAACTATAAAGACTGGAACGAAAAGGTGCTTACTGACATGCAGGCTGCATGGAAGATATTGTCGGATGCATGGAAAACTGTGAAAGATGACAAGGCTTTGGTTACTGCTGAAAAGGAAACAGAACTTGTTGATATTATCCAAACCCAAAAAACTGCAATTGTTGATGTGAAGACTACTTATATCAACAAGTACAATACCGTAGAGGCTAACAAGAAAAATGCTGATACCGCTATAGCTACATTGAATGCAAACTTAACGACAGCAACGGAAAATGCCGATGTGAAGAATGATTTCAAGACGGTTATTGATGGTATCAACGGCAATATTGCTGCTTTGGAAAACAAGGTAAAGGCTGATTATACAGCTGTTGGGCATCCTATAGAGACAGCCGACTACTCGGCTACTATTACTTCAATACAGAATAAGATAGACCAGCTCGCTGCTGATGCAGCTCCTGTTATAGAAAACTTTAATATAAATAATGAATTCCTCGCTGCTCTTGGCAGTGACACAGGCTTGCAGAAAGAATTCAACGATGCGAAGACAGCCGTTGGTGCTCTGAAACCTGCAGTAGAAGAGGATGTGTATGACGTAGCTGCTAAGTTCGGTGTAACAGCCAGTGGCTTGCAGACCACTATTGATCTTTTGGCTAAAGATGTAAAGGCTAAATACGATGCAAGACAGCTTTCGGCAACAACGCGTGTTGCTTTGGATGCAAGGGTTGATGCTGCCAAGACTGCTATCGCCAAATATCAGAAGGATGCCGAGGATGCAGTGGCACGCTTCGATGTGGTTAGTGCTGCAGTTAAGGATTATGCTGCAAAGATGACTGCATTGACTGATGCTGTTGGTGCAAACACTGCCGTTGTTGTGAAAACTGCGTCTACAACAGTTTCTGGAACTACATACGGTGACCGTATAGATACTCTAAAGGTAAAACAGGCTGGAATCGAAAGCGCATTTAAGGCTGCTAACAATAAGCTTGATGCTGCTCATCTTGCAGCTTTGAACGCAATATCACTTGATCCTACAATCTCTACAGATGCTGATGCTTTGAAGACAGCGTTCGGTAACGACAAGAAAACTTCAGAGGATATAACCAAGGTCGAAGCGGCTAAAATCTTATACAATGCTGCCAACGACTTGATAAAGTCGGTTGAAACTCGTATTACAAACCACGAAACTGCTGGTAACGAGAACTATTGGGAGGCTGGAAATGCTGACGGACAGCTTGGCTTGAAGTATGATGACCTTATGGCAAAACTTGCCGGTTTGAAGACTGAAATACAGGCACAGGATGCTAATATAACAAATGTTGCTTCGGATGTTGATGCCATTACTCCAGACAATGCGGTTGAGGCGATGTCGCTATTGGCTGAAATAAAGACTGCTGTTGACGAAATCAACACTAAACTTGCTAATCTTGAAACAGAAGCAAGCGAGCAAATAACATTAGTAAAGAGCGAGAATGAGGCCAAGAAAGAAGTAGACAAGAATGCAAAGGCTGTTACAACAACTTTGACAAAGGCAAAGAAGGCATTCAAGGTGGCTTATACTGGTTCTGAAACTATACAACCGCAGATTGATGCTATCGAGGCAGAAGTTAAGACTGTCAAGGTTGATGCACAAAAAGAGCGTAACGCTGAAAACTTGCAGAAAGCTCGCCAGGACAGCACTGATGATGAAGGCGCAACAGTTAAAGGTATTGATAGCCGCATAAAGGATTTGAAGAAGAAAGCTGACGACTTGTTGCAGCTTGCTAAGGATTCTACTGCTAACTATGATGCTTACCTTGATCTCAAGGATGTTTATGACGGACAGAAGGTTAAATTTGACGGAACAAACTTTACTGGTTATTCTGCAATCTTTGACAAGTGCCGCACTCTTGTATCTGAAAATACTGAAGGTGCAAACGAGGCTTACTATCTCTCGCTCATAGCAAATCCTAATGGCAAGTATGTAAAAGAGGCTGATGCTTTGTTGCAAGATATAGAGAATGCTTATGCAAATGGAGATGTTGCCGAGAAGACTGACGAGATAACAAACAAACTGAAAACTCTCACTGCAAATGTTGCAGAGTTGCCAGAGCTTGCAGCTGCCGACAAGAAAGCTTACGATGGCAGAACTCTTGAAGCTGACGGCAAAAATTCTCAAGTTACAGAAGGTGAGAAGTTGATGGCTTACTGGAATGAGGTCAACAACAAGTTCAACGCTTCGGATATTGCTCCTGCTACATTGAAACCGTATCTTGACAAATTGGCTACGATTCAGAAGGATATAAAGGATGCTCAAAAAGATGTTGAAGATTACTTCATGAAGGGCTTGTCTGCAAAGAACGACAACGATTTGATGCAGAAATTCGAGTCATTGCGCAATCAGTTGAAGGAGAAAGAAGACTTTATCAATGGTGGTGAGGAATACAATGAAGTAATATCTGCTGACAATACTGCACGTTACGAGGCTTTCTTGACTGTTGTTGCTGAGACTGATGCCGCTAATACCGAAGCAAAGGAACTTATAAAGAAATATCAGAATATTACGACAGAGGAGCTGAAGGCTCTTGTTAATATTGATGACATTATCACGGCTCAGGAGAATATATACAAGTATACTATCTTGATTGAAGACTTGAAGAAAGAGGCAAAGGATAGTCGCGCTAAAACTGTATCGCCTGCACTATGGGATGTTGAAGGATCGTATGCTAAAAAGGCAGAAACATATAGAACTGAACTTGAAGATGCAAAACAGGATCTTGACGACAAGGTTAACAATCAGGCAAGAGTTGTGCTTGACAGCAAACTCCAAACTGTACTTACACAAATATCTGCGGCAGAGACTGACATAAGTTCATTCGACAAGAATGTTCGTAAGGATGCATTCAAGGATGTGTTTGACTTCTACGACAAGTGTAATGCTACAAGTTACAGAAATAATTCATTCTTGATAAACAATCTCGATAACGATTGGGCTGATTTCGAAAAGGTTGACAGTTGGATTGGAGCTGACCTTGAAAAGGCTGCTCAGAATGAGTGGAACGCAATGTATAACGGTAAGTATGTTGGTGCTGCCGGAACTATCACGGAGGGTGACTTGCGTTATGCTGGAGCCAAGGCTGACAATGAGAATATGCTCAACAGTATGGCTGGCTTCGGATATGAGAATGCAGCTGCCGACATCGCTACTTATAACAGCATCGTGAAGACTACTCTCGACAAGGCAATAGCAATGGCTGAAGCTGCTGTTGAGGCTGACAATATGTATGCTAAACTTGCTGAGGTAAGAAACTTTGTTGAACAGTTCTACAACCAAGCTGTTCCTGTATATCATAGTGCAAAGGCACAGAATGATGCATTCCAGGCTAATGCCAAGGCATTTGCTACATTGACGGCTGATTATAAGACTTTGGCTGACAAGATTGCTGCAGCTGCCAAGTATTATCAAGAATTTAATGTGATAAGCAATACAATAGAAGGAAATATTGCTGCTGCATTTACGCAGGTTGAAAATTGGCAGACAGCTCTAACGGAGCAAAATGCTTCACGGGAACTCACAGATCGAATCGCTGGCAACACGATAGAGAGCGGAAAGAGCTGGTATGACTATAATGTAATCTCTGGTGCTATTGGAAGTATATACTATGATTCTAATAATCAGGAAATTAACAATATTAGAGCTGAAATCGTAGCTATCAATACGGAAAAGCAAGAGGCTATTGATAAGTTCTATGGCAAGGATACAGAGAAGATTCAAGAAATTGAAACATTCTACGATAGCAACTGCAAGGGATTGCTTGCAGAACTTGATAACTTGTTGGATGGCTTCATAAATAATGGAACGAAGGAAGAGGCAAAGAAAGATGCTGGCTTGCTGGCTCTTGAAAAGAAGGTTGCCAAGGCTCATTCTGATTTGACGAAACTTTGGAAGAGAGACCTTATAGGTGAACTTACAGCAAACGTTAAGCAGATTGTTGATGATGCTGAAGATGATTTCAAAGCTGCACAGGATGACTTTGACAATGCTCATAAGCCTGTTCAGGGTGAATTCGCAAGGAAGTATGAGATTTGCAAGAATAGATTTGCCGAGGCTAAGGCTTTGTATGAATCTTGTGGTGATGACATCCAGACTTACGATGACAAGATTATAGCTGTTGTCAACAAGGCTGTAAATGATATCAAGGCTGCACGCACTGCCCTTAATACTGCTGATGAACCGTATGATATCCATGAAGCAAGATATGAGGTTCTCGTTGCTCAGAATGCTGCTGCTGATGCAGAAGTGAAGAGAGTGGAAAGTGTTGTAGGCGAGTTGAACCATCTGGATGAAGTTTCAAACTTTGACATTGACTATGATAATGTTTATGACACCTGGAAGGTTTATTATGCTGCTTGTATTGAAAGTGCAAAGAATGCTGTAGCTTATAATACTCAAATTCTGGAAAATGCAAACAAGGCATTGGAGACAGGTCCTGCTTCAGCTTTGCTTCAGCCTAATAGTGAACTGTCTTATCTTGAGAGCGTAATAAAGGAATGGGTAGGTAAACTTGAGAGATACGCTATATACAATGAAACAAACTTGTATTATAGAGGCAAAGTTAATAAAGCAAAAGATGCTATGTTTAGAGCCTTCTTGCAGTATGGAGTTGGTTTGAGCAAATCTTCAAAAGGTATCTACGATCCTGATGGCACTCTTAAATCTGAGTACTACGCACTTAAAGACCGTGTTGATTATTTGAATGATTATGCTGACCAGTTTAATGATTGGAGAAATACTCCTTCTGCGACATCTTTCGATATCAATGGTCAGGCATGGGGATATGATGAGAGTGGAAATACGGTATTGAAGTATATCAACTATGTAAAGGATGCTGAAGGATTCGAACTCGTGAAGAAAACTGCAGACGAACTTGTTGAGAAAGTCAATACGCTGACAGAATCACTGACGGCAAATTCTTATATGAAGGGTGATGTAAATCACGATGGTGAGATTCTTAGCGATGACTATAATGCTGTTGTCAAGGCTGTTCTTGACCCGAATGCGTTGACTGGCATGGAATTTGAAATCGCTGATGTTGATCGCGACCAGAGCATTACAATCGGTGATGTTACTCTTATGGCAAACAAGGTTACTACGGGCAGATGGCCAAACAATGGTCCGATAATGAACAATGCTCCGATGGCTTCTGCTGAAACTATGAGTATCTCGGCTCAAGATAATGGTGGCGTTCAGCGCATTGCAATTAACTTGAACAACTATAAGAACTATGTGGGATGCCAGATGGATATAGTGTTGCCTGCTGGTATGACAATAGTTGGAGAGGGTGTTGGTGACCGTGCTAACGGACACGAACTATACTCTAACGACCTTGGAAATGTTCACCGTGTGGTTATCAGTACTATTGACATCAACAGCTTTAATGGCGGTGATGCAATTATGTATCTTGATGTTCAGGGTGGTAATGTTGACAATGTGGCTCTTCAGAACATCATCTTTGCTGAGGCTAACGGACGCACAACAACTATTGGCGGTAACACCACAGGCATAAATGGTGTTGAGACAGAGGGCAACTTGAAGCAGAAGGTTTATTCTGTAGGTGGTCAGTTGCTTGACAAGGTTAAGCAGGGCATTAACATTATACGTAATGTCAACGGCAAAGCCAAAAAGGTTACTGGTAAATAAGAACACACATAAACATCAGTAATATTTTTCTCTCTTAATTAAAGGCGTGGCTGTTATGGCTACGGTGATAACCAGCCACGCCATTTATTTATAAATTGATGAAAAGTGATAACATTTAATTTTGAAAGTTATGTTTAAATTCAACCATATAAATAGAATAGCTCTTGTTGCTGTTATGGCAATGAGTGGTGTGCTTACTGCTCTGGCAGGAAACAAACTGATGCTTGGTGATGGTGGACCTATTTCTATCAAGCCGGGTGAGTCGAAGGTCATTGCTGTGAACCTTGTTAATGATGATGAAATTTCGGGATTGCAGTTTGACATGGAGTTTACTACCGATAAGGTTAAAATAGTTGAGGGTAGTTTGAAGGTTAATGACGAGCGTGTAGACAGGGAACTCCACAGCACAACTTTGTATCACATGGATAATGGTAAATGGCGTTATGCTGTGCTGACCAAACCTACTGGACTTAATGTTATCAGTGGCAAAGAGGGTGCATTGGGATATTTCACAATAAAGGCAGATGAGGACTTCACAAAAGACGACAATGCACGAATTTATTTTTCTACAAACAGCGGTACAGATGTTGAAGCCAATAAGTTGGCTATTGATGCCCCTTCGTATCAAGCTGTTACACCTCTTATCGGTAATCTGACATTGGGAGAGAATGCTTTCTCTATCAAACCTGGTGGCACACACAGAATTGATGTGGCTTTGAACAATGAAATTGGTCTTTATGGAATGCAGACGGATATTATCCTTCCTGAAGGCTTGCAGATAGAGAAAAACGAAAAGGACAGATTTAAATTTACTTATGGTGACCGCCTTTCAAGTAATTTCTCTATTTCGTCAAAGCAAAACGACGGATATGTAAGAGTTGTGTTGTCTTCGTTGCCAATTGACAAAATAAGCGGTAATGATGGCGTGATCTTCTCTTTCAATGTTGTGGCAGACCAAAATTTCGTTTCTGATGAGAATACTGTAATATATTTTACTAATACTCTTGCTTCAGACGAAAATGGCTACGTGTATTCTCTTGACAATGAGAAGGCCGTGGCTAAAGTTTCAAGTATGAAGACTGCTAACGATGCAGCTTACACTCGTTTGACAACTGAAATCGCTGCATTGCAGAAAGCTCTTGATGATGCAAAGGCTAAGGTGGCAGAGGAGTGCAAGGATGTTGCTGGAAATTATGAAGAAGCTGTTGCTGCTATCCAAACTCAGATTGATGCTCTGAAGACTGATGTTGAAAAAAAGAACGCTTCGTATGACTTGAACGAGGAGTCTGTTCTTGATGCAGAGACTGTTGAGGCTGTTAATAATGCGATAGCAAATTATATCACATCAGCACAAGACGCTCAGAAGAAGTTTGAGGATGAAAAGAAGGCATACGAGGAGAAAGTTGCTGCCAATGAGGCTGCTTATAAACGTTTGTCGGAAGAACTTGCTGCTGTACAGGCTCGCTTTGACGAGGTAAAGGAAACCATAAGTAAAGATTATGCAAATGTTGAAGGACAGTTCTCTGGAACAGAACTCTCAATCCAGCTTGAATTGGACAAGATTGCCAAGGATCTTCAGACAAAGTATGAGAATATTGAACTTACAGAAGAGTCTCAACTTGATCTGAAACTATTGAAGGATACTATTGAGAAGCTTTTGGCTGATGCGAAGAAAGCAAGTGAAACAACTGGTATTAATAGTGCGTTGATGAATGTGGATGGGGCTGAATGCACAGGTATCTACACTCTCAATGGAGCAAAGGTTGAAAATCCTGTTAAGGGTATGTCTTATATATTCCGTTATGCTAACGGTAAGACTATGAAGGTATTTGTAAAGTAAATTAGAAAGTTTTTATAAAGTAAGATTTTATTGATACATAGAACATGTTGGTATGAAGGACTGAGCATCTTGGGGTTTGAGAAAATACCTTGTGCTTCGGTCCTTCTTTTTGTGTTCAATAAGTGTGATTTGTTTTGGGCTTTTTTTGTATTGTTGTGCTCAAAATAACAGTTTTTTAGATGAAATGCTTTCTTGTGTTGATAATTTTTGTATCTTTGCTGTTGAAAAGTTTAATATTAATCAATATTGTCTATCATGAAGAAATTATTGCTTTCTGTGTTTGCGCTGTTGGCTGTTGGCTATGCCAAGGCTGACGATAAAGCGTGGTTTTTGAAAACTGATACCCAAGTGAGGATACCTGTAGAGAGTGTTGACTATTTCTTGGCTGCCGATGATGATGATCACTTTACTGTTGTTGTAAAGGAAGGGGAGCCTGTTGCCAACATCAAAAGAGTTACTTTCGACCAGCAAACAACTGGTATTGAAAGTGTTTATAATGGGGTAGGAAAGGAGAAAGTTGTGTTGCCTACAAAAGCATCAAGATGTTTGCAGATTTCGGGGCTTGCCTGTGGTACAGAGGTTGGCGTTTATTCTGTAGATGGCAAACTCATAAAAAATGCTGTTTCGACAGGTGATGCTTTGAACATAGACGTTAGTGATATGGCTAAAGGTACGTATGTGTTGAAGACTAAACAGTCGAAAGTTAAATTCGTTAAGCAATAACATTTTTCTAAAACATTTAAACACATGTCAATATGAAGAAGATTTTATACACCATAATTACCTTCTTGCTGCTTGCTACTACGGCAAATGCACAATTCCTTATAAACAAGAAGGATAAAATGAAGACCAATGTTGATGGAAACCTCACTTTTACTAAAGCTCTTGATGCATGGACTGTGGGAGGAGTGAATATAGCTGACATCGCTTCTATACAGAGAACTCAAAAATTCAAACTCACAGAACAAGTGAAAGGAAACTATTTTGAGGGACTGAAATCGCAGTCGAGCGAAGGAGCGGCAAACTATTATATGATTCTGACAAATGATGAACTTGAAGTTAGTGATGAGCAGCAGTATATGCCTACAACTCCTGGCGGAATTGTTCTCTCTTTGGATTTATATGGTAACGATAGCGAGAATCCTGACAATGCAATAATTCCGGAAGGAACATACAAACTTGATGAATCAACGTCTGCCGGGACATGTGACATTCAATCTACATTTGTTAGAATGCTCAATGACGATAATGAAATTGAGTATAAAACAATAAAAAGCGGAACTGTAACTGTGGCTCATACCGAAAAAGGCTATAAAATAGATGGAAACTTTGTGTCTGATCAAGGAGAAACTTTCTCTATACATTATGAGGGTGAACTGACATTCGAGAACAAAAGTTCAAGTTCGGCTGATACATTGATGAAGGATAATGTTGACAATACCGTGTTTAAAGGACTTACGATAACTGCCCATGGAGGTGATGCCGACTATCATCGTTATACATTGCAGCTGTTTGATGGTGATGAAAAAGGCGGAATTATTACAGGGGGAATAGTGGTTAACGTGGATTTGTTCTCAACAACTCCTGCTGATGACAATATTGTTATTGCAGACGGAACATATAAAGCATCTCCAAACTATGAAGACATAAAAGAGTTTGAACCTTTCACATTCTTGTCTGGCGACTGCTATACTGTGATAGGATATCCTCTCTATATCGGAACATATATACAGGATATGAGAAATAGTGCTGAAACGGGGACAATGCTTTACGGATATGCTAATCAGGGAACAATCACTATTAAGCGAGACGGAGAAAGATATAACGTTAAACTTGACTTGACAACAAGAAACGGTATACATGTTACAGGCGAATATCCTATGGGGAGTGTTGACATTATTGACCGTCGTCCGGGGAATAATGATGAAAAGCTGAAAGAGGATAAAGACTTGAAATTCTCTAACGATACATACAGCTATGCATATCTTACACCTGGATATGTTGACAAGAATGATAATGCATATAAAGGCGTAAACGAGTTTGAGATTGTTATGAACGACCATATAACAAATGAGTCTTATCTGCTTGATCTTATCGTTCCTGAGGATGTCATGACGCCAGAAGGAACATATAAAGTGGCAGATGTGGCAAATAACAACTATCAGCCATATACATTTGTACCAGGCTATTATGTTGGATATACTGCAGTAAGAAAGGGTACATGGGCATACGAGCATTATACAAGTGATTCAAATGAACCTGATGTCATTGCTGCAGCAACAGATGGAGTTATACAGATAACAAAGAATGATGACGGTACGTACACTGTGGAGTATGAGTTAAGAGACGATTCTGAACCACAAAATACCGTGACAGCATCATGGACAGGAACTATAAACATAAAGAAGTGGGGATTCTAATAGCCTTGCATCTTGAATTGAAAAGTATTGAAATGCCCCAAACTGCAATTTGTGGTTTGGGGTATTTTTATTGTATGCAGTCTTGCTGCATTTGATAATATTATTCTTAATTTTATCTTAAATTCTTGTCTATATCGAAATTCATTTATAAATTTGCTAATTGTATGGAGATTTGATAAAGTATGTATTCATACATTGAGATTTTAACAAACAATTCTTTTTAGGACATGAACATAACAGAAAGATTTCTAAACTATGTGAAGTTCGACACACAGTCGGCTGAAGAAAGCCAGACAGTGCCGAGCACAAGTAAGCAACTTATATTTGCAAAGTATCTGCGTGATGAATTAGAGGCTGAAGGCTTCAGTGATGTAGAAATGGATGATATGGGCTATATTTATGCCACATTGAAAGCAAATACAAAAAAAATTATTCCAACTATAGGATTCATCAGTCATTATGATACATCACCTGATTGTAGTGGAAAAGATATAAAACCGCGAATTGTGAAAAATTATGATGGTGGTGACATAATCCTTTCTGACGGAATTGTTTCATCACCGAAGAAATTTCCTGAATTGCTTGCACATAAAGGCGAAGACCTTATTGTGACTGATGGACATACTTTACTTGGAGCTGACGATAAGGCTGGTATAGCTGAGATTGTACAGGCTATGTGCTGGCTTCGTGATCATGATGAGATAGAGCATGGTGATATTCGCATGGGATTTAATCCGGATGAGGAAATTGGCATGGGAGCACATCATTTTGATGTTGGGAAATTCGGTTGTCAGTGGGCATATACTATGGATGGTGGAGATCTTGGCGATTTAGAGTATGAGAATTTTAATGCAGCTTCAGCAAAGGTGAACATTAAAGGTGTGAGTGTGCATCCTGGATATGCAAAAGGCAAGATGATAAACGCAAATATGCTTGCTGCAGAGTTTGTCGGGATGCTGCCAGCTAACGAAACACCGGAAACAACAGAAGGCTATGAGGGCTTCTATCATCTCCTTGGAATAGAAAGCAATATAGAGCATGCTAAATTGTCTTATATCATACGCGACCATGACCGTAAATTGTTTGAGGAGCGTAAACGCTTTATCATTTCTATTGCAAAAAAGATGAACGAAAAATATGGAGAGGGAACGGTAGACATTGTCGTTAACGATCAATATTACAACATGAAGGAAAAGATAGACCCGAATATGCATGTAATTGACATTGTGCTGAAAGCAATGGAAACATGTGGTGTTCCACCAAAGGTAGAACCTATTCGTGGCGGAACCGACGGTGCGCAGCTTTCATTTAAAGGACTTCCATGTCCGAATATTTTTGCTGGTGGTGTAAATTTCCATGGACCATATGAATTCGTCAGCATTCAAGTAATGGAGAAAGCTATGCAGGTTGTAGTAAAGATTTGTGAGATTACCGCTGCATTTAACGATTGAAGATAAAATATGAGTGAACTTCCTCACCTTATAACGGATTTGGCACTTATCCTCGTTGTGGCGGGGATAGTGACAATCCTTTTTAAAAGATTAAAGCAACCACTTGTCCTTGGATATGTGGTTGCTGGTTTTTTAGTGAGTCCAAACATGCCTTACATTATGTCTGTTGTAGACATTGCCGATATTCATACTTGGGCAGATATAGGAGTAATGTTTCTGTTGTTTTCGCTTGGACTTGATTTTTCTTTCAAGAAAATTGTTAAAATGGGTTCTTCACCAATTATTGCCACATGTGCCATTGTGTTTTGCATGATGGTGTTGGGAATGATTGTAGGGCATGCTTTTGGTTGGGGGCACATGGATTGCATATTTCTTGGTGGAATGCTTGCTATGAGTTCTACTACTATTATTTATAAGGCATTCGATGACCTTGGCTTACGACAGCAACGTTTTGCAAGTATGGTGATGAGTGTGCTTATTCTTGAGGATATGCTTGCCATTGTTATGATGGTTATGTTGTCAGCAATAGCAACAGGTGCCAACTTCAGTGGCGGGCAAATGCTTGGTAGTGTGTTGCGTATCGGTTTTTTCCTCATTTTATGGTTTGTGGTGGGTATATTCGCCATACCGTGGCTTTTGCGTTCGTCGCGTAAACTTATCAATAGTGAAACATTGTTGATTTTGTCACTTGGACTTTGTTGTGCTATGGCTGTAATATCAACAAAGGTGGGTTTTAGTAGTGCTTTCGGAGCTTTTGTTATGGGGTCTATACTTGCAGAAACTGTTGAGGCTGAGAAAATTATAAAACTTGTAGAACCTGTAAAAAACTTGTTTGGAGCAGTATTCTTTGTTTCTGTGGGTATGCTTGTTGACCCAAAGATATTGGTAGAATACAGCATACCGATTCTTGTACTCGTAATGACAATACTTATAGGGCAGTCTTTGTTTGGCTCTTTGGGATTTCTAATTAGTGGACAGTCGTTAAAGTCGGCAATGCAGTGCGGATTTTCGATGGCACAAATAGGAGAATTTTCGTTTATTATTGCTTCGCTTGGACTTTCGCTCGGTGTTATTGGTGATTTCCTTTATCCTGTAGTTGTGGCTGTGTCTGTAATAACTACATTTCTTACACCATATATGATACGTCTATCTATCCCTGCATATAACCGTTTGGAGAGACATTTGCCAAAGAATATTATACACATGCTAAATGATTTTGCTTTGAGCCATCCGTCTTCGGCTCCACAAGGCAACTGGCATAGCTTGATAATGCAACTGTTGCGTATCACGATTATATATTCTATTCTGTCGGTGGCGGTGATAGCTTTAATGTTCACGTTTGTATTGCTTCCATTGCGACAGATGTTGCCTCATTGGTGGGCAAATGCTGCATGTGGACTGATAACAGTATCATTGATATCACCTTTTTTGCGTGCTATGGTGATGAAAAAGAATCATAGTGAAGAGTTCAAAAAATTGTGGCGCGAGAACAAGATGAACCGTGCGTCACTTATCTTTACAATAATTGTTCGCTTTATTATAGCAATGGGATTTATATTCTATATATGCAATTATCTTACTCGTTTCACTAATGCCTTGATGATTGTCATTGCCGTTGTGGTGGTTACACTGATGATACTCTCCCGGCATCTTAAAAAACGTAGCATTCGTATGGAGAGATTATTTATGCAGAATCTCCGTTCAAAAGACATTGAGGCACAGGTCTATGGGCATAAACGCCCATTGTATGAAGGGCATTTGCTTGATCGGGATATTCATATTTCAGACTTTGAAATGCCTGAAGGTTCTTTGTGGGCTGGAAAGACATTGGCAGAATTACAGTTGAGAAAGAAATTTGGAATAAATGTGAGTAGTATTCTAAGAGGCAGGCAGAGGATAAATATTCCTAATGGTGACAACCGTGTTTTTCCTGGTGACAAAATTCAGGCAATAGGTAGTGATGAACAGTTGACTGCATTTAGTAATTCGTTGCGTGATAATCTTTATCCAGAGGATCCAGATATAGAAAAGAGAGAGATGAAATTACGTCAGATTGTAATTAGTCCTAAGGGGAATTTCTTTGGAAAAACTCTTTCTGAAAGTGGCATCCGCGACAAGTTTGAATGTATGGTAGTTGGAATGGAGGAAGGCGAAGAAACACTTTCCATGATAACTCCTGACCACCGTTTTGAAAAAGGTGACATAATATGGGTAGTTGGAGAAAATGAAAATCTCGTGAATTTGATGAATGCTAATATATATAAAAAATAATGAATTCAAAATTAAAAGGAACAATATGTGGCATATTGGCGGCCGTGAGCTATGGAACGAATCCATTAGGAGCACTTAATCTTTATCAAGATGGACTTAATGCCAATTCTGTTATATTTTATAGATATTTTTTTGCAACAGCTTTACTTGCTATAATTATGCTTGTTGAGAAGAAATCGTTTAAGGTTACGCGATATGAATTGACTGTGCTTGCTACACTTGGAGTTCTTATGGCTGGTTCATCTTTGGCTCTTTATTTAAGTTTCAATTTTATGGATGCAGGTATCGCTTCAACAATTTTGTTTGTATATCCTGTGATGGTGGCGGTTATTATGGCTGTGTTTTTCAAAGAAAAGGTCACAGCTGTTACTGTTATATCTATAGCTTTGGCTTTGAGTGGAATAAGTTTGCTGTATAAAGGCGGTAATGGTGCGACATTGTCTACAGTAGGTGTTTTACTCGTAATAATATCATCGTTGACTTATGCCATATACATAATTATAGTAAATAAGTCTGCTTTGAGAATGTCATCAGTAAAACTCACGTTCTATGTACTTTTCATCGGAACAATCTTTATTTTGGGTTATTCTCTCATTGGTAAAAATGCAGAACTGCAACCTCTGACTTCTCTCCATGGATTTATGTACGCAATGCTTCTTGCTGTATTTCCAACGGTAATTTCACTTATTCTTATGGTTATTGCTGTACATAATGTTGGTTCTACATCAACAGCCGTAATGGGAGCCTTGGAGCCTATAACGGCGGTCTGCATAGGCATATTTATTTTTGGAGAAGCTTTTACAATGCGCCTTGCAATAGGTTGCTTGCTTATTTTAGTGGCAGTGATACTTATTGTAGTAGGTAAGACATTACCAACTCAACATATCACCTACGTGCTGTCAAGATTAGGTATGAAAGTAAAGAAAAAGTGGAGATGGAAATAATAATATGCTTTTAATTAAAAAACTTCACCTTCAATGCTATGCATTATGAAGGTGAAGTTTTTTTATATGCAGATAATTAAATCATTATTTTGTCGGTATTTCCTCAAGAGTTCTTACGAGCAAATCCCAAAACTTAGGAACTGTTGCCCACAAACAACGTTCGTTAGGAGTGTGTGGCGAACGTAGTGTCGGACCGAATGAACAAATGTCCAAACCAGGATATTTGCTCAAGATAATGCTGCACTCAAGTCCGGCATGAACAACTTCAACAGTTGGTTCGTTGCCAAACAGTTCATTGTATATACGGCGCATCTCTTTTATAAGTTCGCTGTCTGGGTTTGGATCCCAACCACCATATTCACCACTGAATTCAACCTTCATTCCAGCCATGCTAAAGCAACTTGCAAGTGATGTGCCTATTTCAGCTTTCACGCTTTCGCTTGAGCTACGTGCAAGGATCTTCACAGCAGCTTTACCTCCATCGATATCTACAATGGCAAGGTTAGAAGAGGTTTCCACGATATTCGGAATTGAAGGAATATAACGCCACACACCATTGTGGGCAGCATATATAGCATCAACCAAGTTATCTTGAATTTCTTGAGGAACTTCAGTTGCAGGTAGTTCAACATCTTCTACTATAACGTCTATTTCATTCTCAATACCTTTAAATTCATTGTTGAAATCCTCTTTGTAATCGGCAGCGAGAGCGAGGAAGTCTTCTTTGTTTTCTTTAGGTATAGTAAGAACAGCAGTTGCTTCAAAAGGAATGGCATTGCGCATGTTTCCACCATGCCATGATGCAAGGCGAGCGTCATCATCGCTGATAGCTTCGCGAACTATGCGAACCAACATCTTGTTTGCATTTCCTCTACCCAAACCAATTTCCAAACCAGAGTGTCCGCCTTTCAGTCCCTTAACGGTAACAGCCACAGCGATGTCTTCTTTGTCTGTTTCAACCTCTTTATAATCAAGAGTTGCTGTGATATCAACACCACCTGCACTACCGATTATAAGTTGTCCCTCGTCTTCCGTATCAAGATTAAGCAAAATTTCGCCAGTCAGTTCGCCTTCCGGAAGATCATTTGCACCATACATTCCAGTTTCCTCATCAGCAGTGATAAGAGCTTCCAGTGGACCGTGTTTCAGTGTTTTGTCTTCCATGACAGCCATTATAGCAGCCACACCTATACCGTCATCAGCGCCGAGAGTAGTACCTTTCGCTTTCACCCACTCACCGTCAATCCATGTTTGTATAGGATCTGTCTCAAAGTTGTGAGTGCTCTTAGGATCTTTTTGTGGTACCATATCCATGTGGGCTTGCATTATGGTTGTTTTGCGGTTTTCCATACCTGGAGTGGCTGTTTTGCGCATTACGATGTTCCCGGCAGGATCTTTAAAAGCCTCTACACCTACTTGTTTTGCAAATTCAAGTAGGAACTCCTGCACTTTCTCTAAATGACCAGATGGGCGTGGCACTTGTGTCAGCTCATCGAAATTTCTCCAGAGAGCCTCTGGCTTCAGATTTCTGATTTCACTCATAGTATTTTCTTTTTAAGCTTTTACCAGATTAAAGCTAACCATACAAATTCTACCGCTTGTCCTTCATATAGAAAAGGAATTGAGAGGTATGCAACTGCACAATTTGCTTTGTGGAAAAAGCGGTGTTGTTAATATCCTATTTATTCATATTTATTGTCTTATATAGTATGATTCTCTGCAGCTCCATGGAATGTAGTGAAGTGAAATCAGTCTACATGTGGTGTGGAAAGAAAATCATGCCTTTCAGTCAATGCCTTTGGTTGTACACTCAAAGCCCATACTCCCAATAGTATTACGAGCATAGTCTGTATAGTATGTACAATCAATACAAACGACAGAGCCTCATCGGCAGTTATTTGCTTGCCGTTAATTGCTGTAGTTCCATATAGTAGCATCATTGTCTTTACGGCAAAATGCCATGGTCCTGCACCATTTGGTGTTGGCACGATAACAGCGATACTTCCCACTACAAATGTTGCAAGTCCACACATCAGTCCAAGTCCAGATGTGAATTCAAAGCAAAAGAAAGTGAGATAATAATGCAGAAAATAACTGCCCCATATTCCAATAGTCAGTAAAACGAAAAGTGGAATGTTTTTCACGCTTTTCAATGACATCATGCCTTGCCAAATTCCACTGAGAGTAGTTTTCACTTTATCATAGAACGCCAATCTCTTTAATAAGAAATGCAATAGTGTAAGAATTGCTATTCCGCATATTGCAGTTACAGCATATCCTGTGACGGAAAAACTTTTCAGAATATAGTCCATATTGGTTCCTGTACTGACGAAGAATCTGTTGAATATCTTCATCTGTGCAAGAAGTGTTGCCCCTGTTATTGCTATTACGAGCAGAGTATCTATAGCTCTTTCTGTGACCACTGTGCCGAGAGCTTTTGGAAATGATACTTTATCATATTTACTTAATACACCGCATCTGGTGAATTCTCCAATTCTTGGTATTACAAGACTTGCAGCATAGGATAAGAATATTGAATTTACACAAGTTTGCAGCCTTGGCTTTTCACCTATTGGTTCCAAAGTCTGTCTCCATCTTATTCCTCTGAATATTTGCGCCGTAATACCGAATGGCAATGACAATATCATCCAAGTCCAATCCATATCATGCATCATGACATATTCGATGCGCTTAAAGTCGAAGTCACGATACATCCAATAAAGAATAATGCCGCCAAGTAATATTGGCAACAAGAATCTTATAGCGGTATTTACTATATTTTTTGTTTTCACTTTATTCTTCTCGTTATCCGTATGGAAAAATGCAATGTATATCTTGATTGTGTGATTTAACTTTTTATGTTAGATAGTCAAATTGCTTTTTCATCTCCTGTAACTCGTCTCGAAGATTTATAAGCAACTCCATTACCTTGGCATTGCTGTCCACAGACTTTTTGTTTTCTTTTAGCATCTTGCGTGCAGCAGCAAGTTTGAATCCGCGCACTTTCACGAGGTTGTAAACCAGTCGGATGTTTTCAATATCCTCTTCTGTATATTGCCTAATATTGTTTCCTGTGGTTTTAGGTTTAATCATAGGAATTTCCTTTTCCCAAAAGCGTAGCATGCTTTCAGAAACGTTTAGCATTTGGGCAACCTCCTTTATAGAGTAGTACAGCTTTAGGTTTTTATCTTTATTTAATGCCATATTCTTTCTTGTTCATATTAATTTTTTGGCAAAGATAATGCAAATCGGATGCAGAATACCAAGCTTGCTTGAATATTATGCTGATATGCAACTTATCTTATGCAAAGATACATACAATTATTTGATTTAGCGAGTAAATAATATTTTATTTTGTATGAATGAAAGTTATATAGTGATAAATCAAAAACTATAGCTGAAGTGTGAAAAAATGACTAAATGTGCCAACGGGCTGTTATCTGTATCTTATATAAGATTCATGTTGTAATTAAAAATACAACTCAAAATATACGGATAACACATGGAAATAATTTGGCTGTTTATCATATTTTTTTTAATTTTGCCACCTAATTATAAAAGCGTGTGGCACATACGCTAAAAAACAAAAGAAAGATAAAACATAAATATACAAAAGACAATGATGACAGCAAATGAAATCCGCGACTCATTTAAGAAGTTCTTTGAGTCGAAAGGACACGTTATCGTACCATCAGCTCCGATGGTCATCAAAGATGATCCGACGTTGATGTTTACTAACGCAGGTATGAACCAATGGAAGGATATAATCCTTGGCACAAGAGAGCCAGAACCGCGCCGTCGAGCCGATACGCAGAAGTGTCTGCGAGTTAGCGGTAAGCATAATGACCTTGAGGAAGTTGGTCATGATACATATCACCATACGATGTTTGAGATGCTTGGCAACTGGAGTTTTGGTGACTATTTCAAGGAGGGCGCTATCGACTACGCATGGGAATACTTAGTTGATGTGCTGCATCTTGATCCAAAAGATTTGTATGTAACAGTTTTTGAAGGTTCTAAAGAAGAAGGTCTTGACAGAGATGACGAGGCTGCAGGTTATTGGTTGAAGCATGTTCCAGCTGACCATATCATAAATGGAAACAAACACGACAATTTCTGGGAGATGGGTGATACAGGTCCTTGTGGTCCTTGTTCTGAGATTCATCTTGATTCACGTACTCCTGAGGAGAAGGCAAAAGTTCCAGGACGCGAGCTTGTGAATAAAGATGACCCACAGGTTATTGAGATTTGGAATATTGTGTTTATGCAGTTCAACCGCAAGGCAGACAGCTCGCTTGAACCACTGCCAATGCATGTTATCGATACAGGTATGGGCTTTGAGCGTCTTGTTCGCGCTCTTCAGGGCAAACATTCAAACTATGATACAGACATCTTCCAACCAATTATTAAAGAGATTTGCAATCTCTCAGGGTTGAAATATGGTGATACAGAGGATGTAGATGTTGCAATGCGTGTAATTGCCGACCATTTGCGTGCTGTTTCATTCTCTATTGCCGATGGACAGTTGCCAAGTAATGCTAAGGCGGGTTATGTTATACGTAGAATTCTTCGTCGTGCAGTGCGCTATGCTTATACTTTCTTGAATCAGAAAGAGTCTTTCCTGTATAAACTTGTTCCAGTGCTCGTTAATGAAATGGGAGGTGCATTCCCTGAGCTTGCTGCCCAGCGTGAACTTATAACTAAGGTTATAAAAGAAGAGGAGGAGTCTTTCCTCCGCACTCTGTCTAATGGTATCAATATGCTGAATAATGCTATTGAAGAGGTTAAGGCTGCAGGAAAGACTGAGCTTGATGGAACTCAGGCATTCCGTTTGTTTGATACATATGGCTTCCCTCTTGATTTGACAGAACTTATCTGTCGAGAGAGTGGCATCAATGTAGATGAAAAGCAGTTTGAAGTTGAGATGCAGAAGCAGAAAGAGCGTGCTCGCAATGCCGCAGCAGTAGAGAATGGCGATTGGATTGAGGTTCACCCAGGCGAACAGCAGTTTGTTGGTTATGATTACACTGAATATGAGTGTCATATTCTACGCTACCGTAAAGTGACTCAAAAGAAGAGTTCTTATTATGAACTTGTTCTTGACAAAACTCCATTTTATGGCGAGATGGGTGGACAGGTTGGTGACACCGGTGTACTTGTTAGCGAGGATGAAACAATTAATGTTATAGATACAAAGCGCGAGAATAACCAGTCTATACATATAGTAAAAGCTCTGCCAAAGAACGTTGAGGCAGACTTTATGGCATGTGTTGACACAGACAAGCGTGATGCCAGTGCTGCCAATCATACAGCTACCCACTTGCTTGACTATGCATTGAAGCAGGTGCTTGGAGAGCATGTTGAGCAGAAGGGCTCATACGTTTCTCCTGATACACTGCGCTTTGACTTCTCCCACTTCCAGAAAGTAACCGATGAGGAAATTCGCAAGGTGGAGCGTATTGTAAACGACATGATTCGTCAGGACATTCCATTGCAAGACCATCGTGACGTGCCAATAGAGGAAGCAAAGAAACTTGGTGCCATCGCATTGTTCGGTGAGAAATATGGTGACAAGGTTCGTGTTGTTCAATTTGGTCCGAGTGTAGAGTTCTGTGGTGGTATTCATGCAAAGAGCACAGGACGCATAGGAATGATAAAGATAATATCAGAGAGTAGCGTTGCTGCTGGAATTCGCCGAATTGAGGCAAAAACAGGAGCAGAGTGTGAGCAAATGATGTATGACCTTGAGGATGGTATGAAAGCAATTAAGGCTCTCTTCCACAATGCAAAAGATTTGCAGACTGTTATTGGCAAGTATATCGAAGAGCATGAGGTTATGAAGAAGAGCATAGAGAAATTCCAGGCAGAAGCTGTAGAACGTGCTAAAGAGCGTTTGCTTGGTCAGGCTCGCGACGTAAACGGTGTTAAGGTAATTGCAACAGTGTTACCTTTGGCTCCGGACGCAGCTAAGGATCTTGCTTTCAAACTTCGTGCTGCACAGCCTGAGAATATGCTTTGTGTTATCGGTAGCAAACATGAAGACAAACCGTTGCTCACAGTTATGGCAACCGATGACCTCGTGAGTGATCATGCATTCAATGCAGGCAAGATAATCCGTGAGGCTGCCAAATTGATACAAGGTGGCGGTGGTGGTCAGCCACATTTCGCTACTGCCGGCGGAAAGAATATTGATGGACTTTCTGCTGCGGTGGATAAGGTCGTTGAATTGGCACAGTTGTAAAAAACAATATATAACAATAATAAAAAAGCGGATGTTTAGGTAAAATTCCAAACATCCGTTTTTTTATTGTTTCTATTTGCTTTTATTATATAATAGAGAGTATTTTTATTGTCTTTTCGCTTTTGGCATTATTGCTTCATATATGTTGGTTGTGCCGTTTATTTCTTTAAACAGGAATAAATGAGAACCGCTTCCAACTTTTTTGCTGAATTTTCCCAATGTAATAACAGCATCACAGCCTATAGGAATATTTACAGACAGATATTCTTTTGTATACTCAACTTCTACTTTACCATATAGAGTGGTGGTTGAACCTTTCACACTCTTTAAATCTCCAACAAGAGTTGGTGATATAAGTAAGTGACGCATGCCGTTTGTACCAGGTAAATTTTGAATGCCAGCAATGCGTTTGAACAACCATTCGTCAATTTGTCCCATCATCAAGTGGTTCCACGAAGAACCCTGTCTTGGATCCCATTGTTCGGTAAGAGTTGTCGCTCCCTGTTTTATTTGGAAACCATAACCTGGAGTTTCATAATGGTTAAGCATTGTGTATAGCAGCTCATCTTTTTGGTTCATTGCAAGCGACATGAATAGATAGCGGTTGCCAACATCGCCTGTAGTTAGGCGGTTGCCGTGTTTCTGTATGTCGTTTACCAAAGCGTTCAACACCTTTTCCTTGTTATTGCCCGTTATGCCAAGAAATAATGGTAGGGCATTTGAGGTCTGACTGCCAGTGCCGTAATAACAAGAGTCGGGATGATAAAATTCTGTATTGAAGGCATCAACCACCTTATTGTATAATGCAGAATATTTATTCTCGTCAGCTTTGTTGTTAACCATTTTTGCAGCATAGGTCAAAAGTTTCAAGTCGTAGATGTAGTGAGCTGTAGCAACGAGAGGAATAGGGGTGTTCTTGCAGAAACCAGATTTCTCGCCTTCCACAACGTCATACCAGTCACCTAAGCCGTGGCTGACGATGCCGCCTTTCGACCTGCTTGTCAAGTAGTCCACGTAATGGCGCATTGCGGTGTAATTGCGAGTAATAAGCGTACTGTCGCCGTACTGTTCATAATACTGGAATGGCATTATGACAAGTGTACTGCCCCATTCTGGTGAATCATCAAACAAATTGCCGAACGACACATACTGAGGTGCAGTGGTTGGTACCATTCCATTTTGTTTCTGTGTGTCAGTTATGTCACGGATAATCTTCGGGCAATATTGTGTCATGTCGAAGTTATAGAAAAGGCTCGGACCTACAAGGTTGTCCTGTTCCAGCCACCCTAACTTTTCGCGGTGAGGACAGTCAGTCATCACGCTCTGCATGTTGCTTCTTTCGGCACGCTCAATTAACCGATGTGTCTGAGTGAACAGTGGGTTTGAACATTCAAATGACGAACCCTCTTCGGTGGAGTTGTATATAAAGCAACTCTGCAGTTTTGATATTATAGGCAAGTTGTATGGATTCGGTTCCCCTTCAAGTACAGCATTCTCAACTTGTATATATCTGAAGCCATAGTAAGAGAAGCGTGGATGCCATGTCTCAGTTGTATCGCTGCCGATAGTGTATTCATAATAATGCTGTCGTCCTGTCTGTCGCTGGTCGCATACACCCTGTTTATTCAAATTTTCAGAAACAAGCATTGTAACCTTTTGTCCAGGTTTCCCCTTTACTGTAATCTCAGGGAAACCGGCAAGGTTCTGTCCCATATCTGCTATAAATGTGTGTGCCGACACTGTGCGCTTTGTCTTTTCCGATGCAATCGCTACCGAGTCAATTGGCAGATATTTCCATGATTTTATGCCGAAGCGTTCCATTATTTTAACAGGTTGAGCAGTTTGTGGTTCAAGTTGTCCTCCAGCTCCTTCCACGACGACTGCATTTTTCCATGTTGAGTCATTAAAGCCTGCACGGTCAAATCCGTTCTGCACAAGTCGTGCATCATAGGATTCACCGCCATATATACTGTTGAACGTCACTGGGCTTAGTGCATATTTCCAAGTAGAATCACTGACGATAGTTTGGCTTGTTCCATCGTTATAGTTTATTTCCATGCGCATAATCATCTGTGGTGCACCGAAACTTGTCATCAGTTTGCTGTATCTTGTGCCACGTTGCACGTTGAAGAAACCATTGCCGAGCATAACGCTAATAGCATTGTTACCGGCTGTTAGCATGCTGGTAACATCATACGTATTGTAATATATCGTCTTGCTATATTCACTCCAAAGAGGTGAAAATTCACTGTCGCCAACCTTTTTCCCGTTGATATGCATTTCGTAGTGTCCCATGCCACTGATGTATACAACAGCATCGGTTATTTTTTTGCCTTTGTTGGAAAATTCCTTGCGCAGAATAATGCTTTTCGAAGACAACGTATCTACTGGATTCCATTTGTCTTTGAAGTAGTCTTTCTTGAATTCGGCATTAGAGAAACGCCCTTCAGGGAGTTTGGCGTCAGCTTTGGTAATGGCACCAATCCAAGTGCTTTGCCCTCCTTTTGTTTCACTATTATGGAAACAGGATGCGGCGGTATTTGGTGCTATTCTAATTTGCTGTTGTTTGCTCCATTCGGATGGCTTACCGTTTTTGTCCCATACACGCACTTTCCACAAATAACCATGCTTGTTTGATTTCAGCCATGGAATTGCGATAAATTGGCTCTCTGATGATTTCTTCTTTCCTGAGTCATAGATACATTTTCCTGATGTGTTTTCTGTAATGACAATTTGGTATGCCTTTTGTCTATCGCCGTTTATATCCGATAGCATTTGCCAGCCCACTTTTATATCACCTTCGCACACGGCAAGTCCTTTTTGGTAATTGCATGTGGTTTGGGTTATTGTTATTTTGGCATCCACCGATATTGCGGCAAGTGCCAACAGTGCTAATGGTATATATTTCATTTCTTTCTTTTTTTATTTAAATGTATGATAGCTTATCTTTCCGTTCTTTATTTCAGCTTCCACTGTTCTGCCATTGGTGGCTTTAAGTTTGAATTTAGCATTGATGTTTTGTGGCCATGCCGGGAAAAGTAAAAGTTCTCCGTTTTGTTTCTCTTGAAGAAGCATCTCCTGTAAGCCAATCATTGATGCCCCACCTTTGTTGCAGTCTGGTGCCCAATCATAGCCAGGATCCCAAAATGCCGGGAAGCGGTATGGTCCGTCGGCGAGTTTTTCTTTGTTAAGTCTGAAAGCCTCGTCAGTAAGTCCAAGACAAGCCGCCCATACGTTATCTTGTTTCCATCCCTTAGAAGAATGCATCTCTACGGTATGAGGGTCTTTAAGGTAAGTGTTGCGTCCAATCTGCAAGTTTTCTCTGCCCATGCCATAAATTCTCCACGGGAATACAGGGTACAACTGTGGTGTTTCAATGTTTTGTATTCTTGCCCAGACTATAGCCGGAGCGATGCAAGTGTCTCCGTTGATGGTGCGGAGTGGAATATCAGGAATGCGAGAAAGGAAATTGTTAAGACTGTCGCCTTTATATTCCACCCATTGTTCTGTTACCGTTTTCAGTCCTGCAATTACACTCGACGGATTGTATGCCATCTTGTATGTTTCACAGCCAGAAGAGGGGTAGAGCATCAGTTTGCCTTCTGCATTAAGTGGCTTCACTCCAAGTTTCTTTGCGAGATATTGATAATGCTCATCAAAGAAAACAATAGTTTGCCGTATTAGTGGCTCATATTTTGTTATATCCATGCTGCAGTATTTGTGTGCTTGCAGTATCATGGAGCAAAATTCGAGAGCCGTGTCCCATTGATATTCAAGCCAGGCATTGCGGTCCATGCCTGGGTCATCGCCAGGTTTGTGCTTGCCATATTCTGTAGGATTGGGCAAACCGCAGTTTTCTATCTGCTCTGAAAATGATGCACCATCGTGTCCCCAATAAAACTTTGTTCGTCTTGTGGCATTTGGCAACATGCGTAGGTAAGTATCGAACTGGGCTGTCA
>CAKQCV010000007.1 GCA_934217675.1 uncultured Prevotella sp. | reverse complement strand
TGTTGACACTGGGGCTATGTACCGCTCTGTAACGCTCTATGCGCTGCGCCAAGGTATGTTCCGCGAGGACAACAGCATCAACACGGAGGCTCTCGAAAAGGCAATGCCGGAAATAAAAATCTCGTTCAAGCTGAACAACGAAACGGGGCGACCCGACACTTATCTGAACGGTGAACTGGTGGAGAAAGACATACGCTCGATGGAGGTATCATCGCGCGTCAGTCCGATAGCAGCTCTTGGTTTTGTTCGCAAGGCTCTCGTAGAGCAGCAACAGGCAATGGGCAAGGAGAAGGGCATCGTGATGGACGGTAGAGACATCGGTACTGCCGTGTTCCCGGATGCAGAGCTGAAGATTTTCGTCACTGCCTCTGCCCAGGTAAGGGCACAGCGCCGCTACGACGAACTGAAAGCCAAGGGAATGCCTGCCGACTTTCAGGAGATTCTGAAGAATGTTGAGGAGCGCGACTATATTGACTCTCACCGTGAAGTGTCGCCACTAAGGAAGGCTGATGATGCCATAGAGCTTGACAACAGCAACATGACCATACCGGAGCAGAAGGAATGGTTGAGAAAGAGATTTGAAGAGCGTGTGAATCTTTAAGAAAAGTATCACCACTAAATAAAAGCGAACCGCAAGTGCTTCACAGCGCCTGCGGTTCTTTGTTTTTAAATTCTTATTTTTATGATTTTAATTTTGCCTTAGTTTATAGCAATTGTGTTTAGTTATTCTCTTCAGCTTCTATATCATCGGCATCTTCTTCCCAAAGGTTTAATCCGCCTTTGTTCTTCTTTGACTCAAACATCTCAGAACCTGTTATTGTGTTTGTTGAGTCAAGACTGTCAGACATTGATGTAGCAGCAAGTATTGAATCCATCTCGGTGTTCATAACCGTGATTTCTGGCTTTATATACTTTTTCATATTATTACGTTTTTAATTGTTATACTTTGTTGTGTTTGCAAATCTTCCCTTATGCCAAAGGGCACAGGGGAAAGACTTGACTTTAGAATTTATTTCAGGATATATTTCTTACCGTTAATGATAACGAGTCCCTTGAACGACTTGTCTACGCGCTGACCAGATAAATTGTATCTTGGTGCGTTCTCATCAAAGTTGTTCTCGCCGAGAGTCTCGTTGATGCCAGTTGTTTCGCCATTGAAAGCATAGAAAGCTTTAGCGTCTGAACTTGCAGCAGATAGCTTCAGATAGCCTTTCTTTGCAGGGATAGTGATGCCGTTCTGTACGAGTTTGAAACCAGAAATGCCGTTTACTGTAGCAAAGCCGTAATAAAGGTTGTCGGCAGCAACAACAGTTCCGTCAGACATTTGGAGGTCGGTGTCAACAGTTGTTGCTGTGGCGGTAGAAGGTGCAAGAGTGTATTGTGTTGAAGCTTCGCCTTGCAACAGAACAGGTGTTGCAGCAGCTACAGTTCCGTTAATCTCTGTATAAACAACTTTGTTGTTAGCCTCATCAAGTTTCACTGCGTATGCTTTCAAACCAGCTGCGCTATAATCAACTGCATAGTCGCATGAGTATGTGGCGAATGAAGAAGCAGCGGTAGTGAGAGTTGCGTCTGGGACGTAGGTTACGGTGATGGTCTTAACGGCAAATTTACTTTTAGCATTATATGTAAAAGTAATAGCATTTGCATTACCTGTCCATTTTCCGCTATTTGCATTGTATGTTCCACAATCAGCCTTAAATGAATAACCACCAGTAATAGCAACATTTGTTATATGGTTACCACTTGGTACATTAACAGTAAAGCTTGAACCACTATAGAATCTTAATTCATCGTTATCTGTATCTTCCCACCAACGAATGTTTCCTTCTGTTGATATTGTTACAATACCATTCTGCCATGTTGTGGATTTATCATACTCAGTAGAACCATAATCTTTTCTTGGGGTCAAACCTGAACCATAGTCAAGCTCTCCTGAAGTAAAGTCAAATACACCATCTTCAACTACTGTAGGTTTCTTAACATTCACAGTATAAGATGCAGAAGATGGAGCATAAGTATCATCACCAGCATAGCTTGCTGTGATAATAGCTGTGCCAGGCTCTGCTCCTGCAACAATTATATCGCCATTATTTTCGTCAATATAAACTAAATCAGGATTAGAAGATTTATAAGTTATCTTTGCTCCTTCAATTGAAGGAGACAATGTTGCAGGAATTGAATAAACAGTATCATCACCAATGTATTTTGTTATTGTCTTGCCGTCATACTCTTCGCCAAATGACAAAGTAGTAGGGGTCTTTGATGGATCTGTAGAAGTTGGCTCATAAACTATTGTAAAGGTATTACAATACAATGAATTCTCTGTTGACTTTAATGTAATAACAATATCATCACTTGATTCTAAAGAATTTGTTACAGTATATTCATAGACTTTATAACTAGAAGTAATACTTGTTTTTGATATTGTTTCTGATATTATAGTAGTAGTTCCAATGCTTGCGGTTAAAGTACCAGACCCTTTCGATGAATTTCTATGAAGATTTAAGTTTAATGATGTAACTTTACCCTTTAACCCACTAACTGTTAGCGTCATTGTTTTTCCGCTGGTAAGTTGGTCATTACCATTTTTATCATTATTTTTAAAAGTAGCAGTCACCCCATCTGGTGCATTGGTAGATTTTACAGAAGTTTTACTTGCTACGGTATAGGTAATTTCATTTGCATCAACTACCCCCCCCCGAAACACAACAGCATAATAGCTGTCAGAACAAGATGTAAATAATGTTTCATAATTTTGAAAGTTTTTGTTAGTTATAAAAATTTAATTTGGTGCAAAGATAGACAGACTTTATGAAATAAACAAGAAAAAAGCTGTTAATATATTAAATGTAATAAAATTGTCGCAGCATTTAAACTTTGATAATAAAAGTAACATAGACTACGCTCAGAAAACTGACTTAATACAGATTTACTTATAAAGCAAAGGAACAGAATATACTCTATTCTGCCCTTTGCTGTTTTTCAATAGAAACTAATGCTTTTGAACATTCTTCCATCAACCACTTTGGTGTGCTGGTAGCTCCACAAATACCTATTGTTTCTGCTCCGTCGAGCCACTCTCGCTGTATCTCGTCGGGACCCTCTATCAGATGGCTGTTGGGATTTTTGCGCCTGCACTCATCAAAGAGCACCCTGCCGTTGCTGCTCTTTCTGCCACATACAAAAAGCACAAGGTCGTGGCGAGAAGCAAACGAACTTACGTTTGGCATGCGGTTTGCCACTTGCCGACAAATAGTGTCGAAGCTCTTGAATGTGGCTCCCTGAGAGATATGGGTCTGGATATATTCTATGATGCGGTGGAACTCGTCGAGCGATTTGGTGGTTTGGGAGTAAAGATAAATATCCCTTGAGAAGTCGAGAGTCTTCACATCATCAAAATGGGCTATAACCCGTGCCCGTCCGCCAGTCTGTCCCACAAGTCCCAAAACTTCGGCATGTCCCGGTTTACCGAATATCACGATCTGGGCATCTGGGTTCTCGTCGTACTGTCGTTTTATCCTGCGTTGCAGCTGAAGCACTACAGGACACGTGGCATCGATAATCTCAATGCCGTTACGCTTGGCAAGAGCGTAGGTCTCCGGTGGTTCGCCATGGGCACGCAACAGCACCTTCACATTGTGGAGTTGCTCCATCTCGTCGTGGTTGATGGTTATCAGTCCCATGCGCTTCAGGCGGTCGCACTCCATTCCGTTATGCACGATATCACCAAGACAATAAAGAGTGTTGCCACTGGCAAGTTCCTCTTCAGCCTTGCTTATAGCGGTTGTCACTCCGAAGCAGAAACCGCTGCCACTGTCTATTTCTATTTTATGTTGCATCATTTGTTATTGTAATACATCTGCAGCAAATCATGTGCAGCAGCAAAACTCGTTTTCTCGCCACGCAACACCCGCTGCTCAAACTCTTGCATCTGCTGCTGTATATGCTCGTTGTTATAAAAGTTGTTACGCAAACTCTCGTTTATCGTTTCATACATCCAATACTTGTTCTGCTCGTTGCGACGGTACTCAAAGTATCCGTTGTCTTTCACAAAGTCGAAGTATTCGTAAATCATATCCCACACCTCTTTGATACCAGTGCCGTAGAAGCCGCTATAGCAGAGCACCTTTGGCTGCCAGCCACTCTCTGGGGCAGGGAAGAAATGAAGTGCATTGCGGAAGTTGGTGGCAGCAATGTGGCACTTGTCAACGTTGTTGCCGTCGCACTTGTTGATAACTATACCGTCGGAAATCTCCATAATACCACGCTTTATGCCCTGAAGCTCGTCGCCGGTGCCGGCAAGCTGGATAAGCAAGAAGAAATCTACCATAGAGTGGCAAGCCGTTTCGCTCTGCCCCACTCCAACGGTTTCCACGAAAATTTTATCATAGCCTGCCGCCTCACACAGGATTATTGTTTCGCGAGTCTTGCGGGCTACTCCACCAAGAGAGCCTGCCGACGGGCTGGGACGTATAAACGACTCTTTTCTCACTGCGAGTTTCTCCATTCGCGTTTTGTCGCCAAGTATACTTCCTTTAGAGCGTTCTGAACTCGGATCAATGGCAAGCACAGCAAGTTTTCCGCCAAAGCGGTCGAGCACATGGATTCCAAACTCGTCGATTGATGTGCTCTTGCCGGCTCCCGGCACTCCGCTGATGCCGATGCGCACAGAGTTGCCACTGTATGGCAAACACTTTTCTATCACCTCCTGTGCCTTTGCCTGATGCACTGGATTCACGCTCTCAACAAGGGTTACCGCCTGGCTGAGAACTGTTACATCGCCTTTCACAATGCCTTCTACCATTTCGGCTGCCGACATCTCACGGCGGCGGAAACGCTTGCGGTTCAAGTATGGATTTATGTTTGAAGGCTGCACAACACCTTGGTTTACCTGCAGACCCGCATATTCTTTACTGTTTTCTGGGTGTTCCATAATATGAATTTAGAATTAAGTTTCTTTTGTTCAAAGCAATGAGCCTTCGCCTCACTTCACTTCAACCTTTACAACCACCTTAGGCTGCTTCGGGTCGTTGGTTATCATAAGCACACGAGGCTTGGTGCGAACATTTCGCAACTGCTTTTTGTTTACTGTTATCTTCAACTTTGCCTGCTCGCCAGACTTTAACTTTGATTTGTTCAGCTTCACGCTCATACCAGAAGTGAACATCTGCATAGAACGAATATCAAGTGTTGAACGACCAACGTTCTCTATTATAATGGTTCCGCTCTTCGACTGTTTGTCGCCAAACGTGCCGAGGTTGAGCATGGTTTCCGAGAGTTTTATTGAAGGTGCATTAGCAAGCTGAGTCTCCGACATATTGTCGAAATCAGGCAGGAGCACTGCCGAAACAGAAACTTCCTTGTCTTGGCTCACCTTCTCTCCTGGATTCTTGGCAAGGAACACAGATGTTTGTGTCAAACCAAAATCATGAAGCTTACGGGAGTTCAGCTTCAACGATACTACGCCAGTCTTGCCTGGAGCAATGTTCGTTGGCGAAACTGTAGCCGAGATGTACGACGGCAAGTGCATCACAACCGGACTGATTGTTTGTCCTGTAGTGTTTTTTACATGAACAAGCTGCACCGGATAATCACCACGGTTCACATCGTCAAATTCAACATCATTCTTGTCGAGCATCATTCCGTCAATCTTATGCAGGAATGTTCCAGCAAAGTCAGAAGCCTCGTCAACGACAACACCTCTCAGCTTTAAATAGAACGGCTTTTTGTTTGAATTGTAGAACAAGGCAACTTCCTTCTCGAAATGTCCGAGTTGACGGGCATCGTAAGTTGCCGTGACAGTAAACGCATCGCCACGGTTTATGGTGGTATGCGGATAGTCTACAGTGGTACACCCACAACTTACCCTCACATGGTCGATATTTAGTTCACTGCCTTTATTGATCAATTCGAATTTTACCGTGACAGGTGTTTCATACATTACATTGCCACAGTCTATTATTTCATTCTTTGCCGATATTCGCTGTGCCACGGCATCCACCGACGCCATGGCAAGCAATGATAATATAAGTGTTTTATTATTCATCTTTATTGGTTTTTATATTTGTTGTCAGAACATCTGATTCTGTATGGCATCAGTGTTCCACCTTTATACTTTCAGCTTTTGTTCTGCCAGAGAATTCAGGCGAGTAGGCACACTGTACGGTTGCGATACCGGTATGGTAATCGCCAATGCGGTCTACATAATATTCGGTTTCAACCACATGTTTTCCTTTTGACAGGCAGTTGAAGTAATAATTTGTAGCATTGTCCTTCGGCACACAATAGTACCCCCATCCGTATCCGCTAATTTGATTTGCCGGCTCCATGCAAGCAGCACGCTTGTCTGTGACTTGCACAAAATCGTAGTCGCGGTCGGCTATAATCGTCAGTCTTACCTTTATACGATCGCCAACAGCCAACGACCGAATGTTTTTTGCAGCCTCGCTTATTATCTCGCGTTCTATCTTTATTCCTGATGCTGCATCAGATACATTCTCAACTTTCTGCGAGAACTGGGCATAAACCGCACCCCACGATGTGCCGTTTGCAGTTTTGCTCATCGTCAAATTCTGCTGCTTGTTGATATCGTATACCATCTTACTGTATCCAAGTCCAACGCTTGCCTTTGGCAAAGATTGGTGTTTCCCGTCAACAGCTATAGAAAAGTCTTTTGCATTATCAACCGACAGTTCTTTATAGTTGCCATCGATAAAGGCATAAACAGCATTCACACTGTTTATCGGTGTGTCCCAAGCCTGAGTGTGCTTACACTGCAACAGCCATAGCCTCATCTCATTTATGGTGTTTATGTCATTAGGCTCTACAGCCTTCAGAGCCTCGATAGCGGCAGTTTGGGTTGGTATACGATAGTCAAACCAGGAGTATCCGGCACGAGGAGAGTCAAAGTATCTGCCCATCTCCGGTTTTGAAACCGTATACTGGCGAATGCTTTCAACATATTCCTTAGCCTCTTGTTTCTTGCCGTCGTTGTTCAACACTACAGCCATCAGTGCCTTTGCATAAATGTTACGCTGGCGATCCTTGCGCAAATACGTGAGCAGATAATCCTTTACAGGTTTTTCGGCAAGTGGCAACTTGCGGTTGAGCAGAGCGTTAATGTATAAATACTGTATTGCATGAGAATCATATACTTCGGGAACTTCACCCTGTTTCTCCTGTTTCTTCATCTTCTTATACTCTTCAACAACAACGCTGCCAAGGTATGTCATACCTTTTTCTATTATGCGGTCAGCCTGTGTTATACCCGTCATGCTTTTTAGGCGTGCAAGCGTTTCGAGCACTTGTGCTGTCATGCTCGGCGAACCGTTCATCCCTTGCCACCAACTCCAAGAACCGTTGCTATTTTGCAATGACGACAGAGCTGTGAACTGCGATGTGAGTCTATAGCTAATTGCCGACTCATCAAAGAATGTGGAAAGCCGCTTCTTCTGGTCGCTTTCTTTATTGGCATCCATAACCCAAGGAGTTTCGTCGAGCACAATGGTTTTCAACTCTTGATTCTTCTCTAAAGAACTAATCAAGCTTCCGCCATAGGCTGTGTTCTCTTTATTCCAAAGCTCAACTACCTTCTTTATTACAGGTGTCTGCTGCATTATATACTTTCCAAGAGTGTTTGCATAATAGGCAGAAACCAAGTTTATTGCATTCTTCTCGTCTACTTCAGATATAGACGGGAGGGTTTGAATCATAAGCCATGTTGGATTGGCTGTGTATTCTACAGTCAGTTTCTTGTCAACGCCATCTTTAGGAAACAATTTGTCAAGTTGAATGTTCTTTTCGCCTTTCTGCAGGAATGTGAACGGAACGGTGTTTACCACTCTCTCTCTGTTTGGCAACACCGGTAGATAGTGTTGTTCGCCATCGCTGTAATCCTTGCCTTCGGCAGAAATACGGCAGACAAGCAATGAAGGTATGGTTGCATCTGCATTGAAATCAAAGACTGCATTTTCAGTTGAGTTTGCTGCAATCTTAATCTTTTTTGTCTGTAAGAAAAGCTGTTTGTCGGTTTCCGGGTCAACAATTTGCATCTTCACAGTTGTGGTGATACTATTGTCGGTGGTGTTGGCAATGCGTGCAGCAATGCTTGCATTATCGCCAATGCGCACAAATCTCGGAACATTAGGCATAACCATAACTTTCTTGCTTGCCACGGCTTCGCTCTCGATAGTACCGAAATTCATGTTCTTGTCGTGGGCAAATCCTCGGAAGTTCCATGTGGTGACACTCTCAGGAAGAGTGAACGATATATTCACATTGCCGTTTTTATCGGCATATAGTGCAGGATAGAAGAATGCTGTCTCCTGGAGATTTTCCCTTATCTGCACGCTTGATGCTGGTTCACTTTCATACTGCACACCGTTTGTTGCTTCATCAGCTTTTGGTTCTGCAATGTTTTCTACTTTCGAATGTTTTTCTATCACAATATTCCCAGCCAATGAATTGCTTGGCATGCTTACTTCTTCTTTAGCTTTAAGCACAGTGCCATAGCCGTTTATTCTCATCGGACGAGATGATGACAGCAGCGGATAGCTCCCTATTCTATCTCCGGCAAACGAAGCATAAAGGAGACTTTCAAGCTCATAGTCAAATTTATTATAGCTGAAAGCTTTGGTATTAAACCATTTTATATTCTTTGACGAGCTTAACAATACTGAATAAGATGAAACTGGACTCCACTTTGTTGAAGGCTGATTCTGCCATAAGTCAAGACTAAACATGAATTTATTCTTGACTATCTGGTCGAGCGACTTGTCATACATGTACGCCAACAGTTGTCCGCCCTTTTCTTCAGTACTGTCATTGTGGTTTATTACGTCTTGCGTATCCGGACGTGAAATATTCAGCGTCCATGTTTCTTTCTGTCCTGGAGTTAACTTGTCGCGGAATGTAACCCACTTGAGATTTAAAGTTTTATCTTCTAACGGACGGGCTATAATATACTTATGCGTATAAGCCACACCATCCTTTACCCACATGTAATTAAGCAATAAGCCTTCGCCATATTCTTCTTTATATGTGTATGGTATGGTTTTTATACCGTTGCTTACTTCATAAGCTCCACTTTCAAGCACTTTTTTACCGGAAATCAAAGTATAAAGGATTCTTGTGTCTGGGCATGAAGAACCGACTTGAATATATACCGGCTTACCGTCTCTTGGAAATACCTGCGACGAAAGGTATGCCCAATCTGCAGTTTCAACAGCCAGTTTTTTATCGGATAAACTGAAAAGCACGAACTTACGACTTAGGGTGTCTGTGCCACAAACAGCCCAAAGCTCATGCTTTCCGGATGATATTTCAGAATATTTCTTCCAGTCAAGCACTATGGCTTTATTGGCATCGGCTTTGTATTTTTTATCTGAAGAATCAAACCAGTATGTAACTTCACCGTCCATTTTCTTGCCAGAAGCATTGTAATGGTTGAATGTGACAGTCAGCAAACTGTCGCTTATATTCTTGTCGGGCAAACTGAAGTCAAGTGCCGTAGGACGTGTACCGAGCTTTAGTGTAGTTTCTGCTGCATGACTTTCACCGGCATTATCGGTTACAAGTGCAGATACAGCAAAATCATAATATGTCTGCCTATACGGCTGTGCAACGTTCCCCTCTTGCTTTTCTTCATATCCATCGGGCATCACAACAGGTACACGCATCGAGAATTTACCACTGGCATCTGTTTTTACTGTGTCTGTAAGCATCACACAGTCTGCTGTTCCGCTATATCTCCAAAACCAGCGAGATTCACTACGCTTTACTTTATAGGCAACTTTGGCATTCTGCACGGGAACACCAGAATATGTAATGGCTGTTCCTGTAACATTTACCGTATCACCATTATGATACTCCTTTGTAAACTCATCAATTTTAACCTCATAAGTGGGTCGCTTATACTCCTCAACACGGAAAGATTGGCGGCTCATGCCGTTTCCCTTGCAACTTACAGAATATCTGCCGCTCATTATATTTCCTGACGGCAAATGGAAGTCTACGGATGCTGTACCGTAATCATCTGTTATTGATTTCTTTTCCTCTACAACTTTATTGTTTGAATTATAAAGAGTAAAAATAAGCTCTTTGCCTTCTGCTACCTTAACGGAATGAAGTCCGTCAATGTCGTATGCCACAGCCGATACATGTGTTGTCTGACCTGGACGATAAACAGCCCGGTCGGTAAACAACGACGTTCTATTATATTTGTTGTTATTGCCGTAACTATTGAAATTACCCCAAGCTGATGACTTCTGCATATAATCATCGTCAGCAGTATAAGCTCTCAACATGTCGTAATCAGAAGAGCGGGCACTGCCAATTGCTTCACCATCAGCATTTGCAGAAAGCACTGACTTACGATTGTTTCCATACCAGATTTCAATCTTTGCCCCCGGCAATGGTTGACCAGTTGTTGCACTAAGAGCTACAAAACGGACTTTTCCTTCAGGCAAATACATTCTTGCGACAAAAACATCCGTAACTGAAACAATCTGACGCCTCGTTTTCAAACTTTTGTTATCGCATACCACTTCAACGAGATACAATCCAGGCTTTAGCTTTGGCAAAGCTACATTAAATGTATTATCATCATATTCATGCTCCAAAGCCACAGGAGTATTGATTTCTATCTTGGATGAAGGAATGAGCAAAGATTTGATTTTTTTCAAGTCTTGAGGATTTTCCGCAGCCAAATCAGTATTGCCTTTCAGATTAAGACGCGTTACAGCAATATTGATATTCTTCAAATTGCGCACAGTAACCTTTATACTGTCTGTTCTGTTAGGCAACATTGAGGCTTCTATCATAGCCTCAAACTTAGGTTGAGTAAGTTTCTCATACTCACTCTTCAGACGAGGAATGTTTCTCCACGCTGACCATTTATTCGTGGCATAGTTGATAAACTCTACTTTCTTGGCAGATGTAATGTCAGAACATCCGTCAATATAATCGTATTTTGCCAATGCTACTTCACCACACTCAGGCAAATCATTATACACGGTAATCAGGGAATCAAGCCGCTGTAAATATTTGCTGTCCCTTGCCCTACGTTTACTGCCGACATAGCGTTCACTCTTTTTATTATCGCCCTCAATCATTTCAAGGGCAGTAACAAGTGCAGCCCTGCGGTTGCTAACCTTGTCATAATATTTGTTGAGCAACTGATATTCTTCAGCCTTATAGCCAATGACACTCAACAAATCATTGTTGAATATCTCACTGTCAATGCCTTTTTTCACAAAGGGTACATAATCGTGCGCACTTGTTTTGGCAAGCAATTCTGGATTTGACAAAGCTTTCTTGAAGAAAATTTTGCTTTTATTCTTGGCATCGGCAAAATCAGAACTGTTGTTTAACATCGTTGCATAGACATCACCAAGCACACAATTATATACAGCAGCTAAAGCAGCATCAGTTTTCTCCGCAGACTTAGCTATTGTCTCAAGCTTTAAGATAGCAGGCTTGAGAGAGTCAACACTTATTGTGGAGCATAAATTCATCCTGTCAATCTCTGCCTTCAGTAGATTGCCATAACTGTTTTCTTTCTTTGCACTGGCTGCAATTTTATCAAGCAATTGTATTTGTGTTTTCGGCAAGTCCCTCTTCTTAGCCTCTTCATATTGTTTCCATAATTGGGTATATCCATCGGCAAATATAGATAATGGCATTATCATCGCCGAAACAAAAGCAATAATCTTCTTCTTCATATCTATTGTTTTTTGTTTGGGTTGTAAAGTTACTACATGTTTTTGAGAGTAACAAATAATGAACTCCTTTTTATATTTACAAATCAGAGTTATGCCACAAATATTGCATGGAAAGGCTGAAGAACTTACTCTTACCACTTCAGATACCCATACTTATCCTTACACCACAATTGCCATGAGTTTACCAAATTCTGCCACAGCACGTAGGCTCCTGGTGCTACAGCTGCCACAGGATTCAAAAAAGTTACTGTGAGCCAGATACCGACAATGGTATTTTTCTGTCCAAGGGCTTGTCCTGCGCTGACTCTGTCGCCATAGAATCCACCAACCCACTTACCTATAGAGAACTGGATTATCGTTATAAATAAAGGCAATACGAGCAAAAGAAAAAGGGTCCATCCGCCAACAGTAGCGTCAATGATATTGTGGACTGTCATTCCTGTGACTATCGACAAATTAAAACCCCACATATAAAATGCAAGATTCTTATAACTTTTTATCTTGTTTGCCACTTTTGGCAAATAACGTCGAGTCAGCAATGCAAGGCAAAGAGGAACTAATAGCACTGTAACCACTCTTCGAAGAATCATCATAAACGCATAGATAAAAGTTATGTCGCTACCTTTCTCCACCATCGGGAAAAACAAAGGAATGATTATCGACGTTACGATGTTTGCTATCAATGTATAAACCGTAAGCGAAGCTATACTACCGCCAAGTTTCTCGGTAACTACAGCTGCAGAAGCTGCCGTAGGACAGATAAAGCAGATAAAACATCCCTCAAGAACGAGCTTTAGCTCTGAGCTAATACCTCCGAACATAATAATCAGCAGTACAAAGAATCCTGATATAGCCGTACGTATAAACTGAAGCCAAAAATGCCATGTACGAGGCCGCATATTCTCCATATCTATTTTGCAGAATGTTACATATAACAATGCAAAGATAACACACGGCACAAGTTCCACACACCATGGTCCAACAGCATTGCCTATTGGCTGTAAGAACGGAATCTCTGAAAACAACAAATATATTACTGTTCCAAACACAAGGGCACAAATCAGTGTCCACTTCTTCAAGAATGATACAATACCCATTACTCTATATACCTACTTTTAAGATACTCTGTGCAAAAGTAGCTATTTATATTTATAAAACAGGAAACAAACAGTATCATTCAAATATTCTTTAACTCTGAATAACATAAATATCCTCATTTCATTGCCTTTAAGCATGAAATGAGGATACAATAAAGAGAAAAACTTTAATAAAATGTTGTTATTTCACAATAACCTTTACAATCTTTCCATTACTCAACTTCAAGATGTTCAAACCCTTTACTGGAGTTGAAACAAGCTGTCCGTCGGCTGTATACCGTGCCACAACCTTAGCGTCAGCAGTGTTCTGCAAATCCTTAATGCCCGAAGTGCCGTTTATAAGGTCTACAAAGACAATACCCGAAGGAGTAAGAGATGATGTTGAAGTATTATCATCATACTGATAGTGTGATGTAACATCATATCCGAAATCGGTGAAGTCGTAAGCATCAAGACCGGTGAATGTGTACGACAGGGTCTTTGCATCAGTCTCACCGTCTGCAAGCCATGTCAGAACCTTTGCACCCTTGGCAAGAGACTGACCAACTTTGATGTAGTCGATTACAAACGGAGCTGAGTTGTAAGAGAAGAAGCCTATCTTCTGACGAGGTTCCGTAACAGGAAGCGTAACTGTTCCGTCAGCAATTCCATTCTCAGACAATACTAAATAGTATATTGTCCCATTCATCTTTATACCAATGTTATCGTTGGCATCGCCATAGAGTTTCAATGTCAGATTACATTCATCCGCATGTGAAAGGTCTAACTCCGGTGTAAATATACGTCCGTATGTATAGTCATAATCGCCTACAGCACCAAGCATACCCTGTACGAGCGAGTTGTTGTCTCCAGTCCATCCTGGGAATTTGGTATAAGCATCAAGCGATGAAGTCTCCTCATTGTTCACTGGTGTAGCATCTGCAATGCTTGTCGCTGAAGTAACATTTGCATCAACGTTACTAAAGTCTTCTTCAAGTATAGGATAATCCTCAGTAGCCTCTTCAACGGTCTTCACTCCATAGCAGTTTACAGTGTAGCCTGTTGCTTTTGGAGCAGCGTCCCAGTTTGCCGTGAACGAACCGCGACTGTCGATATCTGTTGCGTCCTTTACATCTGGAGCAGCAACACCGAGGGCATGAGTAAAGCTACGCTCAGAGAACTGACTCACGTAGTGAGCACGCACACCATACCAATACTCGGTGTTCGGGTCAAGGTCTTTGAATGTATAACTTGTCTTACTTGTAGAAGCAGTATAACAGTAGTCTTCTTTTAGGTCTGTGTAATAGTCACCGCCCACAATCTGATACTCAAATTCCGGCTTTGCCGTTACATCAACATCGTCGAGAACGAAATATGCTCCCTCGTTCATGTCATCCACACGCAGACGGAGCTGTGTGAAACCACCCTTGGCGAACTTGCTGTATTCTTCCTCCAGTTTCACCACATCGGCATCATTCCAGAAGCCCATGGCATAATATTCACCGATATTCTTCCATCCGTCAGCATTCTTCAGGTCGATGAGAATACTACCCTGCACATAATACTGTGCATAAGGGTCGGTCGGGTCTACTGTTGGGTCTACAACCTTCAGCGAGAAATGTGCAGTCTTGTAATCGTTGCCGTTTGTAGGAACAGTAAACGAATCTCCGTTAGCAAGTATCAAGGCTTTCGAATTGTCAGTTCCCTCATTGTCAGAGAATTTCGTAGATGTCGTCTCGAAATTTTCCGGAAGAGTACCGTCGTTGAAGTCTGCCTTATATTCAGAATCTTCGTCAGACAGATAATGCCTTGTGTAGAGGTCTACATAATAGTTGAACGCCTTACGCGTCGGTTGCCATGCTATGGTAAAGTTGTTCTTCTGGAAATCGGTAATTCCTTCGATTACTGGATTAGCAAGGAAGGAGCTTCCAGCCTTTATCTTCACATCATCGATAACGATAGAGCCTTCGGTATAGAAGCATACGTAGCCATCGTTGTTGGCAGAATAATTTTTCAAAGTATAAGTAACCTCCTGCCAACCGTCTTTCTCGTAGATTCTCTTGTCAAACCTTCCGCTTTCATCATCAGTTTTTGCACTTTCCATGCCTGTATATCCTCCTGTACACACTTCCACACCAATAGAAGAACCTGTCAGTTTAGAATATCCTTCATCTGTAGTTATTAAAGCAGGATTAGCCTTAACCTTGAAAGTAATTGTCAAATCACCCGAATAATCTCCAATTGGAGTACATAGATAAGCTATTTGCTGAGGGTTGTATGTTTTCAAAGCTATTGCACCTCCAGCAGAATACACGAAGTTACCAAACCATGTGCCATCCTTAGTGAGCGAGTTGTCGATAAATATTCCATTATCAGAATATCCACTATATTCACATGCAAGCATTTTCGTAGTGTCTGGTTTCTCCACTGTTCCTGTAGTCAAAGCCGAGAAGTCCTCGTTTACGAGTACAGCCTCCATTATACCCTGTGCCTTTTGTACTTTCAGTGGTGAAGCTGTATAAGAAGCCACTTTGCTTACGTTTCTCTTGAATAAATTCTTTGAAGTCTGCTTTGCCCAAACAAAGCGTGGGCGTTCTGTACCAGTTGTGCCTGCAACAGCATTACCAGAATAAAGTGTCAGTGCAATTGCCGCAGCTGAAATAAGAGTAAATCTTTTTCCCATGTGCTTATGTTATTAATAGGTTGAACCTTCTTCTTGTTATGCACCCGCAATGCAATCATAGGTCCGATGCCTGCATGCGGTTCTTTCTTTTCGACGGCAAAATTATACAATTTGAAAGAAACACAAGCAAACAAGCAACATATTGATGTATTAAATCACGAATAAAGTCATTTTAGTCACACAAAACAGGATATTACCATGACTTCATGTATGATTAAAGACAGAAGGAACTTATCCCATACGAGACATTTTCTGGTATGCAGAAGGCGATAATCCAGTTATACTTTTGAAAAGTGCACCAAAACTCGTTCTCGACTTAAAACCAACGCTCTCGGCTATTCCTTCAATAGTCATATTAATATAGTCGGGATTTTCCACAAGTCGACGGCATGCTTCCTTTATTCTGTATTCATTCAGAAGTGAATTGAAATTTGAACCATACTCCTGATTTATTGCTTGAGAAACATAACGTGGACGACTATGCACCAGTTCGCTCAAACGCTCCACATTAAAACCGAGCTTATATATTTCTTTAGAACTTTCCATTATATTCACAACTGCTGAATAAAGCTCTTTAGTATCATCCTCTGTCATGCGGCTATTTTGGTATTTCACTTTCTGCGACATCTCTGTATCATTAGAACTTACGACAGAATGAACCTCTGCACTCATAGCATTCTTGAGCTGAACTTCAAGTTCAGCAATACGCTTTTCGTTTATTTCCCTCTGTTTTTTAGCTTGTTCCTCCTTGCCAAGCATATCCACATAGTTACAATAGAGATGTCGGTTGTTTGAACGTATTTTTCTATTAGCGCGATATATTCTGTAAAGAAGAATTCCGATGATTATCATCACCAACATGGCGCAACAGAACAAGATATTCTGCAGACGACGCTTTTCTGAAAGTTCTTTAACCTGTTCATTTGCCTTGTTAAGCTCTCGCATAAACTTAACGTTCTTCACCGAAGAAAGTTGTCCTTCACCTTGCATTCTTTGGTTGTTCCGGAGATATTCCAGCTCCCATTTGTTTGCCAAGACAGAATCACCCTTTTGTCTATATATGTTAGAGAGTTTACTATATAACGTGGTTATGAAGTCAAGGCTATTATTTTTGCGTGCAATACCAAGTGCTGTGTTTATAGAAACAATAGCCTTGTCATACTGTTTAGCCTCTATATATATTTTCGTTATCAGTCCATGCAACGACAGTATACCGCGATACGCCAAAGGATTACTGCTTTCTGTATTTATAGCTTGCTTCAATATTGATATAGCTCTTGCTTTATTATTTTGCTTATATTCTTCATAAGCTGAGCACATATACAAAGACTGACGTATATCACTGTTTTTCATATCAATACATGCCTTACGAAAAACTTTTATCTCTTTTGAAATATCATATGCTTTCCGTTTTCTTTCAAAACCCAATGACACAAGATTTTCCATTGCGAGTGCAAGTGTTTTATAGTCTTTTAGTTTAAGCGACATATTGAAAGACTTGCGAAGCGTGTTTATAACATCTGTTGCATCATCCGAATTATTGTCCTCCTTTGACAATTGCAGAATATTCGCAATACAATTATATATATTTGGAAGTTTTTCATAAGATTTTGTCTGTTCAGCAAGTTCCTTTGCTTCAAGAAGATATTCGTATGACTTCTTATAGTCATAACTGTATACCATATAGATAATGCCCAAATTCTGCATTGCCTTTATAATGTATAGCACATCTTTCTTGGCATAACTATTGTCATAGTAGCGGTTTACTACCATGGAATAGTACACCATCGAACTGTCGTATTTTGCTTGTTCAATACACTTGTATCCTCTGTCAAGCAAAGTTTTGTTGTCGATATTTCTAAGTCTATAGAATTCGTCACTCACATCATTCGCAGCTGCACGACAATGCATAGATACAAGCAAGAATATCAATGTTGAAAGAAAGAATTTTGCCATAACTGGATGCAAAAATAATAAATACATCAGTTATGGCAAAATATCAATTAAATTTTTTAGCTTTAGTGACCTTACTTTATGACCTTTACAATATGTCCGTCACTGGTGCGGATAATATTGATTCCGCGCTCTAAACCATTCAAGCGCACACCATTTAAGGAATACACAACAGTTTTACCGGTCTGAGAATTGTCTTTCACCCCACTTATTCCTGAGCTACTACCTGGAACAAGCGCCACGTTCTGTGCATTGACAATTCTGCCATCGGTCTTGTCAATCAACATAACCACAATTTCCACATTGTCATCAACAAAGATATTGTCGGGCAGTGTGAAAGTACGCTCGTCTACAACAGCCTGTTCTGCCTCCACATCTTGAGGCACACTACCATCAATACCGAGCAGATCGTCAACAAATCCACGTGCCACATCGTTGTAATACATCACTTCTGATGGAATATATTCACCATACTTTTCATATCCTCCCATAACACCTGCTTCACCATTGGCATAACTGTTATGCTGTTTGTAGTTGTCGTCACCTGGCTGATGCACAGCATTCTCCAAGATGGCGTATGCCAATGCAAGATTGTTATCTTTTTGAGCCTCAGCAAAATGCAGTGTTGTTGTAGCCGTCACGGTGCGTGTTTGCTTGTCGAAAGCTGTTGTCAAATCTATATCAGAGAATATTTCATCAAGATTTAGTATTGTTTCCGCTATATGTATAAAATCTTTCGGGTCGCATTTCTGCCTACGGTTTACGTTTCCTGTAGGATAAGAAGAGCCAAGATATTGTGAAATTTTGCTCACATAGTCGCTCTTCATCTTGTCGCCACTGTGTGCGGCAATACCAATAATGCGGTCGGTATAGTTCTTTTTTATCGAATCGAGCATCACCAATCCTCTTACACACCATCCACACCATGTTCCGGTGCCTTCCTCGCATACGGCTTTCTGCGGATAGCTCGTAACAGAGCTTTCCAGTGTCTGTCTGTCGCTGTCTGCCTCAACCCATATTTTATAAGGTATAGTCTCATGCTTGCCTATAGTAAGCTTGCGATCAAGAGTAAACTTGACAGGGGCTGTTGTTGCCACCTCCGCAGAGAAATGTTGGGTAGTTGTCTCGCCTTGAGCCTCCATTCCTATCGTAAAGCCGTTTATCGGCATAGCTTCTTTTGTTGAAACCGTACCGCCAACAGATAATTCTCCTGTTTTATTTACGAAACGATTCAAATCAGGAACAAGTGTAACTTTATGATATTCTGCAACAGTTATATCGTCAACATACAAGCGGCTGCAATCTGTTGAGTTGTTTACAAAAGCCACACGTATAGACTTTCCCACATAATCTTTAAGCGAAATGGTATGCTCCACCCAATCTGCTTCTTCCTTTGCAACAGAATACAGGGGATTTGTCATATCAAATGACAACTTGTCTGTTCCACCATCGGTTGAGAGATATACAGCATAGCCATCGGCATGTTTTGCATCGGCAGCCATCGCTTTCCAACTTATCACTGGATTCTCTCCAGACAAGGTTATCACTGGCGTTATCATCCAATCATCAGATGTTCCCGCCTTGGCATACCATGATGTGCTGCATGCAGCATGGTTTGTCTCTGCCTTGTTCGTGGCAACGGAAATCCATGGCATACCAACACCGAAACCGATTTTCTTCATTGAAGCCGAAGGCTCATTTTGGTCATAATCTTGCAATGTAAAATCTGCCGGGATTCCTTTTTCGAAATCACAGCTAAAATAAGTTTGAGCGTTTGCATGAAAAGAAAGAAAGAAAAATGCGCACGCAACCGCTAAACGTCCCATATTGTTATAATTTATAATTATTGTTTTGCAAATATACGAATATTATAACACAAAGCAAAGAAAAAGGAAAGAAAAGCTATAAAAAACGCATGCAAGCAGATAATGCTGCATGCATGCGTAGATAAATATCAATAGAATTATTGTTTCATACAATGATACTGTCGGATTATCTTACTATTGCCTTTACAACTCTGCCGTCTGACATACGCAAGATGTTCAAGCCTTTTGCTGTTGTAGAGACTTTCATTCCAGCCATATTGTAGCGTGACATCACTTCTCTGTCATTAATCCAACCACGACTGTTGATGTCTGAAGTGTTTATGCAGATAGTACTTGTACCATTTGAAAGATTAACAAGTATAAACTCTGACGGACTTGAAATGGCTGTTTCTCCTTCAAGAAGTTGTTTTGCAGATACATTATATGCAAAATCAGTATACTCAAATTTATCCAGTCCGCTGATATTTACTGACAGTTCGTTGCCATTTACCTCATCACATCCGACATAAGTATAAACTTTGTCACCCTTTTTAAGCATCTGCTCCACCTTAACGGAGTTTATCATGAAATTCATGTTGTTGGAGTCGGTAAACCTTAAATTCACGAACTGCTCACCTTGAGGAACAGGAATATTCCTAAATGTGCCGTTGATATAACCATTTTCGTCATATTCAGCAGTATAAGTAACACCACCTACTGTAATATTCAAAGCACTTCCCGGATATCCAACCACATCGATGCTCAAATCAAATGTGCCTGCATTAGAAAGATTTAACTTAGGAGTAACAATATATGGGGTTAAATAATATGACAAAGCTTGACAGCCAAGATACCCTTGAGCCAAAGCGTTACTACAGCCAGTCCAGCCAGGCATTGAAGTATAGTTATCCAATGAAGTTTCACTTGCATTATTCATAGACTCTGGATAAAGCGGGTCTGTTACCGTTGTCACACTTGAGTTCACATTGCTGAAATCCTCATCAAGTATACTTACAGTCTCATCATCTTTAGCTACGCTATATATTCCATATGTATTTACCTTATATGATGTAGCTTTTGCCACCGGTTCCCAATTTGCTGTAAATGAACCACGTTCATCAATATCCGTAGCAACTTTAGCCTTTGGAGCTGCAAGACCAAAGATATGGCAAACTTCACCTTCCGACTCAAGATTTGAATAATGAGAATGTACCTTATAATAGTATTCAGCCTCTGAATCAAGACCTCCCTCTACATTATCATCATTTATCACAACTAACGTATCTTTCACACTAAGTCTTCTGTCATAATAACTTCCGTTTTTCAACTTTTGCTGTTCAAGTTTTCCTGGTCTGCCCGTTGTGAAGTCAAAATTGTCCACAAGCAGATAAGCTCCCTCAGGCAAATTACCTGCAGAAACCTTTACTCCATAATAACAATTGTTCCATTCTCCTAATCCACCGAAAGCTTCGTCAAGATTAATCTGCATACCTGAGAGCAATTGTGAAGCCGAAACTGTATTGTCTTCCCATATACCATCAGAAGTAAGATTACTGATATAAACCTTCCCCAAGTCATTCACCTTATCTTCCGGACAAACTACTTTCAACCAAACATTGGCATCCTTAATCTTCGAACACTTATAATCGTTCATCACACTTTGACCAGAAGTAAGTTTCAAGGCGTCTGTACCGTCTACACCCTCTCCTTGTGCTATTGTTCCATCGGTAACCACATCTTCTGACAACGAACCATTAAAGTCGGCATTGAACACCGCAGTTTCTTCATCGCTTGTATAGACTTTCTTGTAAAGATAGAAACGATAGTCTACAGCTTTACGCACCGGCTCCCAATTTACCTGAAATCCACCGTCAGAAGTAAAGTTTGTAACTCCAGATGCCACAGGAGTTGCTATAAACGATGCTGCATTGGTTATCTTTATATTATCGAGTTCTGCTGCTCCATATACATTAAACTGTATAAAGCCATCGTTTCTTGCCTCATAGTTTTTCATAGTCATCTTTATTTCCATCCAGTCTTTGCCAAGATTGAAATATGCCGATCCTTCTACGGCATTTGCCATTGAAGGATAAACCACGCCACCTACACAAGCTGAAATAAACAGAGTAGTACCTACTGTATACCCAGGCACTCTGCGTGCACGCAAAGTTATCGTCACATCGCCAGAATAATCTCCAAGAGGTGTGTTTAGGGGTGCTGCGGCATAAGCATGCTTATCGTCTTGGGATATTATTGCTACTGTACCGCCAGCTGAATGTATACCAGTTCCTGTCCATCCAGCATCGGTGGTAAAAGAAGCATCAATATCACGACCTGGCTCTCCATAAAAGTTGCCTATCAAGGCATCATCCGGTTTTTCGGGTGTTCCAGATGTCATTTTTGAAAAATCTTCCTCAATCAAGATGTCATTTGTGGAATACGCCTTTTGGGGAGACTTCTTTATCGAAGTATGGGCAGTTGCTGATGTTCCACTGCTGATTGGAGCTCTGGCTATAACATCTTTTCCGTTTACAACTTGTGCTGAAACATTTAAGCGCTGGGCTTTTATTTGGGCTGTAGCCCCAATACTGATTACGACACCAGCTAATAATAAAGCGCCTTTCTTTAGTCTTGAAAAATTCATAAGCAAAGTGTTTATGTCTATTGGACTTAATTACATCTTGTTTTACATCGGCAAAATCAAGCCAAGTCCAACAACTTTCTGTTGCCGATGTTCTTTCTTTTCGGCAGCAAAGATAAAGCAAATAGACAGAATTTTCACTTCGCCAACCTGCTTTGCATGCGCTTTTAGATGCAGAAACAAGCAAAAAATACACTTTTATGCTTTATTCCTGGCAATACGACTATATTCTGAAGGGGTAAGTCCGGTGATGCGCTTAAACACATTATTAAAATTACTTCTCGACTTAAAGCCTAAATCCATGCAAATTGCTTCAATGGAAAGTCCGCCGTAATTCTTCGTATCATTAAACCTACGGCATGCCTCTTTTACTCTGGCTTCATTAAGCATGGCATAAAAGCTGTCATAATTCTCGTTTATTATTGTCGACACATAGCTACGCTTGCTGTCTACAAGTTCCGACAGTCGAGACAGAGAAAACTCCGTCTGATATATCTCGTCGCTTTCGTTCATCACTTGTCTTATACGTTGTAGCACGGCTTGCTTATAGTCGTCTGCCAACAGAGAAGAGGAAATGGTGTTCTTTTTCACTTTCTGTGAAATAAGCTCTTCGTTCTCTTTTTCGAGTATCTCCACATTCTTTTGATACAACATGAGGTTTCGTTCCTTTAGCTCACGGTATTTCTTGTATAAAAGCAAAGAAAATGCCAACACTATAACAACTACACACAATGCAATATAGAAAAATATTTGCTGTTGCTTGCGCTTCTCTGAAAGATTTTTCACTTGCTCACTGGTCTTCTGCAGTTCCGATTGGAAGCGCAGTTCACTCATGTTGAGAAGTTTATTGTCGTTCATCAAATTCTCACGACTACGAAGATACAGCAGCTCATACTCGGAAGATTTTGCCTTGTCTCCTTTTTTCTTACTGATATTATACAACTCTTGGTAGATACTAACCAGAAAATCCTTTGCGTTATACTTTTTCGCAAGTGATTCAGCCTTGATTAACGAAGCTGCTGCTTCGTCAAGCTTGCCAATATTCACATATATATTTGCAACAGCCGACAAATCAAGCATCAAATAGCGTTCTGGCGTAAGACTGGTATTTATATGTTTGTCTGCCTTCTTAATCTGCGAAACAGCAAGCTGGGCATTGCCAGCCTTCAAACTGTTCATAGCCTTACACATCAAAGCTACATAGTTTTTTAAAGGCACACTATCAGGGATTCGCAACTTTGAATAAATAGCCATTTCCCTATCCATGTTTATCATATTCCAGTTGGCAAGCACATAATTCTGCATATTGCTCATCACTATCATCATTATAGACCACTCTCTACCTTTAACCGCAGAATCAAAAGCTTTGCGATACATTGACATGGTACACTCCACATTTTTCTTGTCTGTACGTATCTCGCTGTTTATGAGTTGTAAATTGGCAAGATTTAGATATGTGGCGGTCAGTGGGGTTTTCAGATTGTTTTCTTCTGTAATGTCTACGGCACGCTCCAAATTATAATAAGCTTTCTCATAGTCGGCATACACATAAATATACATATAGCCGATATTGTTTAATGCAGAAACAACATAAGAAATATCGGCTTCCTTTGCAGATTTGTCATAATAACGATTTGCTACAATGGTAAAGCACAACAAAGCACTGTCCTGGCAATTTTCCTTCATAATGAAGTCCTTACCCATTGCCATCAGTTTCTCTTTTGGGATTTTTGCCCAACGGTCATAAACATCCAACTTGAAATCTGCATTTGCTGCAAGGCTTCCAAGCGAAAACATTAAAACAATTAAAACTATAACATTTTTCATTTGCATGCAAAGATAAATATTTTATACAAGAAAACATATATTAAGGAATATAAATCATGTATCGGCAATGACGGTTCCACTCAATATTTTATATTATTTTATCATTAATCACATAATGTATATACCTATTATTGAGGATAATTATATATCTTTGCAGCCATTTTACTAATTATTATTAGGTATGAAAACTACAGAAAGAGAACGAAAGATTTATCATGTTACCCTCATGGGAAGTGCGGTTAATGTGTTTTTATTAGTTTTTAAGTTCGTGGCTGGAATACTGGGTGGTTCTGCTGCCATGATTGCTGATGCCGTACACTCGCTGTCGGATTTTCTAACAGACATCGTTGTTATAGCCTTTGTCAGGATTAGTTCTAAACCTGAAGATGAAGACCATGATTACGGTCATGGCAAATACGAAACACTTGCCACATCAATTATCGGACTCGCCTTGCTTATGGTTGGACTATATATCTTCTACAATGGCATAGGGCAAATATGGAACGTGATGAAAGGAAAAGAAATTGAACAACCGGGAATCGTTGCACTGGTTGCGGCTATTGTGAGTATTGGACTGAAAGAATGGACATTCCGCTTCACTGCAAGCGTGGGCAAAAAAATAAATTCTCAGGCTGTAATCGCCAATGCTTGGCATCACCGCAGCGATGCACTTTCATCAATAGGAACTGCTGTGGGTATTGGAGGTGCCATACTACTCGGAAAACAATGGGCTGTGCTCGACCCTATTGCTGCGGTTATAGTAAGTGTATTTATAGTAAAAACTGCACTAAGTCTTATACATTCTTCATCAAACGACTTGCTTGAAAAGAGCCTTCCCAAAAACATTGAGGAAGAAATAATCAATATAGCAAAGAATGAGCCTATAGTCAGCGACATACATAACTTGTGCACACGACACATAGGTAGCAACATAGCTATAGAGATGCATCTTCGCATGCCGGGATATATAAGTCTTTATGAATCTCACAAACATGCCTCAAACATAGAAAGGGAATTAAGAAAACATTTTGGTGAGCATACACACATCAGTATTCATGTGGAACCACAAAAACCAACAACCAGCAATACGAAGACTGTTTCTCTTTGAAAATAAGTAAGCTTTCTTTTACTTAGCCGTTAGCTCTACCATCCTTAGATTACAGGTTAAACGTGCTAATACGTTAGCTAAAGTTTATTGAAGCAACTCAACAAGCGCATAAATATATTATGAACAAATTAAAAACATGCAAAACAAAATCTCCGGCATGATGCTTACGTCTAAGCAATATGCCGGAGATGATTCTAAAATCACACATAAAAAAATATATTGTTTTTCATGGCAAATCATTAAGGCCGCAATACAACGCAACGTTTGTTCTTAATATCAGCATGGTTTTAATTAAAATTACGATTCAGAAATTAATCCTATTATTTTTCTACTCTATTATATTTTAACCATGTATGCTTATATTCACATATAGACATACATGGTTTTTTTGCCTAAACCAGAATATCTACGATAAATTCAAAATTACTGCAAGACACCTGGTATAATCGTAAAATAATTACGACAAGCAACAAGTCCTGGCATAATTACTGTGTTGGATTTTATGTCTATTAAATCAAAATTCAAGCAGGTAACGAAGTTTAAACCTTTATCACCTTTTGTTCTTTACACTTGCAAATATAGATATAATTCTTCAAACATGAAATAGCTTTGCTTTATGGGAAAGTGCTTTTTGTTGAATGAGCAAAAAGATTTGTCGGAAGAGCAAAACAACAATACAGAACAATATGTATTTTGTTATTGTTAAAAACAAGCTTTACAATTTTGTTTTCTATATTTCAAAAAAGTTACTGCAAAAAGTTACACCCCTATATCAGGGTGTTTTAGCAGCAATACCTATAATTTCGCAACAATAATTATTGCAATCTGCGCCATTTTCCTGGAGTTGTGCCCTCTGACAAAGTAAAAGTCTTGGTGAAATAACTCAACGACAAATACCCTGCAGCTTGAGCAACATCTGCTATTGTCATCTCTGAATTGCTCACAAGTAGCTGTTTGGCATATTCAAGACGCAAGCTATTTATCCATTCCCTAAAGGAAACATTATAATGATTATTTATATACGAAGAGATGTATGTACGGTTGGTACAAATATCCTTCGCAAGATCTGCAATGGTAAGTCCACTCTTTATAAAGCCTTTCTCTGCAATCCATTTCTGAAGACGGTCGTGGATAATATCATCTTGCGACTGTGGCAACAAGACGGTAGGCGAATCATCGACAGTTTCTTCACATACCTTTTCTACTTTGTCATAGAACAAATAATAATTCTTATATGCTATATAAGTATATACGTAGAATGGAATTGCCGAAATTATCCAAAGGTATACATACTTGTTGGGAATAAACGTGAACAGCCCTTGTCCAACACCAAATATTATTGCCCAATACGTAAATATCGACATCCAGCGAACATAAGCATAGATATAATCAGAATGGTAACTGTCAAGCATACGCTTCAGACGATGCATTGTCATAAACAAGCGACTGGCAAGGAATACACAATACAGAACAAATACTGCCGACATTACTATGAGAGCAACAAGGCGGGGAGTACCGTCTGGTGCTGATATCCATATAAAAAAGAAAGAAGCAGTAAATATAAGCCAATATATTATATTGCGGATAAATCTTCTATGCGAAAGGTATCCACGAACCATCAAATGCATCAAAGCACTGCTGAACAGCCATGAAACAAGGAAATATGTGCTCAGATTTATATATATGGCAAGGTCAGAATCGATATATCGCGGAGATATAAACAAATGTATAGAATAGTTTAAAGAAAGAATCAACATAGCCACCCCCATAATTGAACGTGACTGCTTGTATATTTTAATGTTCTTCTTTTCAGGTAATGTTCCAAAAATGAAACGACAAGCAAAAAAAAGCATTAACGTGAGCGACGCACAAAGTGCATAGCTATATAGTGTAAATTCCATCCAAATATCGCTGTATTATTATTTATTGACAATTATTTATTGTGCAAAGTTAAGCCATTAGTAGACAAGAATAACAAGAAAAAGACTTATAAAATGTTATTTTCCTAAATTCAGAAACATTTATACAATAAAAATGACAAAAGGGAACATGCCTTAGGCAAATCCCCTTCTGCGCTTTTCTTATTTATGATCGCATTTAGATATGTGATTCAGATTTTAGCGTTTCAGTTTAAAAGAGTTCTCTATACTTGCTATTTCATCCATAAACAGCTTGTCAACCTTTAAACGCTTTGTTACTTGAGAGCAACTGTGAATAACCGTAGAATGGTCTCTACCACCCATAAGCTTGCCAATTCTCGATGCCGGCATCTTTGTGTATTTCTGGGCAAGATACATTGACACCTGACGCGCCTCAACAAATTCGCGCTTACGACTCCTGCCATTGACAGCTGCCATTGTAACCTCAAAATGATTGCACACTGTGTCAAGAATATCATCAATAGTGAGAGGATTGTCGTCAATCTTTACAGCACGCTTGATTACACGTTCTGCCAAGCGCATGTCTATATTGCTGTTGTAAACAACAGAGTATGCCATAAGAGAATTTATCACACCCTCCAAGTCTCTCACGCTGCCATTTGCCGTTTCTGCAATAAAGCGCACAACATTCTCAGGAATCTTTAGTCCGTCACGTTTTATCTTGTTTTGCAAGATTTCCATACATAGCTCAACATTCGGCTTCTCAAGCTCTGCTATAAGTCCACAACAGAAACGGGTAAGCAAACGGTCGCTCATACCCTGAAGGTCAACAGGCGGACGGTCACTGGCAAGAATTATTCTCTTGCCATTCATAAACAGGTGATTGAATATATGGAAGAAGGTTTCCTGTGTTTTCGTTGCAGAAGCCCACTCCTGAATATCATCGACAATCAGCATATCTATTGTCTGATAGAAATTGATGAAATCGTTTACAGTATTGTTTCTTACCGCATTTGTGTATTGAACCTGGAACAGACGTGCACTTATATATAGTATTCGCTTTTGCGGATACAACTGCTTTGTACGCACACCTATCGCATTTATCAAGTGGGTTTTGCCACATCCCGAAGGACCGTACACGAACATTGGATTGAACTGTGTGGTGTTTGGATGCTCGGCAATAGAATAGCCTACAGAACGAGGAAGCTTGTTGCTCATTCCCTCTATATAGTTGGTAAATGTATGGTGAGGGTTCAACTGCGACGGAATCTGCTGTGGACGAACTGCATCCAACGGTGTAGGAGACTGGTTGTTCCTAACTGTCTTTATCGGTTTGTCTGCAATTCCTGCAGGAGGATCTGACGAAAGAATCTGTGCAAGATTGTTGGTCTTGTCTGTCACCACACGATATGACAACCTTATTCCTGGTCCGAAAGTGCGTGCAAGCACCTTTCCCAACAGGTCAATAAAGTTCTCCTCCAAGTATTCGTAAACGAATGGACTTGGAACTTGCACCAATAACGTCCTTGTTTCTGTTTTGAACCTCTCAAAGACGATTGGCTTGAACCATGTGTTGAACTGCTGTTCTGAGACATTCTCCTTTATAAGAAGGAGACTTCTTTCCCATAGAGCATTGGGATTCTCGGTCATATATTAATGATATAAAGTTTATTGTCTTCCGACGTGTTTTTTATAATAAGCCTTACGGCAATGCATGAAATTCGGTTTTTCGTTCTTTCAGATAGCCTTTTACATAAGTCATCCTCAAAAAGTGCATGCAAATTTCGCAAAAAAAAATGGAATAGACAAATGTGTATCAAGGTTATTTTGAAACATTTTTGTAAAGTGCTTTAATTGTGCACTTTAAGATTATTGCAAAAATAAAGCGGAAGTTACTGATACTTCCGCTTTATTTACACTTTTCTTTTTTTATTAAAATATGCTTAAATCTTTTTGTCTATTTGTCTTTACGCCCGAATATAGAGAAATGAACGTAACGCTTTGGATGAGACTTCAAGTCTATTAACAGAGAGTCAGCCGACTTGACTGTCGAATTAAGATTATAATATAGGTTAGGATCACGCATCAGCAAGCCAAGACTGCCCTGGTTATTATTCAGTTGCTCCGTAAACGCTTGAACATTATCAAGTGTAGCGTTAACCTTGCCCATAGTGCCTTCAACATCTACTTTATTGAGTTTTGCCGTAATATGCTCAGTATTGTCCATCACTTTATCTGCCTTCGACAGCAATCCTGGCATACGGCTGTTTAATGTGCCAAGCATTGTATTCAATTCTCTTGACGACACTGTAAGGTTTCCTGTTATAGTCTCTACATTATGCAATGAATTGGCTATTGCCGGATCAGCCAAAAGCATATTCACACTTGTCAGAATAGAATCAATCTTAGGTAGCATTTTCTGTACTACAGGTATGAAGTCTTTTAATTGACCCATAGCTCCGTCGTTGATGCCACCCACTATTGTTTCACCTTCAGCAACCCTCTCTCGCGGATTGTTGGCAAGCAACAAATTTACTTTTACATTTCCCATCAAATCGCTGACAATCTCTGCGCTGCTACCTTTTGGGATGCGCATGTCTTTATTGATATCAACTGAAACGATAATATCTTTAGAATGTGCATAGTCGTAATTTATTCCTCTTACTACACCAACCTTATAGCCATCGGCATATATTGGGCACGACGCTGACAAACCACTTATGTCTCTGAAAGATATATAATAGCGACTGTCTGACGAAAACAGGTTTAATCCTTTTAGAAAATTCATTCCAAGAAACAGGACAACCAGCCCGACTATTGCAACAATAGCAATTTTCACTTCTTTTGTAAAGTACTTCATATATATTCTGTATTATTTCTTACTTCTTCTAAATTCTCTTATCGCCTCGTTGATGTTCATTTTTTCACCGTTTTTAAAAGCCACAACAAAACACCCAGGAAAGGCATCAGTCAGGCTTATACGCAAACGATTAATCTCGTTGTAGTTCAGAGAAGAACCGATTGTATATTTGAACATTCCATTTTCATTGTAGCTGTCAATATCTTTATGCCCTTTAAACCGTGAACTTGTTGAAGGAATTTTAATTGAGCTTGCAACAATTTGAACTTTAAAAACCGGTTTATCTTCATCAGCATCTGCATGCTTGGTTTCTGCAACTACATTTTTTATATCAACACCCTCTGCTTCTTTCTTTTTTTCAACATTACCCTGAGTTTTTAATCTCTGAACTGTTCTTGTTTTCGGAGCAGGAGCATTTGCAACAACTTTCTTGTTTTGAGAGGATTCTTCTTGCTCATTGTCATCTTTTGGAACAATTGTCGGTATCTTCACTTTATTGTCGTTTGCAGCCTCATACGGAACCGTAAACCCTGTGAAATTATCGTTTTTGTATTTTGCAAAAGCATTATATATTCCTCGCGCAATATTATCTACAGAACTTTCATCGTTCAGAAGCTTCTCCTCGTCTGGAGTCGTTATGAAACCAAGCTCTACGAGACATGCTGGCATTGATGTTTCTCTAAGCACAAGAAATACATCTTGCTTTACCCCCTTGTCAGGTCGAGAAGCTGTTGAACATACGTTTTTTTGTATCAAACGAGCAAGTTCAACACTTTTTGCCATATTTTTATCGTGAATGAACTCAAACATTATTGCACTCTCCGGAGAATTTGGATCATAACCTTCATAGCGTTGCTTGTAATCGCTCTCGTATGTTATAACAGCATTTTCGCGCTGAGCGGCACTAAGTTTCTCGTTTGAACGACGCATACCCATAGTGTATGTTTCCAATCCTCTTGCAACTCTTCCGGCAGGCAAAGCATTTGTATGTATGGATATAAAAACATCTGCACCGTTTTTATTAGCTATATCAGCACGCTTATGAAGTGGGATAAAGACATCTGTCTTACGTGTATATATAACTTTCACATCCGGACAGTTCTTTTCAACGTACCGCCCGAAAGCAAGAGCTGTTCTTAGATTTATATCCTTCTCATACGAAAAACTTCCTCTTGCCCCTGCATCATGACCACCGTGACCTGCATCTATAACCAATGTAAAGTTTCTGGCAGCGGCACTCATTACTGTCAGTAGGGATACGAGGAGTATTAATACGAAACCTCTTAGAATATTATTGTTATTTCTAATCACTGCTGCAAAATTAAATATAAGTTTCGTTACAACATAAAAAAAATGGCAAATTATCCATTTATCCAGTGCAATTGAACACCGGCACCTTCACAATCTGCACCCATCGGCGGATTTACTTTTGTCAGTCTTACAGTAAGTTCCTCTATTTCGGGCATTCTCTCAAACAAGCGTTTACCTATTCTGCCGGCAACATGCTCTATAAGCTTTGAAGGTATAGACATCTCTTTTTTCACTATATCATAAACCTCAGCATAATTAAGAGTATCCGACACATCATCACTGTCTACAGCTTTCGACAAAGGATAACGTGCGTCAAGAGAGACCAAGAAGTCGCCCCCCGTAAGTCTCTCTTGCTCCAACACGCCATGGCGTGAATGGAAACGCATATTATTAATATATATATGTCCTGACTCAAGCATTATCCACACCTTGAAGAACCACAATTCTTACATATCAAGCAACCTTCTTGATAAACGAGTGACTCATGACCGCAAACCGGACATTTCTGTCCTTTTGCCTCAGTACCGTCTACCACATACTTCTTCAAGGCTCTTTCCACACCTATCTTCCAAGTGTTTATGCTTTGGCTGTTCATTTGAAGCGAACCTACAAGCTTTATTACATTTGCTATTGGCATACGATAACGTAGAACTCCAGATATCAATTTGGCATAGTTCCAATATTCCGGATTGAACTTTTCACTTAACCCTTCTACTGTTGTCTTATAGCCACGCTTGTTTTCAAATTGGAAGTCGTAACGTTTTTTACCATTTTCATCAACTTTCTTGATAATCTTTCCTTTGGTTATCGTTTTTGGCAAAGATATACCTTCTTCGTCATCTTGCAAACCTGTGAATATCTCATAAGGATAGCCATCAAGCAAGCCAACAAATGCTACCCACTTTTCCTTATTGTTTTGGAAACGTACAACATCACACTCAAGTTCCTTCGGACGCACCTCTGTAACTTGTGGTGGCTCACAAGTATGCTTAGGCTCTTTCTCTTTTTTCTTCTTTTTCTTGTCTACGGCGATCATAACTCCGGAACGAGAACCGTCGCGATATACTGTACAGCCCTTGCAGCCTGATTTCCAAGCCTCTACATACAATCTGTTTACAAGCTGTTCATCAACATTGTTTGGCAAATTTATAGTAACGCTAATGCTATGGTCTACCCACTTTTGGATTGCACCTTGCATACGCACTTTCATAAGCCAATCTACATCATTTGCTGTGGCTTTATAATAAGGTGACTGTGCTACGATATTGTCAAGTTCTTCTTGAGTGTAACGCTTTTCTGTGTCAAAACCGTTTATCTTCATCCATTCAAGGAATTTATGATGATAAACGACGAACTCTTCAAAAGAATCTCCCGACTCATCTACAAAGTCTACATGAACATCGGCATCGTTTGGATTTACTTTTCTACGACGCTTATAAACAGGCATAAACACTGGCTCTATACCACTGGTGGTCTGAGTCATCAAGCTGGTTGTTCCCGTAGGAGCAATAGTCAGACAGGCAATATTTCGTCTACCATATTTCACCATATCCTCATACAGCTGTGGATCAGCATCTTTGATACGATTGATGAAAGGATTGTTTTTCTCTCTCTCGGCATCATAAATACTGAATGCGCCACGCTCTTTTGCCATCTCTACAGATGAGCGATAAGCTGCAAGAGCAAGTGTCTTATGAACTTTAACAGAGAATTCTGTTGCCTGTTGAGTGCCATAACGCAAATTCATTGCAGCTATCATATCACCTTCAGCTGTTATACCAACACCAGTACGACGTCCAAGACCACTCTTGTTCTTTATCTTTTCCCAAAGATGCAATTCTGTATGTTTCACGTCGTCTGTCTGAGGATCACTTTTCACCTTAGCTATTATCTGATCTATCTTCTCAAGCTCCATATCAACAATGTCGTCCATTATTCTCTGAGCTATACGAACATGCTTTTTGAATAGCTCAAAATCAAAATAAGCTTGTGGAGTAAATGGATTTACAACATAAGAATATAGATTTACAGACAACAAACGGCAAGAATCGTATGGACAAAGAGGTATCTCACCACAAGGATTTGTTGAAACCGTACGGAAACCAAGATCAGCATAACAATCCGGTATACTTTCCCTTATTATGGTATCCCAAAACAACACACCGGGTTCTGCACTTTTCCATGCGTTATGCACAATTTTCTCCCATACCCGTTTTGCATCTATCTTTGTTTGTATTTGCGGATTGGAACTGTAAATAGGGAACTGCTGTGTATATTCCTTTCCATCAACAGCACATTGCATAAACTCGTCATCGAGTTTTACTGATACATTAGCACCTGTAATTTTGCCTTCCTGCATTTTTGCATCGATAAAAGCTTCGCTGTCAGGATGCTTTATACTTATCGAAAGCATCAATGCTCCACGGCGACCATCTTGTGCCACCTCACGAGTAGAGTTGCTATAACGCTCCATAAAAGGAACAACGCCTGTTGATGTAAGAGCTGAATTGTTTACAGGTGAACCTTTCGGACGCAGTTGTGAAAGATCATGACCAACTCCACCACGACGTTTCATAAGCTGAACTTGCTCCTCGTCCATCAACATCACTGCACCATAAGAATCCGCATCACCATCAAGACCAATAACAAAGCAATTTGACAGTGAAGCCACTTGATAATGGTTTCCTATACCTGTCATAGGACTTCCTGCAGGAACGATATACTTAAAATGGTCCAACAAATCGAAAACTTCTTGTTCGTTTAGTGGATTTACATATTTGTTCTCTATTCTTACTATTTCTTTTGATATACGATGATGCATATCGGTAGGGGTCTTCTCAAATATATGCCCAAAACTGTCTTTCAGCGCATACTTGTTCGCCCACACCCTCGCAGCAAGCTCGTCACCTTCGAAATATTCCTTTGAAGCTTGAAAAGCCTCTTCAAATGTGTAGTTTTTATTTTCTTCCATTTTTAATAAAAAGTAGGATAGTTCTTTCGTGTTGCAAAGTTAATGCAATTAGATTATAATACAAAACAAGTGTATATGATTTTTTCTATCAGTAAATTAGTCAAAACAATAAAAGACAACTGTCAATATCAAGTAATATATACCCCTTGTCATCACTCGTCTCTCACCCATTCCTCACTTATCCATCACACACTTGAAAAGCCTATAAACACATGGGACACAATAAAAAAGAGTGAGGAATGAGGGATAAATCATGAAAAAAAGTCAACATATACGGTTGAAAAATAAACATTGTAATATACAAGATATTTCATATCCATTCAAAACTTCCTTCGGAGCGGCTGAAACGGCTGATATGAGAAAGTTGCCTGATTACGAAGAGAAAGTTGCCAAGTTTCTTCCAGAAATCAGCCAACTTTCACTTCTTGGTATGAATAAATGTAATAAAAATCATTATAGGCAGCACTACACTCGCTACCTTTTAACCGTACATGTTGAAAAAGCAATAAAACATTGATAAAAGAATTTAAACCAAAGATGAAAGAATGTATGTATTAACAATATTTAAACATAAATAAGGGGGGGGGGAATTTCTTGCATAATATAATATTTTATACCTTTGCAGCTGAAATATTTCACAAAGACGAAAACGATTCAATTAATGAAATAAAAGAAATGGAAAACAGAAAAAGGAAATCGCACCATCACACTCCTGACGAATCTGAGATTTTCAAGAATAACAGCTTATTGTCAATCAAACGACGCAAACAAATTTCAAAAATACTATTTGTCGTTTTGACAATTATTGCGATCTTGGTTATAGGAGCATGTCTTTGGGTGTCCTACATGTAATGTTAATGAAAAGATGTAAAAGAATTACTCTAATCTGATATTCAAGTAATACTTGGGTATCAGATTTTTTATTAAATGATTTATTTTATCATAAGAAATTTATTTTAAACCACCTAGCGAACTTTCCTTATAGATTAACATAAAAAAACTGCAAGTTTCCAACCTTATCGGAACAGGAACTTGCAGTTATATTGCAAACACAACTATTAGAAATTGGTTCTAATAGGTGTTATTTGAAATTAGTCAACGATGATAGGCTTGTATTTAGGAACAAGTATCTTCATGATAATCCATCCTATAAGATAGGCAACAGCACAAATACAGAACACTATCATATATCCGCCCTTCTTTCCGTCGAAGCCCATAAAGCTGAATGTTGTTGCATTCTCAGCGTATGTAAACAGCATACCAGATCCCTTATTGATAAGGAAAGAACCAATACCACCTGCCATAGCTCCAATACCGGTAATTGTAGCAATGGTAGATTTAGGGAACATATCACCAATTGTTGAATACAGGTTAGCCGACCAAGCCTGGTGACCTGCACCAAGCAGACCGATAATGATAGCAACCCACCATGCGCTGATCTCACCCATTGGCTGTGCAATAAGTCCGAGCAATGGGAAGCATGCAAATATCAACATTGCACGCATACGACCGATATATGGGTTCATGCCCTTCTTGTCAACGAAATATGTAGGAAGATAACCTCCACCAATACTCAACACTGTAACTATTGCATATAGAGTAAAAATAAGAGCTATAGCCATCGGACTGTCTGATGTGTATCCATATACATCAGAGAAATACGCTGGAGCCCAGAACAGGAAGAACCACCATACACCGTCAGTCATGAATTTTCCAACAATGAAAGACCATGTCTGAGGGAATGTGAAACATTTCAAGAAACCTATAGTCTTTTCTTCCTCTGCTGGAGTTTCTTCCTTTGTTACAGCCTCGTCAGCTTCCTCATCTTGCTCTATATATGTAAGTTCGGCTTTATTTGTAAATTTGCTGCTTCTTGGTTTGTCATACAACCAAATCCAAAGTCCCATCCAAATATATCCAAGTACACCGATAACAACGAAAGCCATTTCCCATCCCCATGCATTAGCAAGCAATGGAATAGTAGCAGGAGCAGCAAGAGCACCTACAGAAGCACCACTGTTAAAGATTGAAGTTGCAAAAGCTCTGTCTTTCTTTGGGAAATACTCAGCAGTAACCTTAACAGCTGCCGGGAAGTTACCTGCCTCACCTGCAGCAAGGACCAAACGACAAGAAAGGAACAACCACACACTAACTGTTGCAATTGCCACAGCAGCGTCAGAACCAGCTTTTACGAGGCGCAAAGCCTCAATTGAGTCATAACCTTCTATAAGCATTGCCGCTTCACCACAAAGAGCATGAAGCACAGCACCCGTTGACCATACGAAGATTGCTATAAGATAGCCCTTCTTTGTACCCATCCAATCAACGAACTTTCCTGCGAACAAGTTGCACACAGCATAGAAGATTGAGAACCAACCTGTAATCGTACCATAATCATCGTCAGTCCAGTGGAATTCTGGAGCGATGAAATCCTTCCATGTCAACGAAAGAACCTGTCGGTCCATATAGTTGACTGTTGTTGCCAAGAACAACAACGCACAAATCACCCAACGAAAGTTGGACATTTTAGTAGTTTGTATTGAAGCCATTTCTTTTGTTTAAGAGTTATAATTAATACTTTAGTTTGCAAAGATAACATTTTTTTCCATATTTCAAACATTTATATATGGAAAATAATTTCATAAGTCAGATAAAGTCTGCCGCATAGCACCAAAACATGCGGCAGACTTGCAATATTTTTGTTAATCTTGATAGTAAACCCTCTTCACACGGTCGCTGACACTTGTCAAGACCTCATACGGAATAGTATCAAGAACATCCGAAAGCACGGTAACAGGCAGATTATCTCCAAATATCTCAACGCTGTCACCTTCTTTACACGGAATGTCAGTAACATCTATCATTGCCACATCCATACATATATTTCCCACGTATGGTGCTTTCTTACCATTTACAAGACAATAACAATTTCCTCTTCCCAAATGTCGATTCAGCCCATCGGCATATCCTATAGGAATTGCTGCAATTTTACTGTCACGTGTTAGATGTCCTTTCCGGCTATAACCTACTGTTTCTTCTTTTGGAACATCACGCAACTGAAGAATTGTTGTTTTCAGCGTGCTCACATTATTTATTATATGATTGTCACGGCTATCTATGCCATACAGTCCAAGTCCGAGTCTACACATATCAAGCTGTCGCTCTGGGAAGTGCTCTATACCTGCAGAGTTATCGATATGTCTCAATATCTTGTGTGGGAAAGCAGCCTGAAGTTTTTTGCTTGCTTCATCAAAGAGCTGAAACTGCATTTTAGAGAAATTATCAAAATCGTCACTGTCCGATCCCACAAAATGAGAGAACACGGAACGTGGAATTATGGAATTCTGATTTTTCAGTCTCTTTATCAGCTCATCCATATCCGTTTTAGGATTAAATCCAAGACGGTGCATACCTGTATCCAACTTGATATGTACTGGATAATTTGTTATCCCCTGACGACGTGCAGCATTAACAAGTGCATCAAGCAATCTGAAGCTATATACCTCAGGTTCCAAATCATAGTCAAACATAGTTTTGAATGCTGTCATCTCAGGATTCATTATCATAATATTTCCTGTTATGCCATTTTTGCGCAGAGAGACTCCTTCATCGGCAACAGCAACAGCCAAATAATCTATACGATGATCTTGCAATGTCTTTGCCACTTCTACAGCGCCACTTCCATAAGCATTAGCCTTAACCATAGCCACAAGCTTTGTTTCCGGCTTCATGAACGACCTATAGTAGTTCAAGTTGTCTACAAGTGCCCTAAGATTAACCTCAAGTATTGTTTCATGTACTTTCTGCTCAAGCTGTTCTGTTATATTGTCAAAACCAAAAGCTCTTGCTCCTTTTATAAGAATAACTTCATCATGGAGAGTTTTGAACACATCACTTTTCAAGAATGAATCAGTATCAGCAAAGAAATATTTTTCTGCAACATTTATCTTGTCAGCCTCTGCCATGAGATTCTTGCCTACTCCTATAAACTTCTCTACACCACGCTTCTCGCAAAGTTCCGAAACCTCGTCATACAATTTATCGTTTGGCACCCCACTCTGCAGAATATCACTAAGTATCAAGGTGCGACGACGTCCCTTATGATCTGGGCGACGGCTAATAAAGTCGAGTGCTATATCAAGCGAATTTATGTCTGAATTATACGAGTCGTTTATCAATGTACATCCATGCTGTCCCTGTTTTACCTCCAGTCTCATTGCAACAGCCTCTATATGCTGCATGCGTTCTGCTATTTGTTCTGATGTTAAATTTAACGCCAGACAAACAGCAACACAGACTATTGAGTTTTCAATTGAAGCCTCGTCTATAAAAGGTAACTTGTATGTATGTCTATCACCTTTCTTATATATATAGGTTACAGATGTTTCTGTATCGTTCTTTTCTATACTTTCTATATATAGCGGAGCATCAGCATTTTTGCATGACCATGAGATATTCTCTCCCTTGAATTCACCTTTTGCAACACATCTGCTTATTGTTTCGTCATCCTCAGGATAAACAATGACGCTTGCATCATGAAAGAGTGTTAGTTTCTCATTGGCTTTTTCTTCAAGACTCTTGAAATTTTCTTGATGTGCAGAACCGATATTTGTTATGACACCTATTGTCGGTTGGATTATATCACGCAAGGCAAGCATCTCGCCAGGTTGACTTATACCAGCTTCAAACACTCCTACTTGAGTCTGTTCGTTGAGTAGCCATACCGATAGAGGCACTCCTATCTGGGAGTTATAACTGCGTGGACTCCTTGTAACAGTATATGATGGAGACAACAACTGGAAGAGCCACTCCTTCACTATAGTTTTTCCGTTACTTCCTGTAATACCAACGATTGGAATATTGAATTCATCCCTATGCCGTTCCGCAAGACGTTGCAATGCCTCAAGCGGACTTATCACTTTTAGAAAATTTGTATCAGGATATTTTTCTACATAGTCAATAGGCAAAGTGTCTACTACAAAATTTCTAACTCCACGGCGATACAAGTCTGATATAAAGTCATGACCGTCATGACGACCAGATCTCAACGCAAAGAATAATGTTTCTTCAGGGAAACACAAAGAGCGACTGTCTGTGAGCAAAAAGCCTATATTGGCGGCATGCTCTCCATATCTATGCGCTCCTATCAATGTTGTTACTTTTTCAATTGAATAAGTCATTGTCTTTCATTCTTATAATGATGCAAATATACAGCTTAATTTTCAGATTAGATGTTTTTTTGCCTCTTTATATCGCTTGCATTGAAAAAATTTATACTTATATGATGTTTTATATACAAAAAATGGTGATTTTCTTATTACTTTTGAGTATCTTCGCAGCATAATATCCGCTAAATGCGTTTTGCGTATACTGCATAACAACAAAATAATAAAATCCACAATGGAAAATTAATACTATGGAAATGCTTCTTCATTATATTTGGAAACACCGCATATACCCACTTCGTGACATGTTTACCACCGATGGGGATTTAGTGGAGATTATAGATCCTGGACTCCACAACACTAATGCCGGACCTGATTTTTTTAACGCAAAGATTAAAATCGGTGGTATATTGTGGGTGGGAAATGTGGAAATCCACGATAGAGCTTCCGACTGGATTATGCATGGACATGACCAAGACGAAGCCTACGACAACATCATATTGCATGTGGTCGGCATCAATGATATGACAGTGAAGAATAGCAAAGGCAAAACTATCAGACAGATGCAGATGGATGTTCCAGACAATATACGGAAGAACTACTCCAAACTGTTGATTGACGACCGCTATCCTCCATGCCATAGTATCATTCCACAGCTTTCCCGCCTGTCATTACACAGTTGGATGAGTTATCTCCAAACAGAGCGCCTGGAACAAAAGACAGAAGCAATTCTCTGTAAAGTGAAACAAAGAAATGGTTCGTGGGAAGATGCTTATTTTATGACATTGGCACGAAATTTCGGTTTTGGAGTGAATAGTGATGCCTTTGAAGAATGGGCAAACATTTTATCACTTAACAGTGTTGCCCATCACCGGGATGACATCTTTCAGATTGAAGCTATATTCTTGGGACAGGCAGGACTGTTGGACATTAATACTGTACCGGGTAAACATCATGACGAAGCTGAAACAGACAATTATTATGTGAAGCTGAAAAATGAATACAACTATCTGTCACGCAAATTCAACCTAAAAACAATCGACCCTCTTAAATGGAAATTTCTGAGACTCAGACCGCAGAATTTCCCAAATATCAGAATATCGCAACTTGCAAATCTGTATTATAACAGAAGGGCGAACTTCAGTTCTATTGTCGAATGTAAGACTGTTGATGAGCTTAGGGAAATATTTTCAACACATGTTACCCCATATTGGGAAACTCACTATTCTTTCGGAAGTTCCAGCAAGAAATCCGAAAAACATCTGTCAAGACAATCAAAAGATGTTATTGTATTGAACACTGTTGTACCAATACTTTTTGCTTATGGAAAATACAAGAACGAAGAAGACATGTGCGATCGTGCTTTCAGATTGCTTGAAGAATTGAAGGCAGAAGAAAACAGCATAACAAGAATGTGGCAAGATTGCGGACTGGAACTTGAATCGGCAGCCGACAGTCAGGCTATAATACAGCTTAAAAAAGAATATTGTGACCGCAAGGAATGTCTACGCTGTAGAATTGGTTATGAATATATAAAAAGTAACGGATGGTTTGTAAAAGACAATGATTGACAACATTTATTGTATATTGTCAATCATTGTCAGAAAATTATCATGAATATCTCTTACATGCTATTCTTTAAATAGAGATATGCCTTTCTTCACGATATCGCTTGTTTCGTTTATTATATGGAAGTATTCGTCCATATCCCAAATATCACGTGCCACAAGAGCCTTCAGCTGATTACTCAAATACGGCATTGTGCGATTCAATTCCTCATCATCTTTTGGTTTGACATCTTTTTTCTCTCCAGTTTTTCGGATGTCGTCAATTACACTCTGCGGAACATTATATTCTTTATCAAATTTTGCAAACGACGAATATAGCTTTTTCAGTTGCTTGCGGTTATTGTCGATATATCTCAGCACAACATCTGTAATAACATTCTTTGCTACAAGCTGACGATGATATTTTGTATATGTCATTGTATCAAGTGGAACAAAATAATCCGGCATTATGCCTCCGCCACCATACACCACTCTATGCTTACGCAAAGTGTAGAACTTCAGCGAATCAGCGAAATGTATGCTGTCTGGATTCGTCAGCTCTCCATGTTTCAGTCTGTTTTCAAAATCCTTATAATAGTCCTTGTTATCACCTTTTTTATATGGTTTCTGTATACAACGACCCGATGGTGTGTAATAATGTGCTATTGTCAATCTAATCATTGAGCCATCAGGCATATCAAATGGGCGTTGCACAAGTCCTTTACCAAAAGTGCGTCTACCTACCACCACACCACGGTCATTATCCTGGATAGCTCCTGAAACTATTTCTGATGCCGATGCGGTAAAATCATTAACAAGCACAACCACTTTTCCGTCGAGCAATTTTCCTGAGCCATTAGCCTTATAGTCCATACGTGGCGAACGCAATCCACTGGCATACACAATAACGTCATTCTTAGGCAAGAACTCATTTGCAATTTTAACAGCAGCTTGTAAATATCCGCCACCATTATCCTGCAAATCAAGTATAAGGTCTTTCATGCCCAGCTTTTTCAGTTTGTCCATTGCCGCCATAAACTCATCGTATGTTGTTGCTCCAAAACTTCCAATACGTATATATCCGATTTTCGGACGTATCATATACGAAGCATCAAGGCTCTTCACCGGTATTTTATCTCTTTTCACATTGAATACCAATGTGTCTTTCACGTCACGACGCACAACTGACAGCTTGACCATCGTTCCCTTTGGTCCGCGAAGTCGCATCATGATTTTGTCTCTTGGCATTTTCACCCCGGCAATAGCGGTATCGTTCACTGCCACAATCCTGTCGCCAGCAACTATACCAACCTTTTCCGACGGTCCCTTTGCTATGGTCTGTATCACGAGCAACGTGTCTTCCACCATATTGAACTGCACACCTATTCCATCAAAATTACCTTGTAGAGACTCGTTCATTTCTTTTGTCTCTTTGGCATTGGTATACGATGAATGTGGATCAAGCTTGTCGAGCATTCCTTTTATGGCATCTTCAACAAGTTTGTTCTCATCTACAGAATCAACATAAAAGTTGTTTACCAACATTTCTGCCAACTGCAACTTTCGCATAGGACTATCTTCTCCCATTCTGATGCGCATCTGTGCAGAGCCAGTGAGAGGAGAAAGTAGAAAAATGAATAGGATACCGATTGCTGCACAAATTCTGCCCACATAAAAATACCGGTATATACTTTTCACATTATATTGTTTATTGCATGCCATAATCTTTTATATTTTACTTTTTATATTAATCGTTTTTGGTCTATACAGCCGAATGAAGCTATAGGAGTCTTTTATTCGTATACATCCTCTTCAGGTCTATCCTCCTCTATCACCAAGTTGTTTATGATAAAGTTCTGACGCTCCATAGTGTTTTTACCCATGTAATATTCAAGAAGTTTCTGCACTTGATCCGTCTTGTGCAATGTAACCTGTTCCAAACGCATATCTGGTCCGATAAAGTTTTTAAACTCATCCGGACTTATTTCGCCAAGACCTTTGAATCGTGTTATCTCCGGATCTGGTCCAAGTTCAGCGATAGCATTAAGACGCTCCTCTTCACTATAGCAGTATTTTGTGACGAAGTCTCCCTTACCTGTAGCTGCCGCCTTAACCTTTTTCGACTTAATCTTTGACTTTTTATTCCTCACACGGAATAATGGTGTCTGCAATACAAACACATGACCTTTCTTTATCAAATCAGGGAAGAACTGCAAGAAGAATGTTATGATAAGCAATCTGATGTGCATACCGTCAACATCGGCATCTGTGGCAACAATCACCTTGTTGTATCTAAGCGTGTCGAGTCCTTCCTCTATGTCAAGTGCAGCTTGCAACAAATTGAATTCCTCATTTTCATAAACTACCTTCTTTGTCAGTCCGAAAGAGTTAAGAGGCTTTCCTCTCAACGAGAAAACAGCTTGTGTGTTTACATCACGACTCTTCGTTATACTTCCGCTCGCAGAGTCGCCCTCGGTTATGAATATTGAACTTTCTTCCTTGCGGTCGTTCTTCACGTCACTATAGTGAATACGGCAGTCGCGCAATTTTCTGTTATGCAAGTTTGCCTTTTTTGCTCTCTCTCTTGCCAGTTTTGTCACTCCCGCCATGGCTTTGCGCTCTTTTTCGCTTGCCTGGATTTTCTGCAACATCACTTCTGCCACATCCGAATTTCTGTGAAGATAATTGTCAACCTCTGTTTTTATGAAATCGCCCACATATTTATTCACACTAACTCCATCCGGACTCATTGTCTGCGAGCCAAGTTTTATCTTTGTCTGACTCTCAAACATCGGTTCTTCAACATTGATTGCAATAGCTCCAACCAGACCGTTTCTGATATCGGTATATTCAAAATTCTTGTTGAAAAACTCTTTTATTGTCTTTGCCAAATGCTCCTTGAAGGCACTTTGGTGCGTACCACCCTGAGTTGTATGCTGGCCATTTACAAAAGAATGGTATTCCTCTCCATACTGATTAGTATGAGTGAATGCTATCTCTATATCCTCTCCTTTTAAATGAATTATGGGATAAATACCATCGTTGGTCATAGTATCGTTAAGCAAATCCTCAAGTCCATTACGACTTAGAATCCGCCTGCCATTATACATAATGGCAAGACCAGTGTTGAGGTATGTATAGTTGCGGAGCATTATCTCAATGATATCATCATGGAAAGAATAGTTTTTAAACAGTTTTGCATCCGGTTCAAAAAAGATATATGTTCCATTCTCGTCGTTTGTTTCTTCTGTTGTATCTGTTTTAAGCTCTCCTCTTTCAAAAGTCAAGTGTCTTACTTTTCCGTCTCTATACGACTTTACCTCAAAGTGCAAACTGAGCGCATTTACCGCCTTTATACCCACGCCATTCAGTCCTACACTCTTTTTGAATGCCTTGGAGTCATACTTTCCACCTGTATTCAACACGCTGACAGCCTCAACAAGTTTTCCCTGTGGAATTCCTCGTCCATAGTCGCGCACACTAACCCTTAGATGGTCCTCAATATCAACTTCTATACGTTTTCCCATATTCATTCGGAATTCGTCAATAGAGTTGTCAACCACCTCCTTGAGCAACACATATATACCGTCTTCAGGTATGGAACCATCTCCCAAACGCCCGATATACATTCCAGGACGTGTACGAATGTGCTCCATGTCCGACAAATGCCGGATGCTGTCGTCGGTATATTGAACTTGAGGCTGTTCTGTATTTTCAATATTATTGTCGCTCATGATTGGTTTCCTTTTGTTGTTTCGGTTATTATATTATATCTATGTATTACTTTATATCCTTTATATAGCAACGTCGGCGCTTATGGTTTATACAATCCAGATACTGCCATTGGCTCTGCACATTGTCGTTTGTTTCCATCTCTACGTGTGTCTCTCCCCACTCATATCCATATTCCACATAACGAGGTATGAGGTCGGCAAAGAGCAACGAGTTGGCTCCTTTATTTCTATATTCCGGCAAAATACCGACAAGCAGCAAGTCTACAATCTTTGTATGTCTGAATTTCAAAGCTCTCAATACGTGCCACCATCCAAACGGTGTAAGTCTTCCTCTGCGGCATTTCTGTAGCGCACGTGTAAGCGAAGGTATTGTTATTCCAACTCCAACCACCTTTTTGTCTTCATTCCAGTCCTCAATCAGAGTTATGAGATTAAGGTCGGCAAGCGGAAAATACATATCTATATATTGTTCAATCTGCTTATCGGAAAGTTCAGAATATCCATACAAGTTTTTGAACGTATCGTTTATAATTTCAAATATCTTGCGTCCATATCCCTCTTTGAAGATTTCATGCTTAGTCAGTTTCTTTACATGCAGATTATATCTTTTCTCTATTAGCTTTGCAACCTTGGAGTATTTCTCCGGCACTGTTTTCGGCACCATGAGTTTAAATTCCACATAGTCGTTATCTTTCCTGAATCCGCCAATTTTCTCCATGTGCTCCGGATAATAGGCATAGTTATATATTGTTGCCATTGTTCCGAGCTGATCGAATCCCATTGTCAACATTCCTTCCGGGTCCATATCCGTAAATCCGAGTGGTCCAACAACATGTGTCATGCCTTTGCTCTTCCCATAATCCTCTACGGCACCAAGAAGTGCTTTCGACACATTTAGGTCGTCAACAAAATCTATCCATCCAAATCGCACGTCATCTCTGCCCCAGCGTTTGTTTGCCTTGTGGTTTATAATAGCAGCCACACGTCCTAACATTTTTCCTGTGTTCTTGTCGAACGCCATAAAATACTCTGCCTCGCAAAATTCAAAAGCGGCATTTTTGTCTTTGCTCAGCGTGTTCATGTCATCACTGAACAAATTTGGGGCATCGTATTCGCATCCTTCATACAAGTCGTATCTAAAGTCGATAAACTGCCTTAGGTCTTTTTTTGTTTCTACTTTTCTTATTTCTACTGACGTCATTTCCATGATTTAGTTTTACGAAACATTAGTTTCGTGAACATCAAAACATAGCATACGGTATTTCCTAAAAGGGAGATTCCGCACACCATTACATCACTATTTATTATATTATTATAATTCTTTGTTTTAAAACGCAGCAAAATTACAATTTAATTAATTAATATCCAAATTTCATTCTTTCTTTTAAAATAAATTGTAGTTATTATCAGCTTTGGCTGATATTTCATACAAGCTTTCGGACTACATGCTAAGGTTTGTTTTTATGCAGTCTTCATCGTTGGTATGAACGACAAAAACGGTTTGGGCATTACTGATGCTGAAGTTTATGTTACGAGCAAGACCGGGAAACGGTGAAAAATGCCAGGTTTTATATAGGAAAAACTCAAAAAGAAGAAAATAAAATATTTACAAAATAGCGCCACTTGCGCCACTTGCGCCATTGCGCCAAATACAGAAAATACAGTAAAAACCCCCATTTTTAGCTATTTTGGCGTAATTGGCGCAATGGCGCAAGTGGCGCAAGTGGCGCTAACTCGAAAAACGAGATTTCCGGAAAAACCGTCTTAAACAGGTATAAATCCACACCTGTATAATCGGCAACCATTGACAGGAAAAGATGGTAGCTCTCCGTCGCTTTGCTCACGCCTTAACATTGGATATATGCCTTCTTCAAAGGAAATGACAAGAAGCTGACCGAACTTAAAAACTATTGCAAAAAGCGTGGACAATAAACTTGGCAAGTCACTTATTTAGGTGACCTCTTCTGATTTTAGTAGATTCTTTTTTTACTTTATTATCTAAATAGGCAGGCTCTATCTTTTTAATATAACCACGACAACAGACACTGTAGCATACAAATAAGACACTGTAGCATACAAATATTTGCTAATCTATAATTTTGTCAGTACCTTTGCACCACTTAAACAAGAAATACAAAGAAAATGAGTTACGACTTCAATAAATATTCTTATCACTACAAAACTCTACTGTCACTTGGAGCACCACTCGTTGTGGGACAAGTGGGTACTATTGTACTCGGCTTTGCTGATACACTGATGGTTGGTCATCACAGCGTTACAGAACTTGCCGCAGCAAGTTTCGTCAATACGGTAATGTCTATCATTCTCGTTTTCGGACTTGGATTCAGTTATGGCTTAACACCTGTTATCGGACAGCTCTATGGGCAGGGAAACAGTAAGGAAATTGGCTATGTGGTGAAAAACGGTATCTTTGCAGCTACAACAACGGCTATAATCTTGCTTGCCGTACTTCTTGCTGTATTTTTCAATATCCAACACATGGGACAACCTGTCGAACTGCTTCCGCTGATGCGACCGTATATGATTGTGAATATGATTTCACTGCCATTCGTATGTTGGTTCAACACGCTGAAACAGTTTTTTGATGCCATCGGGCATACAAAGACATCAATGTATATAATGATTGTAGGCAACATTCTAAACATTATAGGCAACTACTTGCTTATTTACGGTCCGGGATTTATGCCAGAATTAGGATTGCTCGGAGCCGGAATATCAACGATGATAAGCCGTATGGTGATGTTTGCAATAGCTTTGTCTATATTTCTGTTTGCAAAGAAATATGACAACTTCAGTTACTCAATGAAAGAGGCATCTTTCGATAAAGAACATTATGCAAAAATCAACAAGATAAGCTGGCCTGTGGCACTGCAGATGGGTATGGAATCATCGGCATTTGCATTAACAGGAATAATGGCTGGATGGCTCGGCACCACGGCACTTGCCACCCACCAGATTATGATAACAATATCTCAGCTGTTCTTCATGGTGTATTATGGCATAACAGCCGCTGTTTCAGTAAGAGTGAGCTATTATATAGGACAGCGAGAATACAAGGAACTGCGCACTGTGGCGGCATCAGGCTTTCACATCATCATTTTGATAGGTTGCATTGTGAGCATACCTGTATTGCTGCTAAGACACCAAATGGGATATTGGTTTGCCGACAACAATGAAGTTGCGACAATGTGCTCACAGGTTATACTGCTAATGGTAATCTACCAATTTGGCGATGGAATGCAGATGACTTATGCCAACGCTCTGCGTGGCACGGCATACGTCAAGCCAATGATGTTTATTGCCTTTTTCTCGTATTTCGTAATATCTCTACCCACAAGCTACTTCCTGGGTATAAAAATGGAATACGGAATTGTTGGCATTTGGACGGCTTTCCCTGTATGCTTGACAGTTGCGGGAATTCTATACTTTTATTTTTTCCGCAAAAGGGTAAAGTTTATTTCTTGCGGAACTGCTGCGGAGTAACCCCAGTGTGCTGCTTGAAATATCGGCAAAAGAAAGACAAGTCACTGAAATTATATTCCCAAGCAAGTTCTTTTGCCGATTTATTCTCTGTTGCAAGAGAGCGTTTCAACTGCAACACTACATAGTGGTCTATCAATGCCTTTACAGTATGCCCGGTTATGCGCTGCGCTATAATGTTCAGGTATTTGGGCGATATGCTCAGCAAATTGGCATAATAGGCAACATCCCTTGACTCCCGGTAACGAATTTCAAGCTCATACATAAACCTATTGAACAGTTCTCTTGTTCGTGGACTTCCACATTCTGTCTTCTTTTTTGCCGGATTACGATAAAGATAATCATAAAAGCCAAGAAAAAAAGCCTTCAGCTGCAACAGTACCAACTGGTCAAGACAAATACATCCTTCTTGCTCGAAATAAAGTCTGAGCAATGAAAACATGCTTTTTATGATGTTTGTCAATATCGGTGTTTCCTTCCGGCAACGGTCTGCCTTCAGTTGCGAATACACTGTTTGCTCAAGTTGCAGGCTTGCTTCTCTAAGCAACGAGGAATCATACTTCAATGACTCCACTTCAAAATCCTCACTCTGTTCAGATATAACTATCACGTCATTGGGAAACAATGTTATAACGGAGCCATGCATTAATTTCCATTCTGAGAAATTAACCCTTATCGTGGCTTCACCATTCCTGCATAATATTATCATCCCATAATCTATCACAACAGCTTCACCAAACCACTCTTTTAGTGTTCTCAACTCAAGACTTGCCTTACCTGTTGATTGCTTTTCCAAATTATCCAATATCATAATACTCTATTTCCAAGTAGAGGGTTACACACTCTTTATTCTTATTTTTTATGCAAATATCAGTATTTTATGTTATATTTCAGCAAGATTGTTCCTAAATATCCAATTTACATGGATTTTTTTGAAATCATCAGCAACGACAAAGTGAGTAACTTTGCACACGAAATTCAGTGTAACTTATTACTATTATAAAAAAACAAGAATGAGAAGAAAACTTTTATGCTGCGCTTTTGCCACTCTGCTTATTACTGAAAGTGGCATGGCTCAAGTGCAGCAAAGTATGACTGTTGACGAACTTTTCGAATATGTGGAAAGCGGGAGCAAAGCCCTTAATACTCAAAAAACAGGCATTGACGTTGCGAAAAGGGCTATAGAAGAGGCAAAGAGCCAAAGACTTCCCGACATAAACGTGTCGCTATCGGCAAGCTACAATGGTAATGTGCTGATGACTGACAGGGACTTCGGCAATGCTAAAGGAATAACACAACCACACTTCGGAAATTCTTTTGCCGTTGAGGCACAACAAGTGGTGTATGCTGGAGGTGCTATAAACAGCGGTATAAGGCTTGCAGAACTGCAGAAAGCACAAAACGAGAACTCGGTATCACTAACCAGAAATCAAACCAGATTCATTGCACTCGGACAATATCTTGAACTTTATAAGCTTGACAATGGTATAAAGGTTTACAATAGTAACATAAAGCTTACAGAAAAACTTATCGCAGATATAAAGGCAAGACAAGCGCAAGGAATGGCTCTTAAAAATGATATCACGCGATATGAACTGCAAATGGAATCGCTAAAACTTGGAAAAAGAAAACTTGAAGATCAAAAAAGCATTCTTAATCATCAGCTCTGCAACACTCTCGGACTAAGCAATACCATTGTTATCCCAAACATCAACCTCAACGGTATCAACAAAGAGAAGCTATCCGAAAACGAGTTACAGGCAAGTGCTACTGCCAACTCTCCTATCTTGCAGCAATCATCGTTAGGAATAAAAATGGCTGAACAACAACTTAAACTTGCAAAAAGCGAATTGATGCCAAAAATCGGAATTTTTGCTTCAGACAGTTTTGCTGGACCTTTCACGTATGACATTCCGCCTATTGACAAGAATTTCAATATCTGGTTTGTTGGCATTGGTGTGAAATACTCCATAAGTTCATTATTCAAAGGCAACAAGACTGTAAGGAAAGCAAAAGAGCAACTGAGAATGAGCAATGATTCACACTTGGTAGCGAGCGAAAATGTAAACAACAGTATGCAACAAGCATACACAATGCACCAACAGGCTTTCACCGAACTACATACGCAACAAAAAAGTGTTGAGCTGGCAAAACAGAATTATGAGGTGGTAAACAACAGATATTTAAACCAACTTGCCCTGATTACCGATATGATTGATGCTTCAAATATCAAGCTCAATGCGGAATTGCAGGAAGTAAATGCACAGATAAATATTGCTTACACATACTATAATATACAGTATGTGGCGGGAACTTTAAACAGATAATAAATAATAGAACAAACAAGACAATGAAACAAAAGAAACTTTTAAGAACTATATATAATGTATGCGTGCTGATAATTCTTGCTATAGGAGTATGGCTGGTGGTAGACCATTTCGTTCACTTCGGTGATGGAGAATACACAGACAATGCCACTGTGCAACAACATATTACACCTGTCAACACCCGTGTGGGGGGATTCATAAAAGAAATACGCTTCAATGAATATCAAACCGTGCACAAAGGTGATACGCTCGTCATTATCGAAGACAGCGAGTTTAGGCTGCAATTAGCTCAGGCTGAAGCTAACCTGGAACGTGAACTTGCCGGAGGAGCTGCAACCACATCAGGGATGGAAGTAACAAGACAGAATATGAACGTTTCGGATGCAGGCATTGAAGAAGCACGAGTAAGAATGGAGAATGCGCGTCAAGATGATTTGCGATATGCACAACTGCTGAAAAGCGATGCTGTAACGAAACAACAATATGACCAGATTCATACCAATTACCTTGCTGCAAAAGCCAGATATGAACAGGCTGTGAGAAGTAAAGGCACTCTTTCACGTGCGGAACAAGAACAAGGGCACAGACTATCACAAAACAAAGCAACGGTAGAAGCTGCACGCGCACAAATAAAGTTGGCAAAACTTAATCTCTCATACACTGTTATCACAGCTACTGCCGACGGCGTGGTTGGAAAAAAAGATATTCATATAGGGCAACTTGTACAACCAGGACAGACAATGGTAAACATCGTTGACAATTCTGAGCTTTGGGTTGTGGCAAACTACCGCGAGACACAACTTCCCGGAATAAAAATAGGGTCTAAGGTTAAAGTGACTGCAGATGCTGTACCTGGAACAGAATTTGACGGTACAGTGGAAAGAATAAGTGATGCTACGGGCTCTGCTTTTTCAATGATTCCACAAGACAATGCTACCGGGAACTTTGTAAAGGTTGAGCAACGTATCCCTGTGCGCATTCGTCTAAACGGCAAAAAGAAGGAACTTGGAATGCTCCGCGCCGGAATGAACGTGGAATGCACAATAAAGAAATAACAGCAAATGGATGATATAAAAAACAACAAACCACAGGCTGGCGGACCACCAATGCTGTTCGCCATGCCTATGTATCATAAATTCGTGCCGGAATGGATTAAACCATGGATATACATTGTGCTTGCCTTCTGTTTCCAATTCTCAAACGGGATGTATCTCGGTGCAATGAACAATATCGTCGGCGAATGGGGCATAATGCGAGAGGATGTACAAATGTGTCTCTACTCCACTCTAATCGGTATGGCTATGTATTTCCCTGTACTTTTCAGAATGAAGTTCAGATTCTCCAACAAGCTACTGCTGATGGCATCTGCAATGGTTATCTTGGTATGCAACCTTCTTGCCACATTCAAAATTCCTCTTCCGGTGTTGTGGGGTTTATGTGTAGTATGTGGCATGGCAAAAATTCAAGGAACTTTTGAATGTATGTCTACCATACAGTTATGGATGACCCCCAAAAGAGATTTCGGGGTGTTTTTCCCTATCCTACACATAATATTGCTAACGTCTATTGAATTTTCCGGTTATCTTGCAGCATGGTTCGCCTACGACATGCACTGGACATACATGCATTGGCTGATTATAGGATTAATGCTCATCGTGCTGCTTGTACAAGCTTTACTTACAAAGCCATTTCATGCTATGCCGCAAATTATACCTTTACGCGGGCTTGACTGGTTTGGTGCAGTTTTGTGGTGTGGTTTTTGGATGCAAGTTGCATGGTTGCTGAATTATGGTGATTATCTTGACTGGTGGCATTCATCGCAGTTCAAGCTGGTAACAGGTACTGCATTTATTTCTCTTTCAATATGCCTGCAACGGATGTTCAAACATCCTAAACCGTATATAGAACCTGCAATGTGGACATATCATAACGTAATACCTGTTATCCTACTCATAGGAATTGTCGAGGCATTGTTTTCATGTGAGCATGTATTGGAAATGGTATTTTACGAGGAGGTAATGCATTATGCAGACCATACATACGAAGCTCTGAATCAATGGTCTATACTCGGAATATTATGTGGCTGTCTGTTTTCACTGGGATGGTTGAAACTGATGCGGTGGAATGTGTATAAGCTCATAGCTGTAGCACTGTTTGCTTTTTGTCTGTATGCCGGTGGATTTTACTTTCTTGTAGATTCAAACATCAATATCGAACAACTCAGATTGCCTATAATTTGGCGAGGGTTCAGCTATTCTATATTGTGCATTTCATTTATGTGGTGTCTGCACGAGATTATGTCGTTTGAACACTTCTTTCAAGCATTGTCGGTATTCAACATTCTGCACATGTTTGTAGGTGGTCTTACAGGAGCAGCCCTCCATGCAAGAGGCATGAAATACTATGTGGCTGACGGTTTTGCAAGGTGTTCCGGATATATAGACAGCGTCAGAGTAAGTGCTCGTAATATTGATTTTCCACAGCTGATGAATGGTATTGTAGAAGGGTTTCTTGCACAAAGTATCAAGATTTTGTTCGGATGGACCCTCATCGCTGCTATCTTCTTTGCTATACTAATGCTTTTATGGGATATTCCAATGGTACGCCACCAAATAAAGCACATTCCGTCATGGCCTGTCGTAGGTATGAGGGTGCTCAGAAGTATTAAAAGGCAGCAGAAGTTGAAAAGACTTAGAAAGCAACGTAACAATTACAAATATAAAATGTGCTAATCTTTTCAGTATTACAATATTTATATAGAAGGAAAAGCCAATGCTTGAACTCGTTTTCAAACATTGGCTTTTCCTTCTATATACTCTTTATGTATCATTTCTTGTTATAACGTTTTTCTGATTCTTCTGCCGTCTTTCTTAGTGCATCTTCATAGCCAGCAAGTGCGGAAAACGGTGCGAACTGTGCTGCACGGTTCAACAAAGACATTTGCGCATGCCGCGTTGAAACATGATGTGGATGATTTATTATATCATTGTAATCCATATTCTCAAAGATTTTTATATTATTGTCTATCACTCATGGTGCCCTCCTATTTGCACATTTCTCTCCCTCGCTGTGGCACCTTCTTCAAAATCAAGTCCTTTGAGTATTGTGTTCTTCCCAAAAGTCTTCTTTATTTTAAGTATTGCTTCTTGCATTCTGCGCTCCTTTGCCAACATTCTGTCTTCTTCTGCATGTTGACGGCGAACAGAATCATAGTCGGTGAAAAGGTCAAGTTGCTCAGGAACATGACTATCGTTCACTAATGTTTCTGAAATGACATTGCAAGCTGTAATATTAATTCTTCTTACTAACATGTTCTCATCTGCAAGTTTACTGAAAAGCGAAGCTGCCGCACAAGTTATCATTCTCGACGAAGAAGTTGTACGCTGCAGACGAACAGAACCTGTAGCAGGCTTAGGAACGACCTTGCCATAATAGTTTAATGCAACTTCACGAAGTGGTGTGAAACGCGACTCGTAAGTACTTAAGCTCTCGGTATCATATCCTATATATAATGAGATTTGATTAGTAACAAGACGCTTTTCAACCAAATCAAGAGACAAAGCCTCTGCCATTTCCTTGACAACAACCATAGCCTTTCTATAATTGTATGGAGATTGCAACACCTGTCCTTGACTCAGAGAATTAGCCATCGGCTTGTACTTCTTTATCATATCCATCGTGCAAGGTTCCCATCCCCAGGCATGATCTATAAGCAATTCTGCATTTATTCCAAAAAGGCGATAAAGCAACTCCTCGTTTTTCTCTGACTGAAGTGCTATGTCACCCATAGTATAAATACCATACATCTGCAACTTCTTGGCTATACCTTTGCCAACACGCCAAAAATCAGTAAGCGGACGGTGTGACCATAACTTCCGACGATACGTCATCTCATCAAGTTCTGCTATACGCACACCGTCAGCATCGGCTGGAATATGCTTTGCCACTATATCCATAGCAACTTTACAAAGATACAGATTAGTACCTATACCTGCTGTGGCTGTTATTCCTGTCGAAGACAAAACATCACGGATCATTGTTACTGCAAGCTGACGAGGAGTCATATTCAGATGCTTCAGATAATCTGTAACGTCCATAAATACCTCATCTATAGAATATACGTGGATATCTTCTGGTGCGACATACTTCAGATATATACCATAGATTTTAGAACTCACCTCTATATATTTTGCCATACGTGGTTTTGCAACAACATAGTCGAGTTCCCAATCTGGATGCAAATCCAAATCTGGAGCAAGATATGACTTGCCTAAAAATTTGCCTCCACAATTAAACCTGCGTTCATTGTTTATTTTGCGCACACGTTGAACAACCTCAAAAAGACGTGCCCTACCACCTATACCATAGGATTTAAGCGACGGCGAAACAGCAAGGCATATCGTTTTGTCGGTACGGCTTTTATCTGCAACAACAAGATTTGACGAAAGGGGATTAAGCCCCCTCTCTACACACTCTACTGAAGCATAAAAAGATTTCAAGTCTATTGCTATGTATATTCTGCTCTTTTCCGTTTTCATAATTCTTTATGCAAATGTATACATTATTTCCTTAATTATATTTGGCACGTGTTTGAATTTAGTATATCTTTGCAAAACAGATTAACGAAACGGAGGTAAAATAAACAAATATTGCCAACTTCCACAGAAAAGAAAAACTTAATAAATATAAATTTAATGATGGGCAACAAACTCAATGCAAAAAGATTGAAGATTGACCGCCAACAAGTCAAAGACTTCACCATGATTTTCCTTGGAGTGGCATCATATTCCATAGGATTTACAGCTTTCATCCTTCCGGAGAAGGTCGTAATGGGTGGTGTATCAGGTCTGTCAGCACTCATTTATTATGCAACATCTTTTCCACCAGGACTTTCAATCTGGATTCTAAACTTCCTAATGCTCGGAATTGCGATAAAAGCATTGTCTAAACAATTTATAATAAGAACTGTTATCGGAGTAACCATACTGTCATTACTTGTTGCCATAATGCAACAGTTCTTTGCAGAATTTCCTCTCATAACGGCAGGCGACGACAAATTTATGCATGTGCTCATCGGAGGAGCATTGTGCGGTGCGGGACTTGGACTTATATATTCGCACAATGGTTCTACAGGAGGAACCGACATCATAATAGCTTTGCTAAACAAATATTTCAGAATGAGTTTCGGCAGAGCGATGCAGTTTATTGACATCACCATCATCTCTTCTTCATATCTGCTCTTTCACAGTGCTGAAACAATAGTTTATGGTGTGGCTTTCACCTTAATAGCCAGCTATGTATGCGACCATGTTGTAAATGGAACCCGACAAACAGTACAGTTTATCATCATATCAAAAAAATATAAGGAGATTGCCGATGTAATAAATAAAAAAGTACATCGAGGAGTAACTCTAATTGAAGGCAAAGGATGGTATTCCAAACAAGAGGCGGATATTCTGATTGTGCTTGCAAGAAGATACGAGTCGCAAGACATCTTTAATTATATAAAGAAGATTGACCCTATGGCTATCGTATCGCAATCAAACTGCCAAGGCGTGTTTGGAGAAGGATTCGATGCTATCAAATAAAGATTAGGAAATTTATAATACAAGCAATAATAAAATAACAAGTTATGGAACAAAGACTTATTATCTATAACACTCTGACGAGAAAGAAAGAACCTTTTGTACCTCTACATGCACCTAATGTAGGAATGTATGTATGTGGACCTACGGTATATGGTGATCCACATTTAGGACATGCACGACCTGCTATTACTTTCGACCTTGTATTCAGGTATTTGAAACATTTAGGCTATAAAGTAAGATATGTAAGAAATATTACAGATGTCGGACACCTGGAACATGATGCAGACGAAGGTGATGACAAAATAGAGAAAAAAGCACGCTTGGAGCAGTTAGAGCCTATGGAAATAGCACAATATTACACCAACCGCTATCATGATGCAATGAAAGCTCTTAACGTGTTACCACCAAGCATTGAACCACATGCATCCGGACATATAATAGAGCAAGAGGAACTTGTAAAACAAATCATTGACAACGGCTTTGCTTATGAAAGCAACGGAAGCGTGTATTTCGATATTGAAAAATATAATAAGGTTCACCACTATGGCATATTGTCACACCGCAATCTTGATGATGTAATAAACGAAAGCCGACAGCTTGACGGTGTTGGAGAGAAACACAATCAAGTGGACTTTGCGCTATGGAAAAAAGCATCTCCAGAACATATCATGCGATGGCCAAGCCCATGGAGCGACGGATTCCCAGGATGGCATTGCGAATGTACAGCAATGGGACGCAAATATCTTGGCAATCACTTTGACATACATGGAGGTGGAATGGACCTCGTATTCCCTCATCATGAATGTGAAATCGCACAAGCAGTGGCAAGCCAAGGTGACCAAATGGTTAAATATTGGATGCACAACAACATGCTAACGATAAATGGGCAGAAGATGGGAAAAAGTCTCGGCAACTTTATAACTCTTGAAGAATTCTTCACTGGAAAGCACAAGTTGCTGGAACAGGCTTATTCACCAATGACAATCAGATTTTTTATCCTGTCGGCACATTACCGTGGAACCGTAGATTTCTCTAATGAAGCTCTGAAAGCAAGCGAAAAAGGACTTGAAAAGCTAATGAATGGTATCAGCGATTTGGAGCATGTCCCTGTGAGCGACAAATGTGATGCAGGAACAGAGAAAATGGTAAAAGAACTGCGACAAAAATGTTATGACGCAATGAATGATGACTTTGCTACTCCACAAGTTATCAGCTATTTGTTTGAGGCATGCACTACCATAAACAAACTCATTGACCATAAAGCAACTATCTGTGCAGACTGCTTAAAAGAACTTTCTGACACGATGCATACTTTTGCTTTCGATATCCTTGGATTGAAGGATGAGCGCAGCAACTCAAGTGATGCACGCGAGGAAGCTTTTGGAAAAGTGATGGAAATGGTTTTAGACTTGCGTGCAAAAGCAAAAGCTGCAAAAGACTGGGCAACAAGCGACCAAATAAGGGATGCCTTAAAAGATGCCGGATTTGAGGTTAACGACACAAAAGACGGTGTTACATGGAGACTTAACAAATAAGAGACTATCGTTATACAAAGAGTGGAAAATATAGATTGACAATTGTAGTAATCTTATTTTCCACTCTTTGTATTATATAAGTAAACTACTTCTTTATATGTATTCCATCAATACATCCCACACAGCAACTATATGGCAAATACTTCCTGCAAGCACGAAGAAATGAAAAACACTATGCATGTATTTCCGTTTATTCATACTATAAAAAAACGCTCCTGTAATATAGCAGACCCCTTCTGATATTATCCATATCACAGCTGCTGCACTTACACTGTCAAGCAACGGTTTGAATGCAACTAAAATGCTTAACCCCATTGCTACAAAACATGAAGTTTCAAGATTGCTATGATCTTTTAATTTATAGAAACTCATAATCGTACCAATAATAGCACATGTCCATATAAATACAAACAAACCCCATCCCCACGCACCTTCTTGCCGCAATGCAATAAGAGTGAGAGGAGAATAACTACCGGCAATATGCCAATAGATAGCAGCATGGTCCCATTTTCGCAGTCGCTCTTTCCACACACTCCTTGCACTAAGAGCATGGTAAACAGTAGATGCGACATAAGAGCAAAGCATACCGAAAAGATATAACGACACACCAGCTGTTGCCCAAGCATTTTTATGACCAATACAAAAAATAAGGAAGGCGATACCTACGCCAACTCCCATGACGACTCCTCCAAAATGCGACCATGAGTTCCATAACTCTTCTTTATGAGAAAAATAAATCTTCATTACCTTTATTCTAAATATTGACAATGCAAAGATAATGTTTTTATTTTGCTAGAAATAAATAAAAGCCATTAATTTATATTGTTTTGTATACACTATTGTTGTAAACGTTTACGTAGTTTTTTACACTTAAAACAGAAAATAAATTTGTAACCGATACAAAATAGCAATATCTTTGCAGCATAAAAACACTGATTTTCAGAATTACATGCTACATTAATACTAACAGCTAAGACATTCAAAAATGATGAAAATGACTTCGACGTGGTGTCGAGGTCATTTTTAATTATATCCTTTGTCGTTTGACAAATAATTGGTACATTTGCAGAGAAACAACAAAAATTCATAAAGCAAATGAAATCTATCAATACAAGAAGAACAATCAGAAAATATGCGAGCAAGGATGTATCAGAAGAACTTCTGAACAAATTGCTAAGTGAAGCTATGCGTACACAAACAATGGGCAACTTACAACTATACAGCGTTGTCATTACGCGCTCCGACGAGATGAAGAAGAAGCTCGCTCCTGCCCACTTCAATCAGCCAATGATTACAGAAGCACCTGTAGTGCTGACAATATGCGCTGATTTCAACCGCACCACAAAATGGGCTGAAAACAGAAAAGCAAATCCAGGATACGACAACATGCTATCGTTTATAAATGCAGCAACGGATGCTTTACTATATACCCAAACATTCTGTAATCTTGCAGACGAAGAAGGTCTTGGATATTGTTTCCTTGGAACAACTGTTTATAATCCACAATCTATAATTGACACTTTACAGCTTCCAAAACTTGTCATGCCTATTGCTACAATAACTCTTGGATGGCCTGATGAGGAACCGAAACAGACAGACAGATTGCCAATTGAAAGCATAATTCATAAAGAGACATATACAGATTATACCCCAGAACTTATTGACAAGTACTATTTTGAAAAGGAATCTCTGCCAGAGAACAAAGAATTTGTGAATATAAACAATAAAGAAACCTTGGCACAAGTATTCACTGATTTAAGATACACGAAAAAAGACAATGAGACAATGTCTGCGACAATGATTGAGACTTTGAGGAGACAAGGATTTATAGACTAAATAAAAAATACAGGAACGTTTGTTAACAACAGACGTTCCACCTTAAATCAAACATATATGATTACCTTTATTATTAGTTTTATAGCCCTAATATTGGGTTATTTTCTTTATGGCAGTTTTGTTGAAAGAGTTTTCAATCCTGACAACAGAACTACTCCTGCCGTTGAAAAAAACGACGGTATTGACTATGTACCGATGAAAAATTGGAAAATCTATATGATTCAATTTCTCAACATTGCCGGTACAGGACCTATTTTCGGTGCCATAATGGGTGCAAAATTTGGTCCGTCAGCTTATCTTTGGATTATTTTCGGATGCATTTTTGCGGGTGCTGTCCACGACTATCTGACAGGTATGCTGTCAATGAGGAATGGAGGATGTGACGCACCTCAATTAGTAGGAAAATATCTTGGTAAAAGGACACAAAGCATAATGCTGGTATTCAGTGTTATTCTGTTGCTCATGGTTGGAGTGGTATTCGTATACAGTCCTGCAGAGATATTAGGGCACATGGTTGGAAACACTTTAATATGGACTGCAATAATATTTATATATTACATAATAGCTACAATGTTGCCAATCGACAAGATTATAGGAAAAATTTATCCTATTTTCTCCTTCTCGTTGATATTCATGGCAGTGGCTTTGATTATTGTTCTTTTTATGAACCAGCCTCAACTGCCAGAACTATGGGATGGACTTGGAAACATGGCAAAAGCAAAAGATCCAACATTTACCGACTATATATTTCCTTGTCTTTTCATAACAATAGCCTGTGGAGCCATAAGTGGATTCCATGCCACACAAACTCCGCTCATGGCACGCTGCATGACATCAGAAAAAAGTGGAAGAAGGATTTTCTATGGTGCTATGATAACAGAAGGATTAGTGGCATTAGTATGGGCAACTGTTGCCATGTGGTTTTTCTATGACACTCCAAGTGCCGGATATGAACAAATAGCAGGTGGACAGATAAAAGGATTTCATACGTCTGCTCCAATGGTTGTAACATTAGTATGTAACAATTGGCTTGGGGTGTTCGGTGGAGTACTTGCATTATTGGGTGTTGTCGCAGCTCCCATAACAAGTGGAGACACTGCATTCCGATCAGCAAGACTCATCATTGCTTCTGCTATAAAGTTAGATCAGAAATCAAAACGTAACAGACTTGCTATATGCATACCACTATTCGTGGCAGCCATAGCATTATTGATATGGCAAAACGAAAACGATAATGGCTTTCAGGTAATATGGCAATATTTCGGTCTGTCAAATCAAGCATTGTCTGTTTTCACACTTTGGACAATAACTGTATATCTTGTACAAAACAGGAAGTTGTATTTTATAACTCTAATTCCTGCATTGTTCATGACAACAGTTTGCTCCACATATTTGTTTATTTCCAAACAAGCATTCGGCCTACCCGAAACTTTGTCATACACCTTAGGCGGATGCTGCTTTGCAATATCTGCTATATGGTTTGTGGTATGGAAAAACAAATACGACAAGACGCACACAGATACTATAGGAAAAGCTTAATATAAAACTATCAACATTCCTAATATGAACAGTAGTACACACAAATCATTCGGTATGCCGGCACGCTGTGTATTACCGTTCATTTTAGGAATTTTCATTGCATGGCACTACAGTCAAATATTGTCTACCAACATTTTTATCTATGCAATATGTGCATCAATGCTGTGCATTCTTATAGCAAACAGGCATACAGTGATCTCATCTTTTTTCGTATACGTCATGACCTCGGCAATTGGAGCATTTCTCATGAACATTCAGATAAAAGACATGAAATGGGACAATACCAATGAGTATGCAAAATACGAAGCTATAATAACAAACAATCCAAAAGTTCATGGAAAGACATGGCATTTTGATGTTGTTGTAACAAAGCTTAACGGAAAGAAGCTGTCACCTTTCAAAACAAAGATTACGGTTCTATATCCAAAAGATATTTTTCCGTTTACACTTGGAGACGGCATAGAGTGCATATCTGTATTAAAAGCTCCACAAAACATAAGACCAACGAAATTCGACTATGCAAGATACCTAAAAGTACAAGGGTTTAAAACCGAAACGTTTGTATATTCAGACAATATTGTAAAGAAAGCAATAAAGTCTGAAGATGTACCGTTAACCACACGTATAGAGATAAACACAAAGAAACTCAGAGCAAAACTTATATCCATATACTCATCCAACAATATAAGCGATGACAATCTTGCCGTGCTTTCCGCCCTGACTCTCGGTGAAAAATCAATGCTCACCAAAGAGATAAAGAACAACTATTCCATTGCTGGCGCTTCACATATTCTTGCACTTTCAGGTTTACACCTCGGCATTATATATTCACTCCTAACCTTGCTGCTATGGCGTAAAAACAAATTGTGGTGGTGGAAAACAATCGTAAGAGTTATATTGGCATCAACAATTTGGGGATATGTAATTCTGGTAGGCATGCCTGTTTCGGCAATCAGATCAGCGCTTATGCTCAGTATCTGCCTGTTCGTTGAAATTATAAACAGAAACAACAACTCTGTAAACACATTACTCACAGCAGCATTCATATTGTTAGCATTTAATCCTATGTCAATATTTGATGTAGGCTTTCAAATGTCTTTCATTGCAGTATTATTCATAATTCTATTCTCTACCCCACTCTATAAATTTGCATTTTCAAAATTAGCAGAAAAGAGTTATATACTGAAAACCTTATTCAAGATATCAGCAACATCCATAGTGGCACAAATGGGAGTTCTGCCACTGACCATACACTATTTTGGCAGTATACCATGCTATTTCTTGCTCTCAAACTTTATAATAATCCCACTTGCCACAGTCTTACTGTATGCCAGCATAGCCATGCTGGTAACATCAACATTTCCGTTTATACAGACAAATATAGCAACTGCTATTGACAATATTGTGCAGATAATGAACACCTCTGTAAAAATGATATCCCAAATTCCTGGAGCAAACATTGACGGCATCACTATCAACGGCATTCAAACAATATGTATATACATAATGATATTTGCCGCAATCTTGACTATTAAAACAATTGTAATGCTACACAGGATACAGCCTTTCAACATTCCATATTCTTGAAAATATTTCATTAAACCATAATCAAGCAGCATACATATAAATAAAAAGCAGTAACTTTGCATCATTATGACACGTAATATTATTTTTGTAGCATTAGGTGGAGCATTAGGCTCTGTCTTGCGTTATTTGGCATCAAGATGGATTAACGATTTATTTCCGTATTCTTTTCCTTTCGGAACTATGTCTGTAAATGTCTTAGGGTGTTTATTGATTGGCATATTCTATGGATTGAGCGAAAGATTTGGACTTGGAGGAGATATTAAATTACTATTGACAGTTGGCTTCTGTGGTGGTTTCACAACATTCAGCACATTCATGAACGAGAATCTCACACTGTTTCGTTCAAATGACTTCATTTACACAGCGTTGTATGCAGGAGGAAGCTTAACACTGGGAGTTATTGCTGTATATATAGGCAAAGCCGTAATAAACATTCAATAATACATCTTTGCAAAAAGAATCGCTATAAAAACAAATGGGGAGAAGGCGAATGATTGTCGCCACCTCCCCAGTAAAAGCATTTTCTATTAATAATCTTTTAGAATAACAAATTTATTTTGCAAATTTAGTTGCTTTACCATTATTCTTTATAATATATATACCAGCAGACTTGTTGCCATTCATCAGTCGTCTTCCTGACAAATCATAGATTTCAGAATCAGACTGATTGCCCATCATAACAGACACAATTCCTGAAGTGGCACTTGTTGTTACAGTCAGCGGTTCTGATGCCATTGTTCTCACACCATTATTTTCGGCATATACAATAAGAGAATATGTTGTATTAGGTTCAAGTTCCGAGAATACAAACGAAGTCTCATTTCCAATATTCAAATCGGTATAGTTCTTCAACGGAGTATCTTTCAAACTTTTTCCCGAAACAGTTACGTCATCGATATATGCACTTGATGTTCCTATGCGGTTATAATATAATCTCACCTTCACAGCAGGTTCAAATTCTACGGTATATACTTCACCGTTTCCTTCAACAACTGGAATCTGTTTAACCTCAGCCCAAGCATCGTCAACAAATCTGTCTACTTCCACATTTGTCCCTTCCTGTACAGAAGAGCCGTTCATCCAGAATTTTAGATTAGATATTTTAGCATCTCCATTTGTCATCACAAGATAGCTGCGATTCAACGAGAAACGTAGTGAAGGTGCAGCCTCACCATAGTTCCCCTCAGAACTGATATAGTTCGTAGCATTTGTAAGCCAACCTGACGGTAATCCATTTGCCTTGTTTGTAAAGTCATAAGAAGTTGAAACCTCTTCTCCGTCATAGTCGTGCTTTGCCAACTCCACAACATACGATTGTGCATTTTTCACCGCATTCCACTTTGCCGTAAAAGAGTTGCCTGAAATATCTTTTGCAGAAAGTCCGCCAACCTGATACTTTTCAAACGGACGCTCCGTCGTATTTACCTTCTGCGTGTTATTCTCTGTATAGAAAGAAGCATTTACAGTTTTTACGCTTACCTCATATTCCGACAATTCGTCAAGTCCACTAACTGTTATACTACAGTCAGTAAGTTTAAGGTTCTTGTAGTCATCAAGCGGAGTAACCAATCCATTGCTATTAACTTTTCCTACATTAAATATATAGTACTCAGCTCCCTCAACGTTATCCCATGAACATTTGAACGAATCATATCCAACATCACTCACTTTTACATCTGGAGTAGTTATGCCAGAGTCTGACCCTTTAACGATAAACGACACCACTCCATTGTTCTCCTGAATTTTGTCAAGCTGAATAATGCTGTTCTTGTTCCATCCTGTAAAGTTGAATGTCGAAACATTGTTAGATCCAGGGAAAGGAACACCGTCTTTGTAGCGAGACTCACCTGAATTGCGATTGTTTGCCTCCACAATATCAATGCGCTGGTGCTGTGGCGTTACGTTGACAACATTGTTCATCCAAGCTTGATAATCCATATCAATATGCCAAACCAACATTCCGTGTGAAGGCAGATACTTGTCCCATCCCTCTTGCTGACGGTTCTCAAACAAGAAGTACTCATTGTCTGTTCCCGGAACGGCAATTTTGTATGCCTTATTAGATTCTCCAAGACTCTGCAACTCGCTCACGTCCGTCTTCAAGCATGTCAGTTCTTCTGGCTCAAGCCATCCCAACTCATAGCGTTCATAAGACGAGAACAACGGTGGGGTGTTTGAATTGTTATTATAACTTCCACTTGCCATTGTATCCCAATCTGCCGGACTGTACATATTGGTTCTGTTAGACGAATCATACAAATCAGGTATGCCAAGACAATGTCCAAATTCATGAACGAAAGTTCCTATACCAGTAACCATACTCGGCCGAAGTCCGTCAATCTCGTTGCTACAAGTATACGAACCTATCTTCACACCATCATTAGTTGTAAGGTCAATACCCCAATTCACCATATTATACGAGTGTGGCCATATAACGTTGCGGTGGTTTGAATCTGCTGCTCCATAACCAGCATAATAGATATATACATTATCAACATATCCATCACCGTCATGGTCATATTGCGAGAAGTCTACCTGGTCGTCAATAGCCTCAACTGCAGCTTTAACAAATGTTCCCATATTTGGTGTTCCGCTCGTACCATCGCCTGCATCACTCTGTCCATAGTCTATCTTCACAGGACCTACAACATCGAAATACGGTTTGAACTTGCCGTTTGAGCTTGCAATATAAAAGTCGCGTGCACTTCCTGTCGCTCCATTTTCTGCCGTAAAGCCTTCTTTGTTCAAAGCATCGGTATAATACTGTTTCGGATCATCGAGCAAAGTGAACGAACGGTCGTTGTATTCCATCAGAATCACAAGCGAATGTTGTTCGCCAAAATGAGGAAAATCATTTATCAGTACCTTTTTAGGAGTTCCTGCAGCTTTCATCACTTTTGCCTGATTACTGTTTCCCTTAGCCTGAAACTGAGCTTTAGCCTCGCTACACTCTTTCAAGGCAACATCAATCACAGCCTTCTTGTCTATTGTGGAAAGAAACTTGCTTGCTTTAGAAGAGCGCATATCAGCATTTGCCGCAACAATTCCGCAACTCTTCACTTTTCCACCAACAACGGTTGCATACTCATAGTTGTTTGTTGCTTCATTCATCACAATGAGATATCCATCCTCTGTAGTAGTGAAATGCGCAAACTCATCTCCATACTTACGAATGGAAATTTCTGTTCCGTCAGCCTGTTTTGCTTTGATTACCCCTGGATACGCAGGCACAGCAAAAGAATTCTGTGATACACACAGAGCAACGAATGCCGATGCCAAAATTTTCTTCATTTTCATACAATTATGGTATTACTTTTTATAATTTTGGTAGCAAATTTACCAAATAAAGTTGTAAGAGCAAAAACTTTATCAATTAAAACGTGGATAGGAAATAACTTATGACACAATACAACGCATTTTATCTACTATTTGCAAACACTTTATATTTTATAAAGTAAAAAAGTCTGTGCTAATCATAATTAAAGAACCAAGAGTGCAACACTTTCGGAACAACACAAAAACAGCAAAGGCAACCTCTTTCCGAGATTGCCTTTTTAAGGTTGTAGGGACGATCGGGCTCGAACCGATGACCTCTGCAATGTGACTGCAGCGCTCTAAACCAGCTGGGCTACGCCCCTTTATTTTTCTACTGTAATGCAAAATTAGTAATAATAATCATAATAACAAAGAAAAAGTTTATGTTTTTTGGGGCTGATAAAAAGGGGATAAATACCTACTGTCAGTATTTATCCCCTGCTTGATTTTTATAATTATGGCAATACTCACCATAATTTATTTACGCATCAATACTTTCTTGTTACCTTTAATTACAATTTTTGGTTGATTATTATTTGAAATTCTTATACCATCATAACCATAAATTCTTTCCTGCTTATCAGTTTCCTGTATTGGAGCTTTTATATTTGTTGTCTTTCTGAATTCATCCATTGAGAATATTGTCTTTCCATTTTCATAACATTCAACAAGATAACGGAATTCACCTATCATCACACAAAAATATCCTAACCAGAATCTGGAAGTTGTTCCAATTCCTTCTATCCAATACACATTATACACATTTTCCCCTCTATCTTTTACTGATAGTTTTAAACACCTACGCTGTACACCTTTTATCATTAAATATTCTTCATCCAATACTTTCAAATCTTCAATATCTTCAACAATAATATCATCTTTTTTATAATTGAAATCAAGCAATACATCTGGTTTACCGTAATCATTAAAGCCGCATAGTTTTTGATTTTCTTCATAAGCACATATTATCTCTGCCGATTCTTCACCTTCATCAATGTTATAACAAAGTATTTTTTTACATTTTATACCATCCACCAATGTGTCACCACTGACTTTATACATACAATAATAATCTTCGTCTGGCCAATGTTTAACCAATACTTTCCAACTCTTGCCTTCCGTTAATAAAGGCTTGTATTCGTATGCATTAATATTTAAGATATTAAACAATGCAAAAAACAAGAACAACCATTTCATATCTATACCCTTTCTATTTATTGTTAAAACTTATTGTATCCTCTAATTTTCCATCTACAAACAAATAATAAGCACTTTGCGCATTTGGAACTACAAGAATTTCTTTAAGGTTGTTTTCCACAAATGAAAAATCATTCTTTTCAAAATTCAATACTACTAATTTTGTTTCATCTGCATTTAAATAAGAAAAGGCAAATAAAACTAATGAGAATAAAGTTAATAGTCTTTTAATAATTCAAATAATTAAAATTAAATAATAAATAAATAAAATACGCCACACATATAGACATATTTACATATAAAATCAACTTTATCTATTATTTAGTTTTGATATTAACAAAAAAATAACTTTATCAGAACAAAAAACATCGGAGCAGAATGCCGACCAAATGGCATTGCCCCGATGTTTTCATATCACAAACATACTAACAATAATCAAATAAGCTACGCTTTAGTTCCGGAATTGCAATCCTGCACCATTGGCATCGATTACGATTGGTTTCTCGCGAGAAACTTCCTCTGCAAGAATCTTCTTTGAGAGGTCGTTAAGCACCAAGCGCTGGATAGCTCTCTTAACAGGACGTGCACCAAACTCCGGATCATAGCCAGCCTCAGCAAGATACTGGATAGCTGCATCTGTAACGTTAAGTGTGAATCCTTGTGGTTCAAGCATCTTCTTTACAGAATTCATCTGCAAGGTAACAACCTGGGCTATCTCCTTCTTCGTAAGTGGCAAGAACATTATCGTTTCGTCAATACGGTTGAGGAATTCCGGACGGATTGTCTTCTTCAACATCTCCATTACCTTCTGTTTCGTCTCACTTACAACAGCATCATGGTTCTGAGGAGTGATTTTCTCAAATTCCTGTTGGATATACTGGCTGCCGAGGTTTGAAGTCATAATGATGATGGTGTTTTTGAAATTCACCGTGCGACCCTTGTTGTCGGTAAGTCGCCCATCGTCCAATACCTGCAATAGGATGTTGAACACATCTGGATGTGCCTTCTCTATCTCATCAAACAGCACAACAGAATATGGTTTACGCCTTACAGCCTCGGTAAGCTGTCCGCCTTCATCATATCCAACGTATCCTGGAGGTGCTCCGATAAGACGGGAAACACTGAACTTTTCCTGATACTCGCTCATATCAATACGAGTCATCATCGTTTCATCATTGAACAGATACTCGGCAAGAGCCTTTGCAAGTTCTGTTTTACCTACACCTGTTGTTCCAAGGAATATGAATGATGCAATAGGGCGCTTAGGGTCTTGCAAACCGGCACGGCTGCGGCGAACGGCATCGCTCACGGCATTTATAGCCTCGTCTTGCCCAATCACTCTCTTGTGTAACTCTTCCTCAAGGTGCAGCAGTTTCTCGCGCTCGCTCTGAAGCATACGTGTTACAGGTATTCCTGTCCAACGGCTAACCACCTCTGCTATATCATCGGCAGTAACTTCCTCGCGAACCATTGCCTCGCCACCCTGGGTGCTCTTCAACTGTTCCTGAATTTTCTTTATATCATCCTCAAGACCTTTCAGACGACTATATCTGATTTCGGCTACACGCTCGTAATTACCTTCCCTCTCAGCACGTTCTGCCTCAAGTTTAAGGTTTTCTATCTGCTGCTTATCCTCTTGTATCTTGTTTACAAGTGCTTTCTCACCTTCCCATTTAGCCCTGAACTGTTTTTCCTGCTCTCTCAAATCGGCAATCTCCTTGTCGAGCTGCTCTATTTTAGGCTGGTCGTTCTCACGTTTGATAGCCTCGCGCTCAATTTCAAGTTGTTTCAGTTTACGCGTAATCTCATCCAACTCCTCTGGCACTGAATCGCGCTCCATACGAAGTTTAGCTGCGGCCTCATCCATAAGGTCGATAGCCTTGTCTGGCAAGAAGCGGTCGCTAATGTAGCGTTCCGACAGCTTAACTGCAGCAATACATGCATCATCCTGAATACGCACCTTGTGGTGGTTTTCATAACGTTCCTTCAATCCACGAAGGATGGAAATGGCACTCAGCTCGTCTGGCTCATCCACCATTACGGTTTGGAACCTACGCTCAAGAGCCTTGTCCTTTTCAAAGTATTTCTGGTATTCATTAAGCGTTGTTGCACCAATGGCTCTCAGTTCACCACGTGCCAAAGCCGGTTTCAATATGTTTGCAGCATCCATGGCACCTTCGCCACCACCTGCTCCTACAAGAGTGTGGATTTCATCTATGAACAGAATTATTCTTCCATCACTCTTCGTCACTTCGTTGATAACACTCTTTAGGCGTTCCTCAAATTCTCCTTTATATTTGGCTCCGGCAACCAAGGCTCCCATGTCAAGAGAGTATAGCTGCTTGTCTTTCAGATTCTCCGGTACATCACCACGAACGATACGCTCAGCAAGTCCTTCAACGATTGCCGTCTTACCAGTACCTGGTTCACCTATCAGTATAGGATTATTTTTAGTACGACGCGACAGTATCTGAAGCACGCGGCGGATTTCTTCATCACGCCCTATCACTGGGTCAAGTTTTCCGGAACGTGCCTGCTCTACAAGGTTTTTGGCATATTTGTCAAGACTCTGATAATTTTCGTCTCCGCTCTGACTCTGCACTTTTTGCCCTTGGCGCAATTCCTGAATAGCCTTTAGCATCTCATTCTCTGTGCAACCTGCATCCTTCAGAATGCGGCTTGCAGTAGAATTTTCTGAAAGCAACGCAAGGAGTATCGGCTCTACACTCACAAACTCATCGCCCATTTTCTGCGACAAGCTCATTGCCTTGTTCAGCACATTGTTTGTATCGTTAGAAAGATATGGCTGTCCGCCTTGTACTCTTGGAAGATGCTTTATCTCCTGATCGGCAAGCAACTCTATCTGGTTGGTATTGACTCCTGACTTTTGGAATATGAAGTTTGCCACATCCTTGGCTTTAACCATTATTCCTTTCAGCAAGTGAACCGGTTCGATGGTTTGCTGCCCATTTGCCTGTGCGGTGTTGATTGCTTCTTGCACAACCTCCTGCGCTTTGATTGTAAACTTGTCGAATGTCATATTTTTGTCTCCTTTCTTTTTTATTTTTCTATTTATTACATCAGGCATAAGGCAAAGCGCATACCAAGGGGCTAATGTTGTCATTTTGTCAGAAACACGCGTCATTTAGGCATATAATGTAACACTACAGAGCCAAATTGGCGTAAGATGCCATCTTTTGAGTCAAAAACCAACGGTTTACTGTCCGTAAGACGCCGCTTTAGACTAAGAAAGACGCCGCTTTAGGATTGCAAAGCTGTTATATAAAGGAATAAAAGGTTACAAACAATTACGATATACCATCTTTTTTTTATAAATTTGCACCCAAAACGAATTTAGTATATTATGAAGATTGGAATTATCGTTGCTATGGACAAAGAGTTCGTGCAACTGAAATCACTACTCTCCGACTCTACCGTGGAACGATACCACCACAAAGACTTTGTTATCGGGAATATCGGAGAGAAAGAAATCATTATTCAGAAATGTGGCATCGGAAAGGTTAACTCAACAATAGGTACGGTGGAGATGATCGACCGTTTCTCGCCAGACCTTATCATATCAACCGGCGTTGCAGGGGGTGCAGATGTTGATATGGACGTTACAAACGTGGTTGTGGGTGCTACTTACTGCTATCATGACGCTTACTGTGGCGATGACTGTGAATTCGGACAGATTATGGGTATGCCTGCTATTTTTGAAGCACCAAAAGAGCTTATAGAAAAGGCAAAAAGCCTCAATACAAAATCTACAGTACATGTTGGACTAATAGTGAGCGGAGAATGGTTTGTAAACTCCAAGGAGAAGATGAAAGGAATACTTGATAAATTCCCTAATGCAAAAGCTGTTGATATGGAGAGTTGCTCAATAGCCCAGACTTGCCATATTTATCATGTGCCGTTCATCAGTTTCCGTATAATTAGCGATATTCCACTGAAGGACAACAAGGCTTCACAATATTTTGACTTCTGGGCAAGACTTGCCGACGGGTCGTTTAACGTTACTAAAAAATTTCTTGAATCTATATAAACAAATATCATGGAGCTATACTAAAATATAAGATAAAGGAGAAAGGCTCCGGAAATTCTTAATAAAAAAAGAAAAATGAAAAAGATACCAAGCTTTACCATCAACCACGAGAAGCTGCTTCCTGGAATATATGTTTCACGCAAGGACGAAGTGGGCAATGAGGTTGTTACTACTTTCGACATTCGCATGAAGGCTCCAAACCGTGAACCTGTGGTGCATCCTGGTGCGTTGCACACTATTGAACATCTTGCTGCCACTTATCTGCGCAACGATGAGGAATGGAAAGACCGCATCGTATATTGGGGACCAATGGGATGTCTCACCGGCAACTACCTCTTGGTTAGAGGTGACTTTGAGTCAAAGGATATCGTAGAACTGATGAAGCGTACGTTTCAGTTCGTTGCCGACTTTGAGGGTGATATTCCAGGAGCTGCGCCAAAAGACTGTGGCAATTGGCTGCTTCACGACCTGCCAATGGCAAAATGGGAGGCAAAAAAATATCTCGATACCCTATGCAACATCAAGGAGGAAAATCTTGTTTACCCAGAATAGACGGAACAAGTTTTATTACATACAACTGTATGCTTAACATACCAATATAGGCAATGCTTAGGTTAAGTATCGCCTATATTGATGTTTTTTATTTTCACTAACGAGAAGCCTTTTTCCTGATATTGTACCATATCACAGTTTGCACTATGCCTCTTACTGACATATACAAAATAAAGGCAAGCCACAGGGCATGATTGCCCAGAAAAGAACGTAAGGCATAATATATAGCAAAAAAGGTTGCTGCCGACAAGAACATTGACTGGAGCATACCTTTTGTCTTGGTACATCCGATGAACACACCATCCCACACAAAAGCTGCAACACCTGCGACTGGCATCAAAACTACCCAATAGAGATAGTCGTGTGCAGCCAATATTACTTTTCTGTCGTCAGTAAGCACAGACAAGAAACTTTCACCTAATAATATATATAATAAAGTAAAGGCAACTGTTACCAATGCCCCCCACCTGAAAAGATTTCCTACAGATTTGTCAAGCCACACCATATTAGCTGCACCATAATACTTCCCGCTTATCGCCTCGCCGGCATACGCAAAGCCGTCCATAAAATATGAAAATATCATATAGTATTGCATCAGTAGGGTGTTTACTGCAAGAACAGTTTCTCCTTGCCAGGAACCTGCCGAAGTAAAGAACAGCATTACGGAGATAAGGCAAAGTGTACGAAAAAAAATGTCACGGTTAACAGACAGAAATCTTTTCATTGAGGTCCAGCCAAATAAAGCTGTACTGCTGAAATATTTGCGTAATCTGCCGTACTTCACAAACCACATCACAATAGCCATAAAGAGTCCGGTATATTGAGCAACAAGAGTTCCAAGAGCAACACCTGCCACCTTCATTCCAAACACAAACACGAAGCACAAACTTGCCACAATATTCACCACATTCTGTGTTATAGCAATAATCATCGGCATACGTGAATTCTGCATGCCGATAAACCAACCGGTAAAACTGTAAAGTCCAAGCATTGCCGGCGCCCCCCATATAAGGATATCGAAATACTGCTCTGCATACATTCTCACGCTTGCCGTTGGTTGCATAATGCAGAAAGCAAGCTCACGAAGTGGAATCTGCATCACAATCAAAAGTAGTGCTACACCCCATCCTATTCCAAGTGAACGCACAATAAGTCGGACAACCTCTGCAAGATTACGCCCGCCATAAGCCTGGGATGTCATTCCGCTCGTTCCCATACGCAAAAAGCCAAAAAGCCAATACATCACGTTGAATATCATTCCGCCAATGGATATTGCTCCTATATACGAGGCTGCACCAAGATGTCCCACGATAGCAACATCTACAAGTCCTAAAAGGGGTACTGTGATATTACTGACTATTGCAGGCAGTGCAATAGATAATATCTTTCTATTTAAATCTGTCATTAATGAAATATATTTTATCTTGTGCAAAGTTTACGGCATTTACATTGCCACTGTTTACTATACTTGGCAAAGATTGCTATAATATTTACTTTCTTCATACTGTTACTTCCTATAATTGTATTCTTACTTCTTAAATATAAGGCAACAATAACCAAATTTTGCATCATAAAATGAAGGACGAGAGTAAAATACAGAATAAAAAATCGGAAGTCTAAAACTGACTTCCGATTTTATATATCACATATTATAATATTATGCTATTCAAATTAATCCTTGTTAGCACGCTTACGCTCCAAGTGGTCGAGCACTATCTTACGCATACGCATGCTCTTTGGTGTTACCTCAACAAGTTCATCTTCCTTGATATATTCAAGAGCCTCCTCAAGAGAGAGCACTGTGCGAGGAACAATACGCGCCTTATCGTCAGAACCGCTGGCACGAGTATTCGTCAACTGCTTTGCCTTTGTTACGTTGACAACAAGGTCGTTGTCGTGAACATGCTCGCCGACAACCTCTCCGCCATATACTTCCTCACCTGGATCAATGAAGAATTTACCACGGTCTTGAAGTTTATCTATAGAATATGCATAAGCCGTACCTGTCTCCATTGCTATCATGCTTCCATTCATACGACGAGTAATTTCGCCCTTGAACGGCTGATACTCCTTGTAACGGTGTGCCATGATAGCCTCGCCCTGACTGGCGGTAAGCACATTGGTACGCAAACCTATGATACCACGAGAAGGTATATCAAACTCTATGTCAACACGGTCGCCAAGATTCTGCATTGATGTCATCTCACCCTTACGGCGTGTCACCATATCAATCATCTTGCTTGCAAACTCCTCTGGAACATTGATTGTCAACTCCTCGATAGGCTCACACTTAACGCCGTCTATCTCTTTGTAGATAACCTGTGGTTGACCAACCTGAAGTTCATAACCCTCACGACGCATTGTTTCTATAAGAACTGACAAATGCAGCACTCCACGACCGCTGACAATCCATTTATCTGTTGAATCCTCAAACGGAGCAACACGAAGAGCAAGGTTCTTTTCCAATTCTTTTTTTAAGCGGTCACTGATATGACGACTCGTAACAAACTTACCTTCACGACCAAAGAACGGAGAGTCGTTGATAGTGAAAAGCATACTCATAGTTGGCTCATCGATAGCTATTGGCGGCAGTGGCTCTGGGTTTTCAAAGTCACATATAGTATCGCCAATCTCAAAATTCTCCAAGCCGATAACGGCACAAATATCACCACTCTTCACTTCTTCCGTCTTGTTATGTCCCATTCCTTCAAAAGTGTCGAGCTCCTTGATTTTTGTCTTCTCCTGTGTACCGTCACGGTGAGCTATAGTAACATTCATTCCGTCCTTTAAAGTTCCACGGTGTACACGTCCCACAGCGATACGACCTGTATAGCTTGAATAATCCAAACTGGTAATAAGCATCTGAGGAGTTCCCTCAAGCACTTTTGGTGCAGGAATAACCTCAACTATTTTGTCGAGAAGATAATCAATATTGTCTGTTGGCTTGTTGTAGTCTTCACTCATCCAGCCATTCTTGGCACTTCCGTAAACTACAGGGAAGTCAAGTTGATCTTCGGTAGCGTTAAGAGAAAACATCAAGTCAAATACCATTTCATACACTTCTTCAGGACGGCAGTTCGGCTTGTCAACCTTGTTTACCACAACTATTGGCTTGAGTCCAATCTGCAGCGCCTTCTGTAAAACGAAACGTGTCTGTGGCATAGGACCTTCAAAAGCATCAACGAGCAGCAAACAACCGTCTGCCATATTGAGCACACGCTCCACCTCACCACCAAAATCGGAGTGTCCCGGAGTGTCTATAATATTTATCTTTGTACCTTTCCAGTTTATTGAAACGTTCTTAGAGAGAATGGTTATTCCACGCTCACGTTCCAAGTCATTGTTATCCAACACCTGACCGCTCAAATCCTTTCCGTCACGGAAGAGGTTTCCGGCCAACATCATCTTGTCCA
>CAKQCV010000006.1 GCA_934217675.1 uncultured Prevotella sp. | reverse complement strand
GTTGTTAACCCCACAGGTTAGGCCAACATTCTTTATATATACCCATAATTGAAAAAAAGCTAAAATCTTTGCTAAACACAAATATTATCATTACCTTTGGGGGAAATTCTAATTAAATAGACTAATCGTGAAGAATAAAATATATATACTTTTAATCGCATTAATGCCAACGCTTGGCTTTGCACAGAAAATATCACTTGGATCGTGCGTGACAAAAGACGGCGGTCAATACAAAGGAGAACTGCTTGCAGGAAAGCCAAACGGAAAAGGAAGCGCGATTTATAAAAACGGCGACACATACGAAGGAGAATACGTAAAGGGACGCCGACAAGGATACGGAGTATACACATTCTCTGACGGTGAGAAATATGAAGGCGAATGGTTTCAAGACCAGCAGCACGGAAAAGGGGTTTACCACTTCATAAACAATAACAAGTATGACGGACTCTGGTTTCGCGACTACCAGGAAGGGCACGGCATCATGTATTACTACAATGGTGACAAATATGACGGTAACTGGTATCACGACAAGCGCAACGGGAAAGGCAAGTACACGTATTCAAGTGGAGCATACTACGATGGCGAGTGGAAAGACGACATGAAAAGCGGTAAAGGCTTTTTTGATTGGGGAGACGGTACCACATACGACGGAATGTGGCTCAACAATATGCGCTCAGGAAACGGAACAAACAAATACTCCGATGGAGACGTATATACCGGAGAATGGCTTGAAGACGTGCAGAACGGAAAAGGCATATACAGATTCAAGAACGGTGACTCATACGAAGGAGATTATATCAGAGGCAAAAGAACAGGAGAAGGAATATTCAGATTTGCCAACGGAGACAAATACACCGGACACTTCAGTGAAGGAAGCATGGACGGAATCGGTACATTCAACTGGAAGAACGGTGATATATACGTAGGAGCCTGGTCTGACAACAAACAAAACGGCCATGGAAAGTTGACAAAAAAAAATGGCGACGTTTTTGAAGGTGAATTCAAAAACGGGAAACAAGACGGGCAAATGATAATTCATTTTGCCAACGGAGGTAAGTTCAAGGGTATATACAAGAATGGAAAGCGCAATGGTAAAGCGATAGAAGTCGACAAAGACGGCAAGCGCTTTGAAGGCTCATACAAGGATGATGAACGCAACGGAAAATTCATAGAGAAAGACCGCAATGGTAACATCACCGCACAAGGTATGTACACTATGGGAAGAAGAAACTGAAACATAAAATATCTTAAACAAAAAAACATTATGGTAATTGACACACTTGACAATTTAGAAAAGTATGCTACACTGAATCCTTTATTCAAGGATGTAGTAGAATTCATCAAAGCAAATGATTTGAACACTCTTGAAGAGGGGAAACATTTCATTAAAGACAAGGATTTGTTCGTGAACGTGCAGATGGCAAAAGGCAAGACCAAAGAAGAGGCAAAGCTTGAAACACACAAACGAATGATAGACATACAGATTCCGCTCAGCTCAGAGGAAACATACGGATACACCCCGCTGAAGGATCTGCCGGCAGAGGAATACAACGAGGAGAAAGATATCACAAAATACGCCATTCTTGCAGACACATACGTTACATGCAAGCCTGGTGAATTCGCTATTTTCTTTCCACAAGACGGACATGCGCCTTGCATTTCAAACGAGGCTCAGATAAAGAAAGCTATATTCAAAGTATTGGCTTAAACAGTATTTGAGCTTTTTAACAGCAACAATGAAAGGAGGACCTTATATTTAACGCAAATAATCTGTATTTATGGCTAACAATACGACAAAAAAAGTTACCACAAAAAAGGCAACCAAGAAAACAGCACCTAAACATATAGGACTGGTACAGAAAGACTCATATCTTGAACCATACGAGGATGCCATCCGCGGAAGACACGAACATGCGGAATGGAAAAAGAACCAACTTACAAAAAACGGCAGAACTACATTAGAAGCCTTTGCAAGCGGGTATGAATACTACGGACTGCACAAGATGAGACGTGGATGGGTGTTCAGGGAATGGGCACCGAATGCAACAGACATATATCTCGTGGGGGATTTCAACAACTGGCAAGAAAACGAAAAATTTCGTGCCAAAAGAGTTGTCGGCACTGACAATTGGGAACTGAAGCTGTCGGAAAAAGCTATAAAACATGGCGATTTGTTCAAAATGCACGTATACTGGGACGGAGGAAACGGTGAGCGCATCCCAGCATGGGCACAAAGAGTTGTTCAAGACGAAGAAACAAAAATATTCTCAGCACAAGTATGGAATACGGAACATCCGTATGAATGGAAAAAAAAGAAATTCTCGCCAAACAAAAATCCGCTACTTATATACGAATGCCACGTTGGAATGGCAGAGGATGCAGAGAAAGTGGGTACATACACGGAATTTCGCGATAATGTGCTGCCAAGGATCAAAGCTGACGGCTACAACTGCATACAAGTAATGGCTATACAAGAGCATCCTTATTATGGCTCTTTCGGATATCATGTGAGCAGTTTCTTTGCACCTTCAAGCAGATTCGGCACCCCTGAAGAACTGAAATCTCTTATCGATACTGCACACGAGATGGGAATAGCAGTAATTATGGATATTGTGCACAGCCATGCTGTAAAGAACGAGATTGAGGGACTTGGCAATCTTGCAGGAGATCCATGCCAATACTTCTACAGTGGAGAAAGACGCGAGCACCCAGCATGGGACAGTCTGTGCTTTGATTATGGAAAAGACAATGTAATACATTTCTTGCTGAGCAATTGCAAATATTGGCTGAAAGAATTTCACTTCGACGGATTCCGTTTCGACGGAGTAACTTCTATGCTCTATTACAGTCATGGTTTGGGAGAAACATTTTGTAACTATGCCGATTATTATAACGGGCATGAGGACGACAATGCCATCTGCTATCTCACACTTGCCAACGAACTTATACACGAAATAAACCCAAAAGCCATAACAATTGCCGAGGAAGTGAGCGGAATGCCTGGACTGGCTGCTAAATATAAAGACGGAGGCATGGGATTCGACTACAGAATGGCTATGAACATTCCTGATTATTGGATAAAGACCATCAAGGAAAAGCGAGACGAAGACTGGAAGCCAAGCAGCATCTTCTGGGAGGTGAAAAACCGCAGACCTGACGAAAAAACCATAAGTTACTGCGAAAGTCACGATCAAGCTCTTGTTGGCGACAAGACGATAATATTCAGACTTGTCGACGCAGACATGTACTGGCACTTTAAAATAGGAGACGAAAACGAAACATCAAGAAGAGGCATCGCCCTGCATAAAATGATAAGGCTGGTTACAGCTGCTGCTATAAACGGAGGATACTTGAACTTTATGGGAAATGAATTCGGACACCCTGAATGGATTGACTTCCCAAGAGAAGGAAACGGATGGAGCTACAAGTATGCACGAAGACAATGGAGTCTTGTTGACAACAAGGAACTTGACTATCATTATCTTGGAGACTTTGACAAGGAAATGCTACAGGTAATAAAATCAGAAAAGAACTTCCAAAATACAAAGCTTCAAGAGATATGGCACAATGATGACGACCAGATATTAGCCTTCATGAGAGGTGATCTGCTTTTTGTGTTCAACTTTAACCCTACACGCTCATTCACCGACTACGGATTCCTTGTTCCTACAGGTTCGTATGATGTGGTGTTAAACACAGATGCTAAGAAATTTGGAGGTTTCGGATTTACGGATGACACTATGACGCATCTCACAAATTATGATCAATTATACGTTGATCAGCATAAAGAATGGCTGAAGCTATACATACCGGCACGCTCAGCTGTTGTATTGAAGAAAAATTAAAAATGGCACAGAATAAATTCTTTCACAGGAGCAACGACACTGCGATGGCAAACATCGTAAGTGCCGTTGTCTTCTGTATCTTTTCATTTGTATATTTGTATTTCTATCAGGATGACTTGCTCACTATGGAGCAACATGTGCTTTCAAATGGGTTGACACAATACAATAGGCTTATTGGGGCTATTCTATTGACCGGTTTGCTCTGCATCCTGCAAATAATTATTGATGCATTAACAAAAAAATGTATCAAATATCCGGCAATGAACTATTTTCCATCGGCACTGCTCCTGGCAATACTCACCGACATCAGTCCCAACATTGACCAAGGATATTCTTTTGGCAAATGGGAATGGTTGGCACCAATTATAATCATACTCTACATAATGGCGGCATACGTGTCGGCATCCATGCTTGGCAACAACGACGGACCTGAAAGGAAATCACAAGCACAGATTATATGGGAAAACCTCATGATAATGGCTATATCTATGACGTTTATATGTGCTACGGCAAATACTAACAGGGCTTTCCATGACCGCATACGAATAGAAAACCTTATTGCACAGGATAAATTCAACGAAGCGCTCAAGGTTAAAGGCAACGAAAATGATGCAGACTCTTCTACTACAATGCTAAGAGCTTATGCATTATCTAAAACAGGACAACTGGCAGAAAAGCTTTTCGAATATGACATCTGTGGTGGGTCTGACGCATTGTTGCCTAATGGCAAAACAACAAAATGCCTGCTGTATTCCGATACCCTTATATTTAGGCATGTTGCAGAGCCAATGAAACAGAAATGCAGAGCAATGACTTTTTTAAGATGGATGAAGAAACATGGATATGCCAAAAAAACGCTTGAGGATTACCTACTTTGCGGATATCTCATGGACAGAGACCTCGACTCTTTTGCAAAAGAGCTTGCAAAAGACAAGGAATTGAATCACAAGAAACTTCCTCAAGCCTACAGAGAGGCTCTGCTCCTCTATAACCATGTAAGATCTACTCCTATTATAAGCTATAAAAACGAGGTTATGGAGGCTGACTACATTGATTTGCAAACCATACTGAAGACAACACCTGATGAAAAAAGCAAGAAGTATCTTGCAAGAAAATCTTACGGAAATACCTACTGGTATTATTATCTGTATGGTGACGGAAGCAAAAATGACAAAGAACAATAATTCGGCAAAAAACAGAAATTATCGGCAATTAATTTTTGAGTAAAAATCAAATACGCTATATTTGCAACTGCATTAAAATAAAAAGAAAAAGATGAATACACAGGATGATATAAAGAATGCTATTGAGGTAATGAAAAAAGGAGGAGTTATCCTCTACCCTACAGACACGGTATGGGGAATAGGTTGTGATGCCACCAATGCAGAGGCTGTGGCAAAGGTCTATAATATTAAGCACAGAGACGACTCCAAGGCTCTTATCTGTCTTGTAGACTCTGACAACAGACTGCAGAGATATGTAAGAAATGTGCCTGACGTAGCATGGGATTTACTTGAACTTGCAGAGAAGCCAACAACGGTGATACTTGACAATGCCGTGAATCTCGCACCAAATCTTATTGCAGAAGACGGAAGTATAGCAATGAGAATAACAAAGGAGGCGTTTTCAAAGGAACTTTGTTACCGTTTTCAAAAGCCTATTGTGTCTACGAGCGCAAATATAAGCGGAGAACCTGCTGCTCAAAACTATCGCGACATATCAGAAGAACTGCTGAATGCTGTTGACTACGTGTGCTGGTCGAGAAGACAAGAACACAAGCCGCATACCCCATCAAGCATAATCAAATTATCGGAAAACGGAGAAGTTAAAATAATAAGATAAAAGTTGCAGGAAAATATATACTGTTTTTATAGAAAATGCAAAAGAATATCAAGGAGACTCTTGTTAACGACGTGATAAAATGGCGGGAAAAACACATTTCCGACAAACAGTTCACCCTAATCCTAAGCTTTGCTGTAGGATTCTTTGTAGCAATAGCAGCGAGTGTTTTGCATACTATCATAAAGGAAATACAGCATCTGCTCACGACGGGATTTACCGTGGACCGTTTTAACTGGCTGTACCTGATATATCCAGTAGTAGGAATTTTCATCACATCGTTATTCGTAAAGTATTTGGTAAGAGACAACATTAGCCATGGTATTACAAGAATATTATATGCCATAAGCAGCAAGAACAGCCGTCTGAAAGCTCATAACTGCTGGAGTTCAGTCATTGCGTCAGCCATAACAATCGGTTTTGGTGGTAGTGTAGGAGCTGAGGCACCTATCGTGCTTACAGGTTCTGCTATCGGCAGCAATCTTGGAAAGTTGTTCAAGATGGACAACAAAACGCTTATGCTTATGGTTGGATGTGGAGCTGCTGCAGCTATTGCCGGAATATTCAAAGCACCGATAACAGGATTGGTATTTACGCTTGAAGTATTGATGATAGACCTTACAATGGCATCATTGTTGCCTATCCTCATATCAAGTGTCACGGCAGCTTGCTTCACGTATATTTTCTCGTCTGGAGGAGCTTTGTTTGATTTCCATGTCGATGGTTCGTGGAATCTTTCAAGAGTACCAGCATATATACTTTTGGGAATAACCGGAGGACTTATCAGCCTGTACTTCATGCGCACTATGACTGCTTGCGAGGGGGTATTCGGAAAGCTAAAAGAACACCCTTATGCAAAACTGGCATTAGGTGGCATTATGCTTAGCACGCTTATTGCCCTGTTCCCAGTTCTGTATGGTGAAGGTTATCACAGCATAAATATATTGCTGAATGGGAAGACACAGGCAGATTGGGATCAGATAATGAACAGTTCTCTGTTCTACGGACACAGCAATTTACTTGTTGTCTTTGTTGGATTGGTAGTCTTGACAAAAGTGTTTGCCACATCTGCCACAAATGGCGGAGGAGGATGTGGAGGTACCTTTGCACCGTCGTTGTTTATAGGAGCCTATGGTGGATTCTTGTTTGCAAGATTGTGGAACATCTACGACATTGGAGTTTACGTGCCAGAAAAGAATTTTGTGCTTTTAGGCATGGCTGCCGTAATGGCTGGAGTAATGCATGCCCCACTCACCGGCACATTCCTGATAGCTGAAATTACAGGTGGCTATCAAATGTTTATGCCTTTAATGATTGTGAGTATTTGTGCTTATCTAACCATAATAATATTTGAGCCACACAGCATATATGGAATGCGATTGGCAAGAGAAGGCAAGCTTATAACCCACCATACCGACAGAGCTGTTCTTACACTGATGAACATCGACAGCGTTATCGACAAGAATGTTGCCCATGTTCCTGAGGATATGGATCTTGGCACTCTTGTGCATGCCATCAGTCGCAGCCATAACTATGTTTTGCCGGTGCTTGACAATGGCGGAAAGTTTCTTGGTGAGATTGACATGTCGAAATTAAGACACATAATATTCAGGACTGAGCTTTACCATCATTTCAAGGTAAAGCAACTGATGTCACAGCCAGCTTGTGTGTTGGGAGTAAATGACCCGATGGAGGAAGTAATGAAAAGATTCGACTCTACGGATGCCGGTATGTTGCCTGTTCTTGAAACTGATGGTACACTGCGTGGGTACGTAAGCAGAACACACCTGTATTCTACTTACAGAAAGATGGTAGCAGACATGTCGGCAGAATAACGAAACAAAAATAACGCAATGAACAAATATTTGTATCATTGCGTTATTTTTATTTTATGTTATTTACAAAACAATTTTATAACCAAAAATATTCCTCATTCCGTTAAGGAAGTCGCGAGCTTCCATGCGTTTCTTGCCACTCAACTGCAAGGTCAGCAACTGAAGCATACAGTCTGAAGTGTTGACATAGAGTTTATCTTTGTCTACAAAAAAAGTCCCTATAGCTCCGGAGCTCTTAAATTCTGTCATTTGTGTTTTGTATATTTTCAAAACGGATTTTTTTCCTTTCCCATCCTCTATCTCTGTCCAAGCACCTGGATAAGGTGACATGCCACGAACAAAATCATACACGGCCTTAGCTTTCTGACTCCAATTTATCCTACATGTTTCCTTAAAAATCTTTGGAGCATTATGAAGCACGGTATCTGTTTTTATCATATCCTCTTGTGGAAGAGTATCCACATGACCGTCACCTTCAATTATCTTGTCTATAGTTTCAATAGCAATATCAGCGCCAAGTTTCATCAGTCCGTCATACACATCCTCAACATTATAATCATCGGCAATGTCGAAAGGCTTCTGCATTATTATCCTTCCGGTGTCTATATCATGATCAAGGAAAAATGTAGTTACACCGGTTTGCTTCTCACCGTTTATTACAGCCCAGTTGATTGGTGCTGCACCACGATACTGTGGCAATAAAGCGGCATGAACATTAAAAGTACCGAAACGCGGCATATCCCAAACAACCTCTGGCAGCATTCTGAATGCCACGACAACCTGTAAGTCTGGTTCATAACTGCGCAAAACATCAACAAACTCAGGGTCTTTCATTTTAACAGGCTGTAGTACCGGAAGATTATGCTCCTGAGCATAGACTTTTACAGCTGGTGGCTGAAGTGTGTCTTGGTGTCTACCAACAGGCTTGTCGGGTTGGGTTACAACTGCCACTACATTATATCCGCCTTCAACCAGAGCTTGCAGTGTGCCAACAGCAAACTCTGGTGTGCCCATAAATACTATTCTTAAATCTTTCTTTGTCATCTTTACATTAAATGTCGTGAATATAATTATTCTACTGTAACTGATTTAGCAAGATTCCTTGGTTGGTCAACATTAAGCCCTTTAAACACAGCTACATGATACGAAAGTAACTGCAGAGGCAAAACAGACAGTAAAGGTGCAACAGCAGGCAAAGTAGGCGGAACCTCTATAACCTCTTCTGCAATCTTCCTTACAGCTTCGTCACCTTCTGTTACTATTGCAAGGATTCTGCCGTTTCTTGCTTTTACTTCTTGAATATTGCTTAATATCTTTTTATACAGCTGATGGTGTGTAGCAACAAAAATCACAGGCATATCTTCATCAACAAGTGCAATCGGACCATGTTTCATTTCTGCTGCCGGATACCCTTCTGCATGAATATAGCTTATTTCTTTAAGCTTCAACGCTCCTTCAAGTGCCACAGGATAATTAAAACCACGCCCCATATACAAAGCATTGCGAGCGTATGTCAAAGAACGAGCAATTTTCTTTATCTTGTTATCTTGCTTCAAAACCAATTTCATCTTATCTGGAATCAAAGCCATCTCTGCAATATATTTCTCAAATTCATTCTGAGAAATAAAGCCAAGCTCATGTCCAAGTGCCAAAGCAAAAAGCGTTAAAACTGTAACCTGACCGGTAAACGCCTTTGTTGAGGCGACTCCAATCTCTGGTCCAACGTGTATATAAATACCTGTATCAGAAGCTCTTGCAATACTTGAGCCAACGACGTTGACAACCCCAAAGCATAAAGCGCCTTTTTGTTTGGCAAGCTCAAAAGCAGCAAGTGTATCTGCTGTTTCGCCACTTTGTGATATTGCTATCACAACATCGTCCGGATGAACAACTGGATTGCGGTATCTGAACTCTGAAGCATATTCTACTTCTACCGGTATACCACACCATTGCTCAATGAGTTGCTTTCCTATCAGACCTGCATGCCATGATGTTCCACAAGCTACAATAATAAAACGTTTTGCACGAAGCAAACGGTCACGATGAAGATTTATCGCACTGAGAACAATACGTTTCTCATCTGGCAACAGGCGTCCTCGCATACAATCTGAGATACAACGTGGCTGGTCATATATTTCTTTAAGCATGAAATGTGGGAAGCCTCCTTTTTCAAGACTGTTCAAGTCTACATCAACATCTTTTATCTTGGGATCAACGTCTTCATTGTCAAGGTTATGAATTTCAACCTTGTGATGTAAACGGAGAAGTGCCACTTCACCGTCATTCAGATATATTATCTTTTTTGTATACTCCACAAACGGAAGAGCATCTGAAGCAATAAAAAATTCGTTATAATCATCGCCGATGCCTATCACAAGCGGACTTGACTTGCGAGCCACAACAATTTTGTCTGGACAATCTTTATCTAACACGGCAATAGCGTATGCTCCAGTAACTCTGTTCAAAGCAGAGATAACTGATTTCTCAAGGTCTTCATGATACTCATCCTGAATAAATTGTATTAGTTGTACCAATACTTCGGTATCTGTTGAACTTTTAAAGCTATATCCTCTTGAAGTTAGAAATTTCTTCAAGCTATCATAGTTCTCGATTATTCCATTGTGTACAAGAGCAAGTCTACCATTTTGAGATACATGGGGATGTGCGTTGATACGAGAAGGCTCACCGTGAGTTGCCCAACGTGTATGGGCAATACCAATATGCCCCGAACAATCTTTTGTGGAAGCTAATTGTTCCAAATTGCTCACCTTGCCTTTCTCTTTATACACATTCATGTTACCAGAATCTGTTATTAGTGCAACTCCGGCAGAATCGTATCCACGATATTCTAATCGGTGAAGTCCACTTATCAAAACTGGGTATGCATCCCTATATCCAATATATCCTACTATTCCGCACATTTCTTCTGCTATTTATCGTTATACTGAAAAACGAGCATTACAATGCTCTTATCTTTTATTTGAAATGCAAATATATTGAATTATTTCCATAACAACAATGTAATGTGTGGAAATTAGTTCTCATTGCCAGAATTTTTACACACATATCAACAAAAACTAATCCTTACAGGAGAATTTATCGAATACAAATCTTACGAACAGAAAATTTACCGGTATAGATATACAGTATACAGGAACAGGAGCTAATTCCTTACTTATTCCAAACCACAAAAAAACATTCAACAAACTAATTTGAAGCGTATAGTTAAATATATGCGCACAACAAAAACCTAAGCCATTCTTTGCTGATGCTTTCTTTCGGAATGTGAATTTTGCCGACATAAAATAATTGAACACAAAACTTAACAAATAACCTAACGTGAAAGCCAACGAAGTGTTTAGGACAAGCATCAGCAGATAGTACACAAGATAATGAATTGCAGTGGCCAAGACTCCTGTAATTCCAAACCTTAATATCTCGGTTATAGTTTTATGATTCAATTTAATCATTGCAAACAATATTTTATACATTTATTTATGCAAATGAGACTGTATCATTAATGACACAGCCTCATTTTACCTGTTTATTGGAAGTTTATCTTGACCACCAATGTTTTTTCTTAGGTGGCTGTTGATTCAAGCTATTAACAAGACTCTCTTTCAAGATGCGTCTGTAGCTTTTGCCTGTACGCACCATCTGATAGATAATTCCCCACTCTGGCAAACCACCCACATTTCGGTCATCAATAAACATATCCGCCTTTAATTTTCTACTATAGTGGTTATTGCTTTCCTGACCATTCTCTTCTGGGTAATCTCTGTTTACAGCGTAAAACTCAACTCCCCTCTCTCTACACCACTCTACCGCATCTTCAAGAAGCTTGCCTTCTCTCACAGACCATAATATAAGTTTATGGTGATCTGCTATCAAAGCCTTCAATGTATCTGTTGCGAATGGTATTTCTTCACCAATCTCCGGATATTTATGCTCAACAATTGTTCCATCGAAATCTACAGCAATTACCATCTTTATTTCAGTTTAAGAGAGTTGTCATTTTCAGTTCCATACTTATTTCCATAAGTACCGTATGAAGATGAATAGCTTCCATACTTAGAGTATGAGCCATAGTTTCTATATCTTCCGTATTTGCCAACACCATAGTAGTAGCCATACTTTTTCTTCGACATGTCAATACCGTTAATTACTATAGCCATATTCGGCAATTTCTTCTCGTCACGGAACTGATTGATCATTGCAAAGTTAGCCTTTGGAGTGTAGTCTGCACGACACATATAAACTGTGACATTAGCATACTTGCCTATCTGAAGTGTATCAGTAACAAGTCCAACAGGTGCTGTATCTATAAGAACGTAATCATAATGTTCCTTCAGATGCTCTATCACCTCAGGCAAAGACGGACGAGATATAATCTCACCTGGGTTTGGTGGCACAGGACCAGCCATCAGCAAATCAAGATTTTTGTTGACTTCTGACGGTAGAATTTGTTTCTTAACATCTTCCCACGAAGGATTGTCCTTTACAAGCAGATTGGTAATACCTGTATGGTGATTGTCAATCTCAAACAGCTCTGCAAGACGAGGCTTACGAACATCAAGACCAACAAGAACAACCTTCTTGCCAAGCAACGCAAAACTAATGGCAAGGTTAGCTGCATTGAAAGTCTTTCCTTCTCCTGAAGTTGATGAAGTGAACATTATAACCTTCTCCCCCTCTTTCAGCATAAATTGCAGATTAGTACGCATTGAACGGAAAATTTCTTCCATCTGGTTGTTTTGGTTCTCATGAACAACAATGTCTGCACGTGTCTTTGCTGAATCATTTGCAACAGCAACATCTGCTATGATTGGAATAGTTGTCAATGATTCCACATCATCATGTCCTTCAATACGATAACGCAAGAACTGGATGATATAAAGCACAAGTGAAGGCAAAGCGATACCCAACACCAAACCTATCAACAGTATCATGCTGCTCTTAGGACTGACTTTTCCATCAAACTGTGGCAATTCTATAAGTTTTCCCTTATCGGCTGTTGCTGCAAGAGATATTGAGTTTTCCTCACGTTTCTGAAGCAACATCAAATACAGACCTGACTTAACCTCTTGCTGACGCCCTATTTGAGTAAGGATTCTCTCTTGTTCTGGAGTGCGAGAAACCTCACTGCTATATTGTCCGTACTGAGAAGCTACAGCATCACGCTGGATTTCAAGATTACGCTTAGCCTGATTCAAAGCCATACGTATACTTGAATTCATATCAACCAACTGAGAAGTAAGTTCCTCTACAACTGGAGATGATTCAGAAGCAGTGCGCAGCAAACGGTTACGTTCTAATGCTACCTTATTATATTCATTTATAAGAGAAATTGAGGCTTCGTCACGCAATCCTATATTAGACGGCAACACCTGGTATTTGTTTCCAGGACGCTGTGCAAACTGTATCAAACTATTAATAAGAGAAATCTGAGTAGCTGCCTCACCTAATTTCTGCTCGTATGCAGAAAGGTTGGAAACACTCTCCTTTGCATCAACTTTAAGTTCAACAAGGCGGTTGCGCTTTTTATAACTTTCCAGCTCACCCTCTGTAGAACTAAGTTCTGAATTTATCTTTGCAAGACGTTCATTTACAAATGCCTCTGTACGAACAGCTATTTCATTTTTATCCTCATTAGCCTGGCGGTTATAACAAACGACCAATTGGCGCAGATAATCAAGAGCTCTATCTATATTCTTGTCTGTAATCTGCATATTTATTGTTGAAGAAGTCTTGCTTGTCTGTTCAAGAGACAATGCATGACTGTATTGTGCAGCTATAGTTCTAGGAGAAACGAGAACAACCTTTTCAACATCTCCATCTTTCATGCGAGAACGTGGATTCAAGGTAAAGTATACCATACCAGCTTTTGTTTTCATTTGTGCAGGAATGGTATTGAAAGTCTGCTTTATTTTATATGGACCTTTATAAGAAGTTTCATCTATTGAAACATAATACTTACCCGTAATATTGTATTTTCCTCCATCCTTTTCAATACTCAAAGACATAGGAATATTCAGACGCTCCAAATGAGCAGCATCCATATCAACACTAACCGGCTGATCTTTATACAAGATAACATCCTTGATTTTACCTTTTTTCCAATAAGAAGCATATAACTTCAAGTCACGTACTGCCTCAGATGCAAGTGTAGTGGTATTGAGAATTTCTATCTCATTGTCTACACCATAATTGCTGCTTATGATACCGAAATCAGCCATACCGCCTAAAGCATCTGCTGCTTTAGAGGCTTTTTTCTTGTCATCATCCTTTATAAGCAATTTTGCCGATGCAGAATAGACAGGAGACTTATATCTTAGATAAAGATAGGAGAATCCTAAACATATAATAATTGACAATACAAACCATTTCCAGTTCAAGACAAGAATGGAATATATTTTTTTCAAGTCAAACGAGCTTTGCTCTTCTCCACCATCAACCGAATACAGATTTTTCTGTTGTATGTCAGTCATAATTTACTTTTTACTTTTTAATCAAACTTATCAAATACTTACCATAGTTATTCTTTGTCATAGGAAGAGCTACTTCTTCAAGTTTTGCATCATCAATCCATCCTTTTTTATAAGCAATCTCTTCAAGGCATGCGACTTTTAATCCCTGACGCTTTTCTATGACCTCAATAAATGTACTTGCCTCAGACAAGCTGTCATGTGTTCCTGTATCAAGCCATGCAAATCCACGCTGAAGAGTCTGCACCTTCAAGTCACCACGCTTCAGATATTCCTGGTTTACTGTAGTTATCTCAAGCTCACCGCGAGTGCTTGGTTTGATATTCTTTGCAATTTTCACTACATCGTTAGGATAAAAGTACAAACCGACCACAGCATAATTGCTCTTTGGATGCTCCGGCTTTTCCTCTATGCTCAAGCAATTGCCGTTATCATCAAACTCTGCAACTCCATATCTTTCCGGGTCATTAACATAATACCCAAAGACTGTAGCTTTTTTCTCTTTCTCTGCAGTTTGCACACTCTGTCTCAACAAACCGGAAAAGCCCGATCCATAGAAAATATTATCACCAAGGACAAGACACACGTCATCATCTCCAATAAACTTCTCGCCTATAATAAAAGCTTGAGCCAAACCATCTGGAGAAGGTTGTTCCGCATATTCAAAGTTCACACCAAAATCAGAACCATCACCGAGCAGTCTTTTAAAGCCTGGAAGATCAAACGGTGTTGATATAATCAAAATATCCTTTATACCAGCAAGCATTAGTACAGATATAGGATAATATATCATAGGTTTATCAAAAATTGGTATTAATTGCTTGCTAATACCTTTTGTAATAGGATAAAGGCGAGTACCTGAACCGCCTGCTAAAACTATTCCCTTCATTCTACAAATAATTATAATTATTCTTTTTCTTAACTAGTTTTATTTTCGCACTATTCAAGAACATGACATAGTACATCTCTGAATAGCGGATGCAAAGATAGTAATAATAATTATATTATTCAATTTTTATTTTGAAATTCGCTTAAAAAGAAGTACTTTTGCATTACATTTATAGTAAGAAACAATAAAATACATTAATAATGGGATTTTTTAGCAAATTCTTTAGACATAAAGATAACGAGGAATCAAAATCAGGAGGCATGGAAGATTACATGACTCTTATACGTGTTTATTTTCAGGCTGCAATTGCCGAAAAAGTTGGAATAACAAACCTTGCAGCGCTACCGGACTTGCGTCAGTTCAAGTCAACGTTGCACGTTCCTACTGTAAACAACAAATTAGGAACAGGAGAAAAATCAAGATGCAAGAAAATGCTTAAAGAACTTTATGGTATAGAAGATTTGTTCTTTAAAGAAATAGACCAAAGCATAAGAAAGAACTGCACAAAGATACAAGACGTTCAGGTATACCTGTTGCAATTTCAGAACTACACACAGAATTTGATGATGCTCACAGGCAATCTGATGAAATTCAAGTTGAGACTTCCTTCCATCTTCAAGAAAGCCATATACACAATGACAGAAAAAACAATATCCGACATTTTTGAGAAGAACGACTATAGTGATGCAAGCGTGATGAAAGCTGCCGTTGCAGTAAGGCAATATGACAAAAAACTTGGGTTTAGCAAAAAATGGACAACAGACTTTGTTTACCAAGTTGTCATGCTTGCAAAGAAAGAAAAAGCTCCTAAAAACGAGGACTAAGCCTATTATTTGACAAATATAATTTGGTAATTTAATAAAATTAGTTTAAATTTGTCGCAAAATTAATTCTGATGACCGAAAACGACAATATATTGACACTGTTTACCACAAGGGTAAGGCAAATGATTCTCCAATACAAAGACATTAAAAAGGAGAATGAGGAGCTCTATGCAATGGTGGATGCTCGTGACAACGAAATTAAACAGCTCAAAGAACAGCTCGAACAGATTCAGAATGATTACAAGAGTTTAAAAGCAGCGCGGATTGTCGAAGTGTCAAATGGCGACATTGAAGAATCAAAGAAAAAGATAGCTTCCATGATTCGCGATGTAAACAAGTGTATTACACTGTTGAGTGGAAAATAACATGAGTGATGGCAGGAGAAAACGAAAAGCTACATATTAGATTACATATATACGACACAGACATGCCTGTTGTAATAGACAGGGAAGATGAATATATGTATCGAGAAGCAGCCAAGGATATAAACGAGGCTGTAAACGCTTATTCTGAAGTATTTAAAGGAAAGAAAAGCGACAGGGAGATTCTGTATATGGCCCTTATCGACATAGCTTACAACTACGAGGTGGAAAAATCAAGAAATGATACAGCACCTGTAAAAAAAATTCTCTCACAAGTCACATCTGAAATAGAAGAGATTCTTAAAGAATAAAAACTCTCATATTTACCATTCTATCAGAAGTATATACACGCAACGTGAAACGTTTAACCTAAAAACAAATATAAATGATAGAATCAGTAATCGCTGTAGTAGCCTTGGTTGTAGGCGGACTATGCGGATATTTCGTTTTCCGATATGTAATTAACGGAAAATACAAAGCCTTAATGGATACTGCTCAAAAAGATGCAGAAGTTTTAAAAGAGAAGAAACTACTTGAAGTTAAGGAAAAGTTCTTAAACAAGAAAGCTGAGTTGGAAAAGGAAATTCAAAGCCGAAACCAAAAGATACAGCAAAGTGAAAACAAGTTAAGGCAGCGCGAGCTTAACCTTAACCAACGTCAGGAAGATGTTGCAAAACGCAAACAGGATGTAGAGCAACAACAGCAGCGCGTTGACAACGAGAAAAAACTTCTACAGCTAAAGAATGAAGAGCTTGAGAAAATGCAGCAAAAGGAGCGCGAGAAACTTGAAGAACTATCGGGACTAAGCGCAGACGAAGCTAAGGCAAGACTTGTTGAAAGCATGAAAGATGAAGCACGCACAGCAGCAGCAAGCTACATAAACGAAATTATGGATGAAGCTAAGTTAAATGCAAATTCTCAGGCTAAAAAAATTGTGATACAAACAATACAGCGTGTCGCTACAGAAACTGCAATTGAAAATTCTGTCAGCGTGTTCCATATTGACAATGATGAGGTGAAGGGACGTATTATCGGAAGAGAAGGACGAAACATACGCGCACTTGAAGCTGCTACTGGAGTTGAAATTGTTGTAGACGACACTCCTGAGGCTATTGTTATATCAGCATTCGATCCTATACGTCGCGAAGTATGCCGATTGGCTCTTCATCAACTTGTGGCTGACGGTAGAATTCATCCGGCACGTATAGAAGAGGTTGTTGCGAAGGTCAAGAAACAACTTGACAACGAGATTATAGAAACAGGAAAAAGAACAGCCATAGACCTTGGCATACACGGACTGCATCCTGAATTGATAAGAATAGTCGGCAAAATGAAATACCGCTCATCTTACGGTCAGAATTTGTTGCAGCATGCAAGAGAGACCGCAAATCTTTGCGCTGTTATGGCTGCAGAACTTGGGCTTAATCCTAAAAAGGCGAAACGTGCAGGATTATTGCACGATATAGGAAAAGTGCCTGATGAAGAAAGCGAATTGCCACATGCATTATATGGTGCTAAAATTGCAGAAAAATACAAAGAAAAGCCAGATATATGCAACGCAATTGGAGCACACCATGACGAGATGGAAATGAACACTCTTCTTGCACCTATTGTACAGGTATGTGATGCAATCTCTGGAGCGCGTCCAGGAGCTCGACGTGAAATCGTAGAGGCATACATCAAACGTCTGAACGACCTTGAGGCTATTGCCATGAGCTATCCTGGTGTAACAAAGACTTACGCAATACAAGCAGGACGCGAACTGCGCGTAATCGTTGGTGCAGACAAGATGGACGACAAAGAATCAGAGGCTCTTTCTAATGAAATTGCGACAAAGATTCAAAATGAAATGACATATCCTGGACAGGTAAAGATTACAGTTATAAGAGAAACCCGTTCAATAGCATACGCTAAATAAAAAAAAAGGAAAGATATCATAAATCATGAAATAAAACGAGGCATCTACTTCTCTAAAAAGTAGATGCCTCGTTTTTATTATAAACGAACTATACATTGACCCAAATAAACTTTACACATAAAACATTAATAATATTTGCTTTTAATAATAGAAAGTGTTATATTTGCACATAATAAAAAAATATATAAAATGCCATTAAGAATTCCAGATAAATTACCAGCTATTGATATTCTGAAAAAAGAGAATATCTTTGTGATGGATGATTCACGTGCACATACGCAGGATATCCGACCACTTAAAATCATAATACTAAACCTAATGCCTTTAAAAATCACTACAGAAACAGATCTTATAAGATTACTTTCAAATACTCCTCTGCAGATAGACATTACGTTTATGAAGCTAAAAAGCCATACACCAAAGAACACACCTATAGAACACATGATGATGTTTTATAAAGACTTTGACATTATAAAAGGCGAAAAATTCGACGGCATGATTATTACAGGTGCACCTGTTGAAAACTATAAATATGAAGAAGTAGGATATTGGGCGGAAATAACAAATATATTTGAATGGGCAAAGTCGCATGTAACAAGCACATTATATATTTGTTGGGCTGCACAAGCCGGTCTTTATTATCACTACAATATTCCAAAATATTCTCTACCAAAGAAAATGTTCGGAATTTTCAAGCAACATTGTCTTGACCCTTTATTGCCTATTTTCAGAGGCTTTGACGACATTTTCTATATGCCACACAGTAGACATACAGAAATAAAGAAGGACGACATACTGAAAGACAACAGACTACATCTGATTGCTGAATCCGAAGACAGCGGTGTGGGGATTGTCATGGCAAACAACGGAAGAGAGTTTTTTATAACTGGGCATTTTGAGTATTCACCTAATACTCTCGACCAAGAATATCGGAGAGATATCGGCAAACGTAACGATGTTGAAATGCCAAAGAACTATTATAAGGATGACAATCCAAACAATAATCCTATCGTAAGATGGAGGGCACATGCCAATCTGTTTTTCATGAATTGGATTAACTATTATGTTTATCAAGAAACGCCATACGACATTAATCAAATAAAATAGCATTACCAAAATATATGCGCAAATTAGAATTACTCGCACCAGCAAAAGATTTGAAATGTGGCATTGCTGCAATCAACAGTGGAGCCGATGCCGTTTATATCGGTGCAGACAAATTCGGAGCACGACAAGCAGTAGGCAACAGCATCGAAGATATAGCAAAATTATGCGAATATGCACATTGCTTCGGATGCAAAGTATATGTCACGGTAAATACTATCATATATGATAGTGAACTTGATGACACACAAGAATTGATTAACAAACTTGGAAAAATTGGAGTTGATGCAATTCTTGTGCAAGACATGGGATTGCTAAAACTAAAATTGCCAGAACATGTAGAATTGCACGCAAGCACACAGACAGACAACAGAGACACAGAAAAAGTGAAATGGCTGAGCAAACAGGGGTTCTCACGTGTTGTTCTTGCAAGAGAACTTTCTATTGAGGAAATAAGTAATATTCATGAAGATGTTCCCAATACAGAGCTTGAGGTCTTCGTGCATGGCGCTTTATGCGTCAGCTATTCCGGTGTGTGCTATGCATCAGAGTATTGCTTTGGCAGAAGTGCCAACAGAGGAGCATGCGCACAATTCTGCCGCATGAAATTCAATCTGTTAGACGCTGACAGAAATGTAATTGCAGAAAACTCACATCTGCTATCACTTAAAGATATGTGCAGAATCAATTCGCTTGAAAGACTTGCTGATGCAGGTGTAACGTCATTCAAAATAGAGGGCAGACTAAAAGATGAAAACTATGTAAGGAATGTTACGGCAGCATATAGTAAACAGCTTAACGATATAGTTTCAAACAGACCGAGCTACTATAGGAGAGCATCTGATGGTGTGTGTAACATTTCTTTCGAGCCAAATCTAAAGAAAACATTCAACAGGGGATTCACTGAATATTTCCTTGACGGAAGAAAAAAGGACTTGGCTTCTTTCTACACTCCAAAAGCTATGGGCGAATATGTAGGAAAAGTTAAAGAAATACGAAGAAATTCATTCAACGTAGCCGGAACAGCAACTTTCTCCAATGGAGACGGTTTATGTTTCATAAACAAAAACAATGAACTTGAGGGATTCAGAATAAACAAGGTTGAAGGCAACAGACTGTATCCATTAGAGATTCCACACAATTTGCAGCGTGGAACAGCCCTATATAGAAACAGTGACCAGCAGTTTGAAAAAATGCTGAATGCTAATGACGGACAGAGAAAAATTCAAATTGAGATTTCACTCAAAGCTGACGATGCTGAACTTACTATAACAATGAAGGCTCCTGGTCGTGGGATAGACACGTCAGTAAAAAAAGAATTAAAGCTCGACAAAGCACATAAGCAACAAAGTGACAATATAAAGAAACAGCTTTCAAAACTTGGCAACACCATCTTTGAGGCAAAGGACATCATATTGTATCCCAATGACTTCCAATGGTTCATACCAAACAGTATTCTGTCTGACATCAGAAGACAATGCATAGAAAAATTGGAAGAAACTTTATATGCAAATATGAGCAAACATAACTGCCATCATAATGCGACAGCCAACAGCAAAGATGAAGTTAATACTATACACAAAAATGCAGAAATGGTAAAGCCATCAAATTATCCTTTGCCATATATGTACAACATAGCAAATCATCTCGCTAAAGATTTCTATATTAAAGAAGGTGTTAAAGACATACATCCTGCATTTGAAATAGAAAAAACAGTGAAGCCATTAATTATGCAATGCAGATATTGCCTCAGATACGAGATGGGAATGTGTAAAAAAAGAAAAGACACGCCTGTTCTGCTTAAAGAGCCACTAAGGCTACAACTTGCCGACGGAAAAGAATTCAAGCTCGAATTTGATTGTGCTCACTGCCAAATGAACATTTATGCTGACAAATAAAAAAGAACAATATGGGTAAGACAAAACGAAATTTGATTTTCTTTCTTATTTCATATCTCACATGTATTTTGCTGACCGGATGTTATTATAAAAAGACATTCGGCAGTAAATCACATGAAGATACAATTGTTTATAGCCAAAAGCAACTTGATTCGTTATCTTTTGCCCATACTCATCATTATTCTCAAAACTTTAATTTCATAATAAAGCCAGACTCTCTTGTATTACTTAAAGAACAGCCAGAGGAGTTTCTCAGTGGGTTGAACACGGATACCGTATGCATGCACCGTGGCGACAGAGTTGCCGTTGCAGACATACGGATATTATCGTCTGATCCTGTCGACTCCGTTTGGATACAGTTGGCACGCGACCAATATACATTTGGATGGATAAGAGAAAAGAATCTTCTGCCCAAAGTTGTGCCTGATGATCCTATATCAAAATTCATATCCACATTCTCCGACACACATATTCTTATCACTTTCATAATTATCAGTATCATTTCCGTTGCATATCTATTCAAAAAGATATTCAGCAGAAATGCTAAAATAGTTATATTCAACGATGTAAACTCATTCTATCCCACCCTACTGACACTGATTGTGGCGACATCGGCGTCATTTTATGCAAGTATGCAATTATTTGCAGCAGAAACATGGCACAACTTTTATTTTCACCCTACTCTTAATCCATTTTCCGTATCACCACTGCTTGCCATATTTCTTGCCTCGATTTGGGCAATGCTTATCATATCTATAGCAACAATTGATGAGGTCAGACGTATTCTTCCGTTTGGAGATGCCATACTTTATCTCTGCGGACTATGCGGATTATGTGCATTATCCTATATAATATTCAGCCTAACAACATTATATTATATCGGTTATCCACTACTGATTGCATTCTATTATTTTTCAATAAAACGCTATTTCAAGTATTCAAGAATGCCGTACATTTGCGGTAAATGTGGAACAAGGATGCACAATAAAGGAATTTGTCCAAACTGCGGAACGCTAAACGAATAAAAATCCAAATATATTATGATTGCCCGGTAATAAAAACATGAGTAACTTTGCACTCATGAAAAATTATAATATATTACAAATAGCTATAAGCTTTGGATTTCTCGCAAATACAACAGTAACAGCTGCTACAATTGAAAAAAAAATACCAACATCAGCAAAAGCGGCAATACATGAAAACAGTATTGCCGACACTTCGAAGGTATTTAATCTTGATGAGGTCTTCATTGTATCACAACCTAAAGAAAATAAAATTCTTCGTAAACAGCCAATAGCATCAAGCATTTTTACATCTACACAATTTGCCCAACTTGAAATACGCGACATTCATGATTTGGCAAATTACGTTCCGTCATTGCAAATGCCATCTTATGGTTCCAGACTAACTTCAACCATTTATATGAGAGGTATTGGCTCAAGAGTAAACAATCCGGCTGTGGGAGTTTATCTTGACGGAATGCCTATATTGAGCAAAAGTGCATATAATATGCATTTTTATCAAATAGGAAGAGTTGATGTCCTCCGAGGTCCACAAGGCACGCTATACGGAATGAATACAGAAGGAGGCTTACTTCGCCTATATTCTAAAAATCCAATGACATACAAAGGAACTGATATAAAGCTCAGTATTGGAAATAAATTATACAGAAACGCTGAAGTTGCCACATATAACAAAATCAACGAGAAAACAGCTATTTCAGTAGCTGCGTTTTATAGTGGACAAAATGGGTTCTTTCGAAACACGACAACAGGAAAACATGCTGACCTTTATAATGAGACTGGAGGCAGACTGAGATTAGTTAAAATGCTTTCAGACAAATGGGACATAGATTGGATGACAGACTACCAATACATAAACCAAAACGGATTTGCGTATGGAGAATATGACATAAACAGTGATGTAACGGCATCGCCAAAGAGCAACAGAGAAAGCAGCTACCGCAGAAACATGCTAAATTCTGTGATGAATCTTAAATACACATCATCAGAAACGACAATAAATTCTACAACAAGTTATCAATTTCTGAAAGACAAAATGCACATGGACCAAGATTACACATCTCTTGACTATATGCATTTGCTACAGGAACAACTGCAAAACGGCATCACACAAGAATTTACAGTAAAGCATAATAACAGAAAATGGAATTACACCACAGGAGCTTTCTGTTCATATCAATGGCAACACACTGATGCTCCGGTCTTCTTTGACAGCGATTTCAAATCAAACTTGGCAAACACTATTGAAAGTGCAGCTCATGGATTCATAAAAGTTGACGGTATCGATATGTCGGTACCAGGACTATTTCATACACCTCAATTCAATATTGGAGTATTTCACGAGTCATCACTTGATATAACCGAAAAGCTTGTAATGATAATAGGACTTAGATATGATTACAGTCATTCTAAAATAGAATATTCAACAAGTGCAGAAATGAGCATGTCGGTCAGCGCAATGGGACAAAGCATGTCAAGCACGATTCGTTCAATTCTCAACAACAGCCAATGCAATAGCTTTAACCAAGTGCTACCAAAATTGGGATTTACTTGGAAGATAAACAACGGGAGTAATATTTATGCTTTAGTGAACAAAGGATACAGATCTGGAGGATACAACATACAGATGTTCTCGGATATTCTGCAATCCGAACTGCAAGCAAACAGAAAAGCTGCCATGGCTGGAAACTATGACGTACCACATAGCAACGAAGACTATGCCAATATAAATTCCACAATATCATACAAGCCTGAGTTCAGTTGGAATTACGAGCTCGGTGCCCATCTCAACCTATTTGGCAATTCCGTCCATGCAGATATATCTACATATTACATAAAGATTCGCAATCAGCAGCTTTCTGTAATGGCAGACAAATATGGATATGGCAGAATGATGATAAATACAGGTAGAAGCCACAGTTGCGGTTTTGAGGCTGCCGTAAGCGGAAAGGCTATAGACAACAGGCTGTCATGGAACGCAACATACAACTATACACGTTCTATATTCGACAACTATACGGAGAATAATGGCGACAACACAAAGGATTACTCCAAAAACGATATTCCATATATCCCTAAACACACGATGAGCATTGCTGCAAATTGGACCGTACCATTCAAGCACAACTATATAAAATCAGTCGTCATTGGCGCAAATACTACAGCTCAAGGAAAAACCTACTGGGATGAAGCAAATACTTTCTGCCAAAACTTTTATGCCATAGTAGGAGCACATGCTGATATAAACCTAAAGAACATGAGCATATCATTATGGGGAAGAAACATAACGGCAACGAAATACAATACCTTTGCGTTTAAAAACAGTGCAACAGGAAAAACTATGTATTTGGCACAACGAGGCATGCCAATGCAAGTTGGTGTGGACATGAATTTTCATTTTTAAGCATAAATAAAATATAATATGCATATAAGAAATGAAATTAATACGTATCTTTTCATTATCTTTGCCAACGATATCCTAATTAAAAACAATTTAATATTATCGAAAATGAGAAGATTTGCAACAAACTCCGTAATTGCCATGACATTAGGTGCAGTAACACTAAGTTCATGCATAGGTTCTTTTGGACTGACAAACAGCGTTTTAAATTGGAATAAGAAGCTGAGCAGCTGCAAGTTCCTAAACGAATTGGTGTTTCTTGTTATCAGTCCGGCTTATGCTGTATGTGGTGTAGCAGACTTGTTCGTTTTAAATACTGTTGAGTTTTGGACTGGCAACAAACTAATAGCAAAAGTTGGAGAAACCCAGAATGTAAGAGGAAAAGATGGACGTATGTATGCCGTTAAGACTCTTAGGAACGGATATGAAATAAAATCACCTGAAGGAGAAATATCATATCTCGTATACAACAAAAAAGAAAAAAGCTGGAACTTCAAACACAATGGAGCTGTTCAGGAATTATTCCGCTTTAATGAAGACGGAACTATACAGGCATGCTTACCTAACGGAGAAAAAATGAATGTAAAGCCTGATGAAGCAGGATTGTACCAAGTAAAAATGGCTATCAACAACGGCACATTCTTTGCATTAAACAAATAATTACATATAAACAAATCCGGAAAAATAAAAGTCCATGATTTTCATGGACTTTTATTGTATATTATTATTGTCTCTGAAGCAGAAATGCCTTGAACTCATCAAAATCCGCATGCATCTCAACAGTCTTCTTCTGGCCTTGCATAAATGCAGAAAGACGTTCGGGAATCTCAACATCTGTATTGATAGCACACTTCACAGTTTCCACGAACTTGGCAGGATGTGCAGTTTCCAAGAACACACCTGTTTCTCCTTCTCCTAATCCATCAACCAAGGCTCTATAAGCACATGCACCATGCGGGTCAAGAATATAGCCGGTTTCATCATAACATGACTTCATTGTGGCATATATTTCATCATCAGCATACGTTGCACCGCTCACAACTTCCCTAATTTTGTCCACACTTCCATCATACATATCAAGTATTCTTGCAAAATTACTTGGATTACCCACATCCATTGCATTGGCTATGGTCTGCACACTCAATGCCGGCAAATATTCACCTGTTTCAAGATATTTGTAGAATACATCATTTGCATTGTTGGCAGCAATAAAGCGCTTTATAGGCAACCCCATTTCACGTGCAAACAGACCTGCCGTTATATTGCCAAAGTTTCCACACGGCACACACACTACAAGATCGTCTGCCCTCCCTGCTTCTTTCATTCTGGCATAGGCATTGAAATAATAAAATGACTGTGGCAAGAATCTTGCTACGTTTATAGAATTTGCAGATGTGAGTTTCATCTGTCTGTTAAGGTCTGCATCCATAAATGCCTTCTTAACAAGGGCTTGGCAATCATCAAATACTCCATCAACTTCTATGGCGGTAATATTCTTGCCGAGAGTTGTAAACTGGCTCTCCTGTATCTTGCTTACTTTTCCTTTCGGATAAAGCACATACACATGTATTCCGTCAACTCCAAGGAAACCATTTGCAATGGCAGACCCCGTGTCACCACTCGTCGCAACAAGTACATTCACGTTCTTTTCGCCGTTTTTGCTGATAAAATACTGCGATAATCGAGCCATAAATCGCCCACCCACATCTTTGAAAGCTAAAGTAGGTCCATGGAAAAGCTCCAAACTATATATATTGTCTTTCACATTAACCACAGGACAGTCAAACTGCAACGTATCATCAACAATATTATCCAATGCATCCCTTTCCACATCTTCGCCGAAGAATGCAAAAGCAACAGTTTTTGCAATCTCGTTGAAAGGCATATTCTGAATATTGTCATAAAAATCCTTTGGCAGTTTATACAGGTATTCCGGCATGAACAACCCACTATCCGATGCCAGTCCTTTGACAACAGCTTCGTTCAACGAGGCTAAAGGAGCTTTTAAGTTTGTGCTGTAATATTTCATAAGTTTTATTGTTTACTTGCTGTTTCGTATGCAATTATATCTTATTCTGTACCTTTATGTCCATTCATGAAAGTATGCATGAATTGCTGCAGTTTGAGCAGTCCATACCCACCAGAAACGCAACTCTGTTCGTCAAACGCCTCTACGTCATCAGCCAAAATGCCTGGATAATATATAAGAAAAGGAACAGGTTCATTTACATGTGTGCGCAACTCAACAGGAGTTGGATGATCTGGCAACACGGCTATACTCACAGGCTCGTTCCATGTAGAAATTTCCTTGAATATAGGTTCTATAATCCTGTGGTCAAGATTTTCTATTGTTTTGATTTTCAAGTCAAGGTTTCCGTCATGCCCGGCTTCATCACTTGCCTCCACATGAAGAAATACAAAATCATCCGTATGAAGTGCATCTAATGCTGCTTTCGCCTTACCCTCATAATTTGTATCAAACAGTCCGGTCGCTCCATCCACAACGATATTTCTGAATCCTGCATAATGACCTATTCCGCGTATAAGGTCAACAGCAGAAATAACAGCTCCAGATTTTACCTCCGGATACATTTTACTGAAAACCTCCATTGATGGTCTATACCCACCACCCCATGGCCATATAGAGTTGGCAAGATCCATACCTTTCTGTGAGCGCATTTTGTTAAAAGGATGACCACCAAGAAGTTTCTGCGATTTTTCAATCATTTTATTCAATAGCTGAGCAGTTTCAGCAGCAGTCATTCTTGCACATGTTTTGCCGTTTGCATCAATATATGTCTCTTCATCCTCATTCGGCACATAATCACCGTCAGCCCTTACGAGCAACTCTTTCCACTTTCCATTCGGGAAATCGTGTGGCGGTGCACAAACAATATGCTTGTTACCTCCTTTCACCACTATCAAGTGTCTGTATTGAATACCCGGTATGAACTTTACGCGTTCATTGCCGAGCTCTTCATCAAGATATTTTATCAACACGGTAGCCTCATCGGTAGTTAGGTGCCCACCATGATGATTCTTTATCTTACCATTTTCAATGCTGATTATGTTGCAGCGCATCGCGAGGTCGCCAGGTTGCATTTCATATCCTATACTCGCAGCCTCAAGTGGTCCTCTTCCTTCATACACTTTATTTTGGTTGTATCCCAGTATTGAACTGTTAGCTACCTCACTGCCAGGATGGAAGCCGTCGGGAATGGTAATAAGCCTTCCGCAGCGTCCCATTCCTGCAAGCTTATCCATATATGGTGTTCTGGAGTACTGCAAAGGCGTCTTGCCTCCAAGTCTTTCAACAGGATGATCTGCCATGCCGTCTCCCAAAATAACCAGATGTTTCATAATTATTGTATTTGTGTTATTTGTTACCTATATTAAATATTGGCTATCGACATTATATTTGCGAATACTCCAGCAGCAGTAACACCTGCTCCAGCTCCATATCCTTGGATAAGCATCGGGAACTCACGATAACGCTCTGTTGTCAGCAGCACAATATTGTTTGAACCTTCAAGCATATAGAATGGATGGTGAGGGTCCACAGCTTCGAGAGAAACGCTTGTTTTTCCGTGATCCATCTTTGCAACGAATCTCCAACGCTTTTTGTTTTTTTCAAGCTCCTTGCGCTTTTCTTCGAAATCAGCGTCGAGGGTTGGCAAGTTTTTCCAAAAGTCTTCAATAGACCCACTGAAAAATTCAGAAGGTATAAACAGGTGTTTCTCAACATCTTCCTGTTCCACCTTATATCCAGCCTCTCTCGTCAGTATCACAAGCTTTCTTATAACGTCCTTTCCGCTCAAGTCTATACGTGGGTCTGGCTCGCTGTACCCCTGTTCTTTGGCACGTTTCACTGTTTCCGAGAATGGGACATCAGCAGATATCTCATTAAATATAAAGTTTAAGGTACCACTTAGTACAGCCTCTATTTTAAGTATTTTATCACCCGAATTACGCAAGTCGTTAATGGTACCGATAATAGGAAGCCCTGCACCGACATTTGTCTCGAACAAGAATTTCACTCCTCTTGCCAGCGCCGTTGTCTTGAGTTTCGCATAGCTGTTGTAATCACCGGATGCAGCAACCTTGTTAGCTGCAACAACAGATATGTTATGCTCGATAAGTTCTTGGTATATAGCAGCAATATCGTTGCTTGCCGTACAGTCCACAAAAACGCTGTTGAAGATATTCATGCCGATAATCTCTTTTTTCAGATGTTCCGTATCGCTCGGCTCTGAGGCTTTAAGCAAATCTTTATAGTTGTCAAGGTCAATGCCGTCACGGTTGAAAATTGCATTATGACTTGAGGCTATCCCAACCACATTAAGCTGTAGACGCTGTGTGCGCATCAACTCTGCATACTGTGTCTTTATCTGCTCTATCAGATTTCCACCAACAGTTCCAACTCCACAAATAAACAGGTTAAGCACCTTGTATTCGCTAAGAAAGAAGGAATCGTGTATCACATTGAGTGATTTTCTGAGATACTTAGAGTCTACGACAAAAGAAATATTTGTTTCCGAAGCACCCTGTGCACATGCAATCACGCTAATACCACTTCTGCCCAACGCACCGAAAAGTTTTCCTGCGATACCTGGCGTATGCTTCATGTTCTCGCCAACGATAGCAACAGTGGCAAGTCCGCTCTCTGCATGCATCGGGAACATTGCCCCAGTCTTTATTTCCTTTGCAAATTCCCGGTTCAACACATCAACAGCCTCCTTGGCATCAACATCCCTCACTCCTATTGATGTTGAATTTTCTGATGATGCCTGCGACACCATAAACACGGAAATTCCCTCATCGGCAAGAGCCGTGAATATTCTGCGGTTCACACCTATCACACCCACCATAGAGAGTCCTGTAACGGTGATAAGTGTAGTTCCCTTTATGCTTGAAATTCCCTTGATAGGTTTTGCATCATTCTCTATATGACTTTTTATCGTTGTTCCTGGGTATTCTGGGTTGAATGTGTTCTTAACCTTTATAGGTATGTTCTTTACGCATACTGGATATATCGTAGGAGGATAAACCACTTTCGCCCCAAAGTTGCAAAGCTCCATGGCTTCCACATAACTCAATTCGTTTATAGGATATGCCGTAGGTATTACTCTTGGGTCGGCAGTCATAAATCCGTCAACGTCTGTCCATATCTCAAGCACATCAGCATTCAATGCAGCTGCAATGATTGATGCCGTATAATCGCTTCCTCCACGTCCAAGATTCGTTATCTCGTCTGTATCCCTATCTGAGCTTATAAAGCCTGGAACAACTGCTGTTTTTTTCCTGTCTTTGAAAGTTTCAACCACGAGCTTCTCCGTCAACTCACTGTCAAGTATATTCTTTCCATGCTTGTGCACGGTTTTTATAAAATCGCGCGAATTGTATCTCTTGGCGTTGTCCACAAGAGCTGCAACAATATGGCTACTCAGTCTTTCACCATAACTAACGATGGCAGAAAGAATTTTGTCACTCAAATCATGAATCAAAAACACACCGTAATATATAGAGCGCAGCTCCTCAAAAAGATTGTCAACAACCCTCGTCAAGCTATCATGTTTTTCGCTGTCTGTGATAATAGTGTCAATCATGTCGTGATGACGCTTTATCATAGCCTCAAACTCTGCTTTATATGCCTTGTCACCGTCAAGCGCCATCTTTGATGTAACAATGAGCTTGTCTGTAATTCCACCAAGAGCACTGACCACAACAATCAGCGGTTCATTCTGACTCTCAACGATTTTCTTCAAGTTCAATATGCTTTCAACAGAACCAACTGAGGTTCCTCCAAATTTCAATACCTTCATATACCTTTCTGATTACGGTTGTTTCTTTTTATTATGAATTGCAAAATTAATAATTATTGTTCGCATACACAACTTCTTTGTTGACAAAAAGCAAACACAAAGAGCATTTTTAAACAAAAATGCAACAATAAGTTCTTTTCACAATCAAATATTTGCCATATAAAATAAAAAAGCTACCTTTGTATTCAATTAAGTATTTTATTAACCCCACCCCAAATGGGGTACACACATTATTATTATATTAAACGCTAAAATTATGAAAGCAATTAAAACAGAAAAGGCTCCTGCAGCCATCGGACCTTACAGCCAGGCAATCGAAGTTAACGGTTTTGTATTCGCATCAGGTCAGATTCCTATCAATCCTGCAACGGGAGAATTCGTAGAAGGTGGCATAAAGGAACAGACTCGTCAGGCTCTGACTAATGCAAGAGAGATTTTACGCACTGCTGGACTTGACTTGAATAACGTGGTAAAGACATCTGTAATGCTTGCCGACATCAAATATTTTGGAGAGATGAACGATGTTTATGCAGAATTCTTCAATGAGCCATTTCCTGCACGCTCTGCATTTGCCGTAAAAGACCTTCCAAAGGGTGCTCTCGTAGAGGTTGAATGCATTGCTGCGAAATAAGCCTAAAGCATAATGAAAGATTCCATAATAATCGTGAGCGGCGGCATGGACAGCGTGACGCTGCTCTACGAATATAAAGACCGCATCGCACTTGGCATCTCTTTTGACTATGGCAGCAATCATAATTCAAAAGAGATTCCATTTGCAAAGATGCATTGCAAAAGACTGGGAATAAAGCATATAACGATACCGCTTGACTTCATGCACAAATATTTCAAGAGTAGCTTGCTGAGCGGTGCCGATGCTATTCCAGAGGGGCACTACGAAGACAAGAACATGAAATCCACCGTTGTTCCCTTTCGCAACGGTATAATGCTTGCAATTGCAGCAGGAATAGCCGAAAGCAACAACTTGAGCCATGTGATGATTGCCAATCACGGTGGCGACCATGCCATTTACCCCGACTGTAGGCCGGAATTTATATCATCAATGAGCGATGCTACAAAGGCTGGCTCTTATAATGGAGTAACGGTGTTGGCACCATATACAAATATAACGAAAGGAGAAATAGCAAGACACGGCAAGGAACTTGGTATAGACTACACCGAAACATGGTCTTGCTATAAGGGTGGAAACAAGCATTGCGGAAAATGTGGCACATGTGTTGAGCGAAAGGAAGCTCTGCGTGAGGCTGGTATCGACGACAAAACGGAATATGATGCATGACGCAACATTTTACGGCAAGCTTAGCAACATTAAGCTAACGGCTTATAGAACGTATAAGCCCACTATGCGAACTGTATACGGCACGCTTAGCATAAGTGCAGTATACAGTTTTTTTTACTGTATGGCTATTGAAACTACATATTTATAGAATTCTGCAGATAATATGAAAACTATTTTTGACACAAAAGTACACTGATATTAAAAGAATGTAAGTTGACATACATTTTATACACTTCCTGTACACATTTTTAGAATTAGCTGAAAGTGTTTTTGCGAGTGCAAGCATACATATAAGCCGTACTTACTTACTAACTGAAACATCAAAAGTGTTCCTTTTATCATGTTTTATATACGTTTTTTCCAATATTTTGCACATTAAGCAAAGAAATGTGTAATAATACTTTGTCAAGAAAGTTGTTTGATGTATTTTTGCACAAAAATATAGGGAAGTGAGCAAAAAATATATAAGCAGAACTTTCTATAAAAGGGAATTTAATATTAAAAACTATTTAAATATGCAACCGACTCAAAGTTTCAGCACGCTGATCAGCGCACTTCGCTCATTAAAGAGCAGAAAGAGAGTAGCATTGGTTTGTCCTAATGATTCACACACAGAATATGTGATAAGGAGAAGTTTGAAAGAAGGAATAGCCGACTTCCTGCTTGTTACAGGGGGTGTAAAAGCTGCATTCGTTGATGAACTGGCAGAAAAATATCCGGAACACGTGGATATATTCAGCACCGACAGTACGGATGAAGCAGCGGTTATGGCTGTTCATCTTGTTAGAGAGGGAAAAGCTGATGTCTTAATGAAAGGCACTTTAAATACAGACAATTTGCTGAGAGCTGTGTTGAACAAAGAGCACGGATTGCTTGAAAAAGGCAATGTGATGACACACGTGACAGTGGCACAAATACCATCATACAAAAAACTGCTTGTTTTCTCGGATGCTGCCGTAATACCAAAACCTACAACAGAACAATTTGACGCCATACTGAGATACCAAGTTGAAGTGTGCAAAAAGCTTAATATCGAATGTCCACACATTGCGTTAATCCACTGCACAGAGAAAGTTAACGAAAAATTTCCACACACCTTGAGTTACGAAATTCTGAAGCAAAATGCTAAAGAGGGGAAATACGGAAATGTGGAAGTTGACGGTCCTATGGATGTAAAGACGGCATGTGATGCTGAAAGTGGTGACTTAAAAGGTATATCGTCGCCTGTAGTTGGGAATGCCGATGCACTGATATTCCCAAATATAGAGTCAGGAAACGTGTTCTATAAGACTATAACATTGTTTGCAAATGCAGAAACTGCCGGGATGCTCTACGGCACAACAGCCCCTATAGTAGTGGCATCGAGAGCCGACAGCGGAGAATCAAAATTCAACAGTCTTGCACTTGCATGTCTCTCGCACAAGGGATAGAATGCAACACTATCACTGAAAGAAGATAGCCCCACAATATCAAAGCCTAACATTAAGAGAATAAAAGCTATAAGATAATGAAAATACTTGTAATAAACCCTGGTTCCACATCGACTAAACTTGCCATATACGAAGATGACAAACCTGTATGGACTGGTGGTGCGCATTTACCATTAGACGAATTGGCAAAATTTCATCGCATTATAGACCAATATGAATACAGAAGGGATTTTATCATCAAGCGGTTGAAGGAAGAAGGCATAGAGATAAAATTTGATGCGGTTATAGGGCGTGGCGGATTATTATGCCCACTTAAAGGCGGAGTTTATTTGGTGAACAACAAGATGAAACAAGACTTGCTCAATGCCACCCATGAGCACGCATGCAACTTAGGGGCACTGATTGCCGACGAAATAGCAAAGCAGTGTAACTGTCCGGCATATATTGCCGACCCTGTCGTTGTTGATGAATTTGACACGAGAGCAAGAATCAGCGGCATACCTGGAATAAGACGCGAATCTATTTTCCATGCTCTAAATCAAAAAGCAGTATCACGGCAATATGCAGCATCGATAGGAAAAAAATATGATGATTTGAATCTTATCGTGGCTCATCTCGGTGGAGGTATTTCTGTGGGGGCACACCGTAAAGGAAAAGTAATAGACGTGAACAATGCACTCAACGGCGAAGGACCGATATCACCGGAACGTGCCGGTACTCTGCCTTCAGAAGCTTTAGTAAAGTTATGTTTCAGTGGCAAGTATGACATAAGAGAGATAAAAAAGATGATTCATGGGCATGGCGGACTTGTGGCTTATCTGGGTACTAACGACATGATAACTATCGACAGTAAGGCGGAAAACGGCGAGGAACCGTACCGCACTCTTGTAGAGGCAATGCTGTATACCGTAGCAAAACAAATAGGAGCTATGTATGTTGCACTCATGGGGAATGTTGACGCAATAATACTGACAGGTGGCATAGCGCACAGCAAATACTGTGTTGACGGAATCAAGAAACAGGTTGAATATTTGGCTCCAGTCATTGTCATACCTGGTGAAAACGAAATGAAGTCGTTGGCTTTCAATGCACTCGGTGCGTTACGTGGGGAACTGCCTGTTCAGACTTATACAGGAATATCGTGTATCAAAGAAATGAACCTCACAGTTGAACAAGAAGACGAATAAAAAAGCAATAAATGCAATAAACAAAATGACGGAGGAATGCTTTACGACTTGCATTCCTCCGTCATTTTGTTTATTTGCATTTTACTACAAGCAGCATTTGCTGCCAATAAGTCTCAATATATCACGCTTATTCATAAATGTTCTCAATGCTATATCTACTGTCCACGCCATCATCCGTAACACAAGGATTAAAATCCTCAGGAATGTCAAACTTCTCATTCGGATTATAACCCAAGGAACGATCGGCAAAAACCTTTTTCATATAATATGCCCATATTGGCAAAGCCATCGTTGCACCCTGTCCCATACGCATGGAGTCAAAATGAATATCACGGTCTTCACCACCTACCCAACATCCGCTGACTAATGTTGGAGTAAATCCCATAAACCAAGCATCAGAGTTGCGGTTTGTGGTTCCCGTTTTTCCTCCCATCGGACAGTCCAGATTATATTTATATCGTATACGTCCACCTGTACCATTATCGATAACCGACATAAGCATCTCCAACATCTTGTATGCACTTTCCTCACTTATAACTTCATTCATTCTCGGCTGGAAATTAGCAATAACATTTCCGTCGCTGTCTTCAATCTTCGACACGAACATTGGTTTTGTATGTATTCCATGGTTGGCAAATGTTGTATAAGCACTTACCATCTCGCATACAGAAGCTTCATTAGGACCAAGACACAACACGATTGACGGATATATGCCATAAGTGTTTATACCGAAATCACGCAATATCCTCAAGAAGTCTTGTGGATTAATACGGCTCATCAAATCAGCAGAAACCCAGTTGTTTGACATTGACAAAGCCCATTTCAATGTTACCATCTGCCCTACTCTTGAGTGGGAACTGTTACGCGGTGCCCAATTACCAAAGCGACGTGGTGCATTGCGCACTTTATCGCATGGCGACATTCCGTTAGACATAGACAGTGCATAAAGGAAAGGCTTAATGGTAGACCCCACTTGGCGTCTACCCTGAGTAACCATATCATATTTGAAATGGTTGAAATCGATTCCTCCCACATACGCCTTCACGGCACCGTTGCGAGGATCCATGCTCATAAAACCGGCTCTGAGATACGATTTTACATATCTTATGGAATCTAACGGTGACATCACGGTGTCAATATCTCCATGATACGTAAAAACAGTCATCTCTGTCGGTTCCCTAAAGTTGCGCTTTATATCATCGTCCGCCATGCCCTGTGACTTCAGCACCCTGTATCTGTCGCTTTGCCTCATAGCCCGATCAAGGATGCCTTTCACCTCATCAGATTTCAGTGCTGTAGAGAAAGGAGCATTGCTCTTTGTCTTGTTTTCTTTTGCAAACTCCGGTTGCAAGAATCCTCCTACATGACGACGCACTGCCTCCTCGGCATATCTCTGCATCCTCGAATCTATGGTCGTAAAAATCTTCAGTCCGTCAGTATATACATTATATGATTCTCCATCTTTCTTGAAATTCTTGTTGCACCATCCGTAAAGAGGGTCAGTCTCCCACGCCAAAGAATCAATAACATATTGAACTTTATTCCATGACGGATACCTTGACGGTTCCGGTTTCATTGCCATCATATACTGTCGAAGGAACTCACGGAAATATGTTGCCACGCCGTCTTTATGGTCGTTACGGTGGAAATTCAGTGCCAGCTCATTCGAAGCATGCTCTTCATACTCACTGTTTGTGATATATCCAGCTTTGAGCATCTGACCAAGCACAACATTCCTGCGCTCTTTACACCTCTCAGGATACCTTACAGGATTAAAATATGAAGGATTCTTGCACAAACCAATCAGTGTAGCAGCCTCATCAAGGTTCAAATCTTTTGGTTCTTTGCCAAAATACACATTAGCAGCATTCTTTATTCCAACGGCATTATGCAAGAAATCAAAGTAGTTCAGATACATTGTTATTATCTCTTCCTTTGTATAGAACTTCTCCAACTTTATGGCTATAACCCACTCTATCGGCTTTTGTATGAGTCGCTCTGTAGTACTTTCGGCGGTCTGCGAATATAGTTGTTTAGCAAGCTGCTGCGTTATTGTTGAACCACCACCGGCACTAACTTGTCCAAGAAGTCCACGCTTCACAATTGCTCTGCCGAGTGCAATAAAGTCTATACCGGAATGTTCATAGAAACGCTCGTCTTCAGTAGCCACAAGAGCCTTCACCAAATAAGGCGACAGCTTATCGTAGTCAACATGTATACGGTTGTCTCTGTTCATATTGTATGTACCTATCAGCTTGCCATCGGACGAATATACTTGCGATGCATAACGGCTTATGGGATTCTGCAAATCCTCAATGTCCGGCATATATCCGATCCATCCGTTCCAAATAGCAACAAATACGATTACTGTGACTGCAAAACCAGCCATGAGTATTCCCCAAAGGAAATGTATAAATGCTTTTCTCATTATTTTCTGATAATTTTCGGCAAAGATACAACTTTTCTCTCTAATGTTACATTTAAATTAAAAATTATGCTTAACTTCGCAGTCGAATAAACAAAAAAATATTAGTACGGTATATGGAAAAACATGATTTTGTAACAATTGCCGATTTATCAAAAGAGAAGATTCTATATTTGATACAAATGGCAAAAGAGTTCGAAATGCACCCCAATCGTGAAATACTGAAAGGCAAAGTTGTTGCAACCTTGTTCTTTGAACCTTCGACCAGGACACGACTGAGTTTTGAAACGGCAGCAAACAGGCTTGGAGCAAGAGTTATAGGTTTCTCGGATGCAAAAGTGACAAGTGCGACAAAAGGAGAAACACTGAAAGACACCATTCTTATGGTTTCGAATTATGCAGACGTCATAGCGATGCGCCATTATATAGAAGGTGCAGCCCAATATGCTTCAGAAATAGCACCAATTCCAATAATAAATGCCGGAGACGGTGCTCACCAGCATCCCTCACAATGCTTGCTTGACCTTTATTCCATATACAAGACACAAGGCAAACTTGACAACCTTGACATTTATCTCGTTGGCGACCTTAAATACGGAAGAACAGTACACTCGCTGATTATGGCAATGCGCCATTTCAACCCAACATTCCACTTTATAGCTCCAAAAGAGCTTGCAATGCCTAATGAATACAAGTTATACTGCAAGCAGCATAACATAAGATATGTGGAGCACACGGATTTCAATGAAAATATTATTGCCGGAGCTGATATTCTTTATATGACCAGAGTTCAGAAGGAACGTTTCTCTGATCTTATGGAATATGAAAGGGTAAAGAATGTATACATACTGAAAAACGACATGCTTAGCAAAGCTCGCGACAACATGAAGATAATGCATCCGCTACCACGCGTAAACGAGATAGCATACGATGTAGACGAGAATCCACATGCATATTATATCCAACAAGCACAGAATGGACTTTATGCCCGTGAGGCTATCATCTGCGATGTTCTCGGCTATACCCTTGATGATATAAAAAACGACAAGACCATTATTGGATAACAACAAAATTAACGGATAATCATCATGAGCAAAAAAGAAAGACTTGTTGCCGCAATTGAAAACGGCACGGTAATCGACCATATACCAGCAGAAAAGGCGTATGCCGTTGCAAACCTGTTAGGTCTGCAAACCCTTAACAACCCTGTCACTATTGGCTACAACTATCCATCAAAAAAACTTGGCAGGAAGGGTATAATAAAGGTAGAGAACAAATTTTTTACCGACGAGGAAATATCACGTTTGTCGGTTGTGGCACCAAATGTAGTGCTTAATGTAATTCGCGACTACGAGGTTGTGGAGAAAAAGACCGTAACCACTCCAGACAAGCTCTGTGGCATTGTGAGATGCAACAATCCCAAGTGTATCACCAACAATGAGCCTATGCAAACAATATTCCACGTCATCGACAAGGAAAGTGGCATAATAAGATGTCACTACTGTGATAAAGAACAGAAAATGAACAATGTAAAACTTGTGTAAAGCAAGAATACGCGCAGCACACGAATAAAGAATAAAATAACATACGTTTAATCCTTTATCAAAAATTAAAATGAAAAAAGACCAAGAGATTTTCGACCTTATCGAAAAAGAACACCAACGCCAGCTAAAAGGCATGGAACTTATTGCATCAGAAAACTTCGTCAGCGACGAAGTAATGAAAGCAATGGGATCGTATCTCACGAACAAATATGCCGAGGGCTATCCAGGCAAACGCTATTATGGCGGATGTGAAGTGGTTGACGAAGTTGAGACGCTGGCTATCGAAAGAGTTAAAAAACTCTTCGGAGCAGAGTATGCTAACGTACAGCCTCACTCTGGAGCACAGGCAAATGCTGCTGTACTTCTCACGGTACTCAATCCTGGCGATACGTTTATGGGACTAAACCTCGCTCATGGAGGTCATCTTTCTCATGGCTCGGCAGTTAACACGTCTGGTATTCTATATAATCCTGTAGGCTATAATCTGAACAAGGAAACTGGTCGTGTGGACTATGACGAAATGGAGCGTTTGGCAATAGAGCACAAGCCAAAACTTATTATTGGAGGTGGCTCTGCCTACAGTCGTGAATGGGACTATAAACGTATGCGTGAAATTGCAGACAAGGTTGGTGCTTTACTCATGATAGATATGGCACATCCTGCAGGACTTATTGCTGCCGGTCTTCTCGACAATCCTGTAAAATATGCACACATCGTAACTTCTACAACCCACAAGACTCTGCGCGGTCCTCGCGGTGGTATTATCCTTATGGGCAAAGACTTTGAAAATCCATGGGGCAAGACTACACCTAAGGGACAAATAAAGATGATGAGCCAATTACTGAACAGTGCCGTGTTCCCAGGCGAGCAGGGCGGTCCGCTGGAACATGTTATTGCAGCAAAGGCTGTAGCCTTTAACGAGGCTCTACAACCAGAGTTCAAGGAGTGGGCATTGCAGGTTAAGAAGAATGCAGCAAAACTTGCTGAGGAGCTTATGAAGCGTGGTTTCTCTATAGTTAGTGGTGGGACAGACAACCACAGCATGCTTGTAGACTTGCGCACAAAATATCCTGAACTGACAGGTAAGGTTGCTGAGAAAGCTCTTGTTGCTGCTGACATTACAGTAAACAAGAATATGGTTCCGTTTGACACCCGAAGCGCATTCCAAACTTCTGGTATCCGTCTTGGTACTCCTGCAATTACCACACGTGGAGCTAAAGAAGACCTCATGATACTTATAGCAGAACTTATCGAAGAGGTTCTTAACGATCCAGAAAACGAAGAAGTTATAACTTCTGTACGCAAACGTGTAAATGATACAATGAAAGAATATCCTTTGTTCGCATACTAATTCAATTATATACAATATAAAAAAGAGGGTTTTAACACGACCCTCTTTTTTATATTGTATATAATTGAATTTGCCTAACCCTTATTTACTTTCCTTGTTCTCTCAAGTTCCTCCTGTATAAATTTTGCGGTAAACCCTTTACCATTCATTGCAACTTCCTCAGGAGTACCAACAGCCATGACGAGTCCACCGCCACGTCCGCCTTCCGGTCCCATATCAATTATATAGTCGGCAAGCTTTATAACATCCAAGTTATGCTCGATTATTAATACAGTGTTACCCCTGTCAACAAGTTTCTCAAGCACATCCATAAGAATCCTGATATCTTCAAAATGCAATCCCGTAGTTGGCTCATCAAGAATATACATGGTTTTTCCTGTATCTCTCTTACTGAGTTCTGTTGCAAGCTTCATACGCTGACACTCACCACCACTCAAGGTTGTGGACGGTTGACCAAGCTTTATATAGCCTAACCCAACATCCTGGATTGTCTTTATCTTGCGCAATATATCCGGAACATTTTCAAAGAATTCAACAGCTTGGTTGACAGTCATGTCAAGCACATCAGCAATGCTCTTTCCTTTATAACGCACCTCAAGTGTTTCTCTATTGTAACGCTTTCCGTGACAAACCTCACATGGAACCATTACGTCAGGAAGGAAGTTCATCTCTATCGTCTTGTATCCGTTACCTCCACAAGCCTCACACCGCCCACCTTTTACATTAAAAGAAAAGCGTCCGGGCTTATATCCTCTGATTTTTGCTTCAGGAAGATTTACAAACAGCGAACGAATTTCATTGAATACGCCAGTATATGTTGCAGGATTAGACCTTGGCGTTCTTCCGATAGGCGACTGGTCAACATTAACCACCTTATCAAGATTTTCAATTCCCTCTATACTCTTGTAAGGCATCGGCTCTTTAAGAGAACGAAAGAAATGTTTACTGAGAATTGGCTGTAACGTTTCATTTATAAGCGTGGATTTTCCACTGCCGCTTACTCCCGTAACGACAATCAGTTTTCCGAGAGGAAATTCAACCGAAACATCTTTAAGATTATTTCCACATGCTCCACAAAGACGCAGATATTTGCCGTTTCCTTTTCTTCTCTCTGCCGGTAATTCAATCTCACGCACCCCACTCAGATACTCGCTTGTTAAAGTATGCTTGTTCATCATCTGCTGTGGAGTGCCTTGAAACACCACGTTTCCTCCTTTGCGCCCGGCTCCTGGTCCTATATCAACAATATAGTCAGCATTGAGCATCATATCACGGTCATGCTCAACCACAATCACCGTATTGCCCATGTCGCGCAATTCTCTCAGCGACTTTATAAGCCTTTCGTTATCTCTTTGGTGCAAGCCGATACTTGGTTCATCCAAGATGTAGAGGACATTCACCAACTGCGACCCAATCTGTGTAGCAAGTCTTATACGCTGGCTCTCTCCTCCAGACAATGATATAGATTGCCTGTTAAGCGAAAGATACTCAAGACCGACATCAAGAATAAAGCGGATTCTTGAACGTATTTCCTTGAGAATTTCTTCGGCAATATGCTTTTGCTTGTTGTCAAGATGGTTCTCGGCAACATTAAGCCACTCGTCAAGCTCCTTTATATCAAGATTTGCCACCTCAGATATATTCTTGTCCCAGATTTTATACGACAAGGACTCTTTATTCAGCCTCTGTCCATGGCAGTCAGGACATTCTTTCACCGTCATAAATTGTTCAGCCCACTTCTGTGATTCTTTACTGTCATCACCTTCAATAACCGACTGCAAGTATTTAACGACTCCGTCATATTCAACGAAATAATCACTTGAAGTGTGTACCACTTCTTTCCTTATCCTAATCTTTTCTATGCGTCCATACAATATTTCGTTGAGCGTATCCTCAGGAATATCCCTTATAGGAGTTTTTAGCGTACACTCACTCTCCTCAAGAATAGCACCTATTTGCCAAAATATCATTTGGTTCTTGTATTTTCCAAGTGGAGCTATTCCTCCTGCATGAATAGACAAGCTGTCATCAGGTATAATCTTCTCAAGATCGATTTCATTCACGATGCCTAATCCCTTGCACCTTGGACAAGCACCTTCCGGCGAATTAAACGAGAATTTATTTGGAGCAGGATCACTGTAAGCAATTCCGGATGTAGGACACATGAGTCTCTTGCTGTAATATTTAGCTTCTTTGCTATCCTTATCCATTATCATCATGAGACCATCTCCCTGTCTCATTGCCGTTTCAACACTCTTCCTGAGTCTTTCATCATCTTTATCATGCACCTGAAGCTTGTCAATCACAATTTCTATATTGTGGTTCTTGTATCTGTCAAGCTTCATTCCACTCTCGATTTCTCTCACTTCTCCATCAACCCTAACATACAGATAGCCCTTCTTCCGCATACTCTCAAATAGCTCCCTATAATGTCCTTTTCTGTTTCTTACAAGTGGAGCAAGAATAAATATCCTCTTTCCAGAGTAAGCAGTAAGTATCATATTGAGCACCTCCTCTTCAGAGTACCTTAGCATTTTCTCACCCGTAACATAACTGTATGCAGTCCCGGCTCTTGCAAAGAGAAGTCGCAAGAAATCGTAAATTTCCGTTGTAGTACCAACTGTTGAACGAGGATTTTTGTTGGTAGTTTTTTGCTCAATGCTTATCACCGGACTAAGTCCTGTAATCTTGTCAACGTCAGGTCTTTCCATTCCCCCCAGAAAATTTCTTGCATACGCAGAGAAAGTTTCAATGTATCGTCTTTGCCCCTCAGCGAAGATAGTGTCAAAAGCAAGTGATGATTTACCCGAACCACTAAGTCCTGTAATTACCGTTAGACTGTTTCTTGGAATTACTACATCAATATTTTTCAGGTTGTGCACTCTTGCACCCCAAACATTTATTTTTTCATCTTCTCTGTTCATTCCGTAGCCCCTCCGTTAGTTGATTCCGTAAATCCTCTGAGCAGGTTAACATCTCTTTTTATCTTATATGTTTTTCCATCAGCACCTTTTGCTTCTACGAGTACAAAGTATACCCCTTGTGCCACATCTTTTCCTTTATATTTTCCGTCCCATCCATCAGCAGGATTAGTCCATTCAAAAAGTTTCTGCCCCCAACGATTGAAAATGTATGCATGAAATTCAACAAGCGACTGATACCCATCTTTAGCCTTGTATATATCATTGATGCCATCACCATTAGGCGAAAACGCATTGGGCATTTCAAGTTTGCTTTCGCTAATGGTCACTCTGAGCGGTCCTGTTTCATCCCAATATTCCTGTCCGTATTGTATCACATCATTACCCCTTGTAAATGTTGCATACACTACAATATTGTGGCTTCCAGCCTTCGTAAAAGTATATTCTGTATCTTCTTCGTATCTTGTCAGATACGGTGCTGTTTCTCCATCTTTTGTAAAGCGCCATTCATAAGTCGCCGTATAGTCTCCCACATTACTTGGATTTGCTTTAAATTTCCCGACGAGAGGTGCCTGTCCCGACATTTCGTTCGTTTCAGTTTCCTCTCCATCAATATCTGTATACGTGGCAGTAGGACTTATTGTTGGTGTTTCATCATCCGTTGCAGCCCATGCTACAGCAGATGCAAAGAACAATGCGAATGATAATATTTTTCTATAATGCATCATATTTTCTTTCATTATTAAGCGACAAAGATAATGAAAGTTACATGCACAACAAAATTAATTTCATTAAATTATTAAATTCCTGCAGGAAATCCTTACTTTTTATTCACTGGGATAATGCACCAAAAAGTTGAACCTTTGCCAAGTTCACTGTCTACACCTATTTTTCCTCCGAGTTTTGTTACTATTTCCCTGCTTATCTGCAAGCCAAGTCCATTGCCCTGTTCAAATTGGTTTAGCTTTACGAAACGTTCAAACACTTTTGATATTTTATCCTTGCTTATTCCGATGCCGGTATCCTCTACAAAGATTCTCACATTATGAGAACCTACAGGAATATATCCAAGTCTGATATACCCTGAATCAGTAAATTTCGCAGCATTCGTGGCAAAATTTATCAACACCTGTTTCACCCTATTCGGATCGGTATACATATTGAATTTTTTGTCCGGGATATCAACTATTAGCTTCACCCCTGGCTTTACTCTCATCTTAACCGATGATGCAACAGCTTTACACAATGAGTTCATCTCTGTATTACTGTATCTGAACTCAAGTGTTCCAGCCTCCAATTTTGCCAAATCAAGAATATCGCTAATCAACTGTAGCAACAATGTATTGTTATTCTCAATTATAGAAACCACTTCTCCTCTTTCCTCCGGTTCTACCATATCGTCGCACAAAAGCTGCGAGAAGCCCACGATAGCATTTAGAGGAGTTCTTATCTCGTGGCTCATATTGGCAAGGAATGCCGATTTGAGTCTGTCGGCTTTCTCTGCCTGGTCTCTTGCAGTTCTGAGCATCACCTCCATATCAACGTTATGATTAACATTTAGTGATATCGTGCTTGTTTCCACCACCCCTTTTTGTGGTTCATATCTTGTAACGACAGAATACATCTGAAGGTAGTCATATTCTCCGCTGCCGTCATTTTTCATCACTCTAACCCGTCGTTTAAACGTGACAGCGGGATCAATCATAACAACACTCCGGAATTGCCTTATAGATCTTTTTTCATCTTGATGCAAACGTTCCAGTGTTTCAGAATATTGATGTGAGTTATTTTCATTGTCTATTCCAAAATTCAAGAACCACTGTTTTGTTCCGTATCCTTCGCCAGTCATCACATTAACTCTGGCAAATCCTATTTTGGCAAATTCTGCACATACAGACATATACCCGTCAAGTTCCTTCACTTTTTCACTTGCACCTGTCTCACGTGTACGGTCTACATACGTTGCTATATACGACTTGAGATTACCCATATTATCGCGCAATTTGCAATATTTTGCCATAATATGCATAGAATCATCCTGTAGTTTGTTTTTCACTGTAGGTTTATTTCCATAGCCATAGTCAAACACCGATTCAAACGACTCCCGTTCCCTTATAGACTGCAATTCGTATTCTGAAAGTATATGGCTATTAAACAAATTAAAATTCTTTATATTGTCAAGAGTCCCGACCCCGAACACATGCAGTAATTTTCTATTTGCGTATGTTATGTTTCCATCCACATCAAACATAGCAATTCCTACTGGAATTTTCCCCAATACGGCACGCAGGAAATCTTTTTCATCATTCACCTTTCTGTTTGACGCCTGCAACTTTCCCCACATCATAACGATATTGGCTACGTCTTTAATTAATCTCTCGTCTTGTTTGGTCCAATGATAAGCGCGGTTAACGATATCAACACAGAGGAAACTTGGGCGTGAATGAAAATCAACTATAGGTACAGCGATATGAGACTTTACATCCAATTTTTCAAACACCGGCTTCAAAGAATCCTTTCCAGTTACAAGATGTTTACATTCCTTCATCTTGATGGTATCATCAACAATAACAGTCTTACCAGCCTGCACCTGCGAATATCTCCATTTACTTTTCGGGAATACCCCACCCATACATTCCATAACAGTTTTTACACCAGGTGCATCCACTTCAAAAAGACTTGTCTGAAAGTCTGGCATATCAGGTATAGTTGTCATCACAACAACGCGTCCGGCATTGTAATAATCAAGAATTTCTTTCAGGACATCATTGAATACTTCCCTAATGTCATTGGATTTTGTCATTCTCTCCAATGCCTTCGACATAGTGTTCTGATATATTTGTAAAGGTATAATCCTTGCAGGCATATTATATTTGATAATGTTTTAGATAAAGACCATAGTTATATTTAGTATGCAATATGTCTCATATATGCATCAATGTGCAAAGTTATTCATAATTCTTGTCTTTTGCAAGAAATACAAAAGAAAAAGTAAAAAGCGACAAGTTATATCATCTCTCAAACTACAACAAGATTACTAACTTTATCAAAAAGTAAACAAGACGTTGTGCAATAGGCAACATTTTCTGCAAAATTTGTTTTTTTCAAATATAAAAGCGTAACTTTGTAGCCAAAATCAAATAAATATAATAATATGACACGCTTTTTAAAGTATTGTTTATTGTTGGCTATGATCTGCAACATAACAGTTTCAGATGCACAGACACAGAATTACCGGGAAATGCACAAAGTGAAAAAGGGAGAAACAATCTTTGGCATTGCGAAGAAATACGACATAACTATCGAGGAACTGGTAAAAGCAAACCCCGATATGAACGCTGTGGGATATGAACTGAAGAAGGGCGACTATATCTTTATCCCCTACTCTGCCAACGACAAGAACAAAAACAAGACGACAGCAAACACAGTAGCCGGAACTAACAATGCAAACAGCAAGAATACAGCCACCAAGCCTCAACAGGCAAAGAACACCTCTGTGAAAATAGGCATTATGCTGCCACTTCACAATGTGGACGGTGACGGTCGCCGCATGCTGGAATACTACCGCGGAATACTTATGGCATGCGACAAATTGAAAAAAGAAGGAACAAACATTGATGTGAAAGCATGGAATGTGCCTATTGATGCTGACATCAGCACTACGCTCCAGCAAAAAGGTGCAGACAAGTGTGATGTAATTTTTGGTCCGCTATACTCTAAACAGGTTCCACAACTCTCTGAATTCACACGAAAGCACGGCATAAAACTTGTAATTCCGTTTTCTATCACAGGGAATGATGTGGCTGCAAATCCAAACATATTCCAAGTATACCAAAGTCCGGAACAGTTTTATTCTGAGGTTGCCACACAATTCTCTGGGCGTTTCAAAGATTGCCACACGGTTGTCATAGACTGCAACGACCGTACAAGCGACAAAGGTGTGTTCACATTCACTCTGCGTAAGTTTCTCCAACAGAAAGGCTTGACATGTAGTGTGACTAACTTGAACAACAGTGGCGACAGCTTTGCTAAAGCATTCAGCATAACAAAGCCCAACATTGTGGTGCTCAACACAGGGCGCTCGCCGGAGCTTAATGCCGTAATAGCAAAGCTCGACCAGTTTAAGGCAAATTACCCAGCTGTGAAGATATCACTCTTCGGGTATACAGAGTGGTTGATGTATGCGAAATACAATATGGACAAATTCTGCAAATACGACACGTACATCCCTACACACTTCTACTATAACCCTCTGTCGTCTGCCACACAAGCTTTCACAAAAGACTACACCACGCGCTTTGACCAAAGCTTGATGGACTATATGCCGCGTTTCGCCATAACAGGCTATGACCATGCCATGTATTTTATACGCGGAATAAAGAAACAGGGCAAGCAGTTCTGCGGAACAGAAAGCAATAAGGATGCACTGCAAACACAGCTTCACTTTAAAAGAGTGGGCGGACAAAACGGAGGTCTGCAGAATGTTGCAATGAGTTTCGTACACTATAACACGAACAGGTCAATATCAATAATCAACTTCTGAAAAGGTTGACAAACAAGTATTGAAACGACAACGCTTGACAAAACAGGGAAAATGGTTAACAAGACAAAATTTATATTACTGGCATTGCTTGTCGGCATCGCTACGATTGCAAAAGCACAGATTGGAGAATATCGCAACATGCTCAGTATCGGAGTGAACGGTGGATATGTGATGAGCAACGTGGGATTCACACCAAAAGTGAACCAGAAAATGCACGGCGGCATTACCGGAGGACTATCGTTCAGATATGTTTGCGAAAAATATTTCCGCACCGTGTGCTCCGTACAGGCAGAAGTGAACTATGCCAGAATAGGTTGGAAAGAGGATATATTGAACCTCAATGACCAGCCGGTGATAAATCCACAGACTGGCAATGCTGAAGAATACAGCCGCGACATGAACTACATACAGGTTCCTGTGTTTGCACATTTGGCATGGGGGCGCGAGCAACGCGGAGTGCAATTCTTCTTCCAGGCGGGTCCGCAAATCGGCTTTTGCATCAGCGAAACGACGAAGGCAAACTACGACTTGAGCCAGCCAAACAAAACAGACCGTGCCAACAGCACTACAGAACAGGAAACAATGCCAATAGAAAACAAAATCGACTATGGCATTGCGGCAGGACTGGGACTGGAATACTCACATCCAAAAATGGGACACTTCCAGCTTGAAGGGCGTTACTACTACGGACTGGGAAACATCTACGGCGACTCTAAAAAGGACTACTTCGGGAAGTCAAACTTCAGCAACATCGTGGTTAAGCTCACCTACCTGTTCGACATTACAAAATAACGAAAACGACAAACAAATTCTTTATTAACAAACTAAAAAACATCGCTTATGTTTGAAGGACAGCCGAAAGGCCTTTATGCGTTGGCATTAGCCAACACCGGCGAGCGCTTTGGCTACTACACCATGCTCGCAGTGTTCCTACTCTTTCTCCAAGCTAATTTCCATTGGAGCGAGGGATTGGCAACAACAGTCTACTCAAGTTTTTTGATGCTCGTCTACTTCCTGCCAATAGCAGGAGGAGCCATTGCCGACAAGATTGGATTTAACAAATGCGTTACATTGGGCATTTTCATCATGTTCATTGGCTACCTGTGCCTTGCAGTACCTGCTGGCGAAGGCACTCCTGCAATAGCTCTTATGGGTGCAGCACTTGTGCTCATCAGCGTAGGAACGAGTCTCTTTAAGGGAAACCTGCAGGTGATGGTAGGTAATCTCTACGACTCACCTCAGATGGAAGGCAAACGCGACTCTGCTTTCTCAATATTCTATATGGCAATAAATATCGGTGCACTGTTTGCACCTACCGCTGCTGTAAAGATTATGGACTACGCACAGCACACACTGGGTGTAAGCGAGGCTGACTCATACCACTTTGCCTTTGGTGTGGCATGTGTTTCGCTAATCATCTCTATCCTTATATATTATGGATTCAAGAGTACATTTGCAAGTGTTTGCGAAAACAAAACTGCAGCAAAGGCTGGAAATGCTGTTGGAAATGCTGCCGATGCAATATCTCCAAAGGAAACAAGAGACCGTCTCGTAGCTCTCTTCCTTGTCTTTGTGGTTGTTATTTTCTTCTGGATGGCATTCCATCAGAATGGTGCTACACTTACTCTGTTTGCCCGCGACTATACAGCTACCCAGGCTACAGGCATCACAGGCATGCTGTTTGACGTGACAAACCTCGTTGCTGTTATCTTCATCGTATATGCGCTCTTTGCCATTGCCGATGCCAAGACAGCCAAGGGTAAAGGCATTTCTGCAGCAATCATCATTCTTGCACTTGCTTTCTTAGGCTATAAATATGTAACTGCCGAAGGTGCAGCCGTAGAGCTTCAGGCACCGCTCTTCCAGCAATTCAACCCATGCTTCGTTGTGGGTCTTACTCCTGTTTCAATGGCTGTATTTGCATGGCTCGCCAAGAAAGGCAAGGAGCCGTCTGCACCACGCAAGATTGGACTCGGAATGCTCGTTGCCGGTATTGGTTATATCGTGATGGTTTGCTCTTCGTTAGGCTTGAGTTATGACGGTGGCGAGCGTGTATCACCAAACTGGCTCGTTACAACATATCTTGTGCTCACATTTGCAGAGCTTCTGCTCTCTCCTATGGGTATCAGCTTCGTTTCAAAGGTTGCTCCACCAAAATATAAAGGTGTGATGATGGGTTGCTGGTTCGGTGCTACTGCAATCGGAAACTTCCTCGTAATGATTCCTGGTCTGTTGTGGAAGCATATTCCTTTGGCTGGCGTATGGGGAGTGTTGGTTGCTCTCTGTTTGCTGTCATTCCTCTTCATATTCTCTGTTATGAAGAAACTGGAAAAAGTAAGCTAATAATCACAAACAGTAAATAAACAACAAGAAGCTTTCATTCGCAATCTATGCAGTACGAAACCTATGCATTGCGATGAAAGCTTCTTTTTTTGACTCTCATCACAGTAAGGCTTTTCTTCGTTAAGGTCAGTACTATTCGGCTTTGTTCTTATAATAAAATATTGAAGTTTCGGATATAGTTTTTCCCCTCCCCCGCCTCCCCTTTCAGGGGCGGAGCAGTTTGCTTTTCTAATCAAAAAAAATGGTTTGTCTTTTCAATACAGTTTGCTTTTCTAATCCAGAGGAAATGACATAACATTCTCAAGAGTAAGAGTAACTGCTCCGCCCCTGAAAGGGGAGGCGGGGGAGGGGAAGACAACAAAATAAACCGAATATGTCTCGCATACACTTGCAAAATATCCACCAAAACTTTCTTCCAAATGGTGAGAAATGCAAGTTTTATATAGGAAAGAACCAAAAAGAAGAGAAACAAAATCTTTACAAAATAGCGCCACTTGCGCCACTTGCGCCATTGCGCCATTTACGCCAATATAGCTAAAAATGGGGGTTTTTACTGTATTTTCTGTATTTGGCGCAATGGCGCAAGTGGCGCAAGTGGCGCAAACTCGAAAAATGAGATTTCCGGAAAAAGCGTCTCCAAACAGGTATAAAATCCACACAAGTATGCCCGGCAACCATTGACAGGAAAATATGATAGTACTCCGTTGCTTTGCTCACGGTTTAACACTGGATAGATGTCTTCCTTATAGAAAAGAACAAGATGGTGCCGCATTTAGAACGTATGCTCAAACGGTTTGAAGTCTAAAGAAAATTGAGTAAAATATATCCGTGGCGGAAAAGCGACAGCTTTCTGACATAAAGACGGTTGGTTAGCATAAGAAAGTCGGCTGGTTAGGATAAGAAAAACGACAGCTTTCTTTCATCTGCATTTCATCACAAATAGACCATTAACTCACAAAAAGAAAAATTAATCTTCATTTTCCTCGTTTAATAAATTTTTTTAGATTACCTTTGCACAACATTATGAGGTTCGTATAAAATAACGAACGATTACGATTAAAAAGGGAAACAGGCGAAAATCCTGTACAGACCCTGCTGCTGTAAGTCTTTTATAATATAGCAAACGGCATGCAAAGCCACTGGTTCTATTGCGCAGCTCTTATCAAGAGATGTACAAAAAGAACTGGGAAGGCGCCGATTGCAAAGACAAAGTCAGAAGACCTGCCTCATGAAAAGAAACTCTGTTCAGTTCTTCCAGGGAACGAAGACTGATAGAAGCAATTACCAAACGTAAATATGAATCTAAGAGAAAAAGCAGTAATGCTGTTTTTGCTTGCGTCTGTGGCAATGCCTATAACTGCGCAAAACAAGATGAAAAGCAGCATACAGACAAAGAAAAAGACAAATCTGGAAAAAGACACACTGAGGTTGAAGGAAGTGGTGGTAACAGGAAAGAATGCGAGCCAAAGGCTAAAAGAAGGCGCGTTCACCGTAAGTGCCGTAGACATCAAAAAGCTTGCTGCAAGCATCACAAGTGTTGCAGATATAGTGAACCGTTCAGCTGGAGTGAAAATCAGAACTGAGGGCGGAATGGGAAGCGACTACGATTTGTCGCTTAACGGTATGTCTGGCAACTCTGTAAAATATTTCATCGACGGAGTGCCGCTGTCAACAATGGGAGGAAACGTTACACTGCAAAATATACCTGTAAACACAGTGGAGCGCATTGAAATATACAAAGGTGTCGTGCCGGCATATTTGGGAGCCGATGCGTTGGGAGGAGCAGTAAATATAATAACGAAGAAACAAGCAAATGGAAATTTCATAGATGCCTCAGTCAGTGCAGGTTCTTTCGGTTCTTATATTGCTGAAATGAACGCGAAGTTTATCGACAAAAAAACAGGATTCATGCTCCATCCCTCTTTTTCATACAACACATCGAAAAACAACTATAAGATGAAGGGTGTGAAAGTGTGGAGCGAAGAGGATGACAAATACATATATGCCAACCGCAAGCGTTTTCACGACGGATACCACAGCACAATAGCACAACTGGAATTTGGTTTTGAAAACAAAAAATGGGCAGACGCTCTGCTCGTGTCGGCATCATACTCAAAAACGAACAAGCAGTTGCAAACTGGTGCCACTCAAGACCGCGTATACGGCAAGGCTGAGCGCAAGCAGTATGCATGGAACGTACAGGCTAAGTACAGGAAAAGGAATTTCCTCGTAAAAAACCTTACAGCCGATGCTCTGCTCTCGTATACCTACGACAATGCACTGACTGTGGATACCGTGTTCAGAAATTACGACTGGAACGGCAACTACACTGAGACAACATGCAACGAGATAATGCGCCGCTCGAAAATGATGCGACGATACATAAGACCTCTCACCGTGGCAAGGGCTAACCTGAACTACCGCTTCAACGAACACCACAGCTTGAACTTGAACTATATGCTCACACATACCGAGAACAAGCGTTCGGATGATTTGTGCAACAAGGATCATTGGGAGGATACAGACTTCACACCGTCAAACGACCTCGTGGCTAAGCACATTATCGGTCTTACTTACAACCAGTCGCTGTTTGGAGGAAGGATGGACAATGCTTTCTTCCTGAAAGACTATATAAACCATGTGAACATCCATCAGAGCGATCTCTCATGGATAACCAACTATACAGCCACCGACCGCCGCACCACAAAGAGCAACCTTGGAGGTGGCTTCGGACTAAGATACACTTTATGGGAACCTCTATCTGTAAAACTCAGCTATGAACGCACCGTAAGATTGCCACAAGCAAGAGAGCTGCTCGGAAACGGAACGACTGTGTATCCTAACTTCAAACTGAAGCCAGAAACGAGCAACAACATCAACATTGGCATTTTCGGGAATGCCAACTGGCAGCAGGGGGCACACAGGCTATCTTATGATGCAAGTCTCTTTTGGCGCGACGTCAAAGACTACATTTTCCTTGTCGTTTCAGAAGCAGAGGGAATGTACCAATACGACAACGTGAAGAGTATCAGAGTAAACGGACTTGAATGTGACACGAAATACAGCTATGCCGACTGGCTATCCCTGTCGGTAAACTGCAGTTACCAACGCTCTATAAACATGAACCGCTGGAATGACGACGGAAAGGAGTCTGTTATTTACAAAAACAAGTTGCCAAACAAGCCATGGCTATTCGGAAATGCCACTCTGCAACTGACAAAACACAGGCTACTGTCAAACAACGACATGCTGAAGTTCAACTATGCATATCAATACGTGCACTGGTTTTTCTTGACATGGGAAGGCTTTGGCTCGCTATCTTCAAAAAGCCGCATACCAACCCAGAATTTCCATTCTGCATCGCTCACATATTCATGGAAGAGAGAGAGATACAGCTTGACGGTGAGTTGCGACAACCTGTTTGACTGTACAGCCTACGACAACTTCAAATTGCAAAAGCCTGGACGCTCGCTGATGACCAAGTTTAGGGTATTCATTAACTAACGGAACAGATTAGCATACAGATATTAAAACACAGTATAAAATAATAACTACAAAAAAATGAAAAAATTCAAATTCATGTCATTAGCCCTTGCGGCAATGATTTCGGCTGCATCGTTTACAGCATGCAACGATGACGACAATCCATCTGACAAACCTATAGATGGAGTGGAACAAATTAAAGATGTGCACTATGACGTGTGGGTATCACTTGACGGTACAACTGGTATGGGAGCTGGCTCAACAGCAACATCTATCATCGTTAGAAGCGTGAACTCGCTTGAGGATGCTGCCACGATAGATTTCAAAGGCGAAGGTGCCGATGTTACATCTGTAATGGACGAGGAAGTGATTGTGAAAAACGGATACTACTATCAAGCAAATCCGCTGGGCACAAACCCATGCTATGCTAAATTCCAAATAACAAACTCTGGAGTAAAGACAATAGCTGAAAGACCATTCGCCACTAACACATTCAAAGACCGCCGCTACACACATGCATGGCTTTCTGACAACGAGTTTATCTTAATGGCTGCTAACGGCAACGCCAACGATGTTATCTGGACAAAGATAAAAGACAACGGAACAAGTCTTGCCATAGAAGCTGAGGGTAGCCTCAACCTGGCTGCAGCTACAGGATTCAATAAATTCTCAACTTCAGGACTCGTGCGTTACCGCAAATCAGACAACACTCTCGTTTACGTGTTCCAAAACAAAAATGCCACAACATCATTCTTCGTTGCATTCATAGACGCAAGCACTATGACATTGAAGAATTTTGTAGAGGAGAAGCGTGCAGAGATTCCTGCAGGAACAGCATACGGCGAGCTGCTGCAGAACAAGATGTTCTTGGATGAACACGATAATATATACATTGCATCAAACTGTCAATTCAACAGCGTTAAGGATGACGGCAAGAAATCTACAACAAGCCAATACGGAAGACTTATCCGCATAAAGGCTGGCGAGAACAAGATTGACGATTCTTATCTTGGATACAACCACCCAAGCTGCGAGAATGAGACTACTCCATCACTGCAGTTTAGTTCAAAGATTATTACTTGCGACTATCTCGGCAACAACAAGGCTCTTCTGTATCTCCAAGATCCTGTATACACCGGCTGTGCAACTACAAACAAAGAGTACAACGGATGGGGAGGCAAAGGAATGTTTAACTGCTACTATGCAATTCTTGATCTCGCAACAGACGAGGTTTCGGAACTGAAATACAACGGTTCACCACTGCCTTACAACAACGGTACTTTCTCTCAGCGTTCTTTCGTGCTTAACAACAAGGCGTACATTGGAACAAACCCAAAGAATGAAGCACCTGCTGTATACGTATACGACATCAAGACGGGAAGAGTTTCTAAGGGAGCTACAATCAAGGAAGGCTACAACTTTGACCGCATTGTTTATGTAAACGGCAAGTAAGAATACCGAACATGAAAATATTGAAACCAATACACAGCGTGACAGGAACTGTCATCGCTGTGTTTTTCCTTATGTGGTTCTTCACGGGACTCGTGCTCATCTACCACCCCTACCCTCGTCTAAATGACAAGCAGGCAAACCATTACCGTGAAGACATACAGGCTGATTCGCTTCACGACATCAGCTACTACACAGAGCATTTGGTTGCAGATACCATAAAGTCTATAAAATTGAACCAGCGAATCTCGCAATCTTTGTTCAAAATAGAAACTGGCGATTCTACATACAATCTTTGTGCTGCTGACACGACAAAGAAAAAGAAGAAAGTGAAGTTTGCCAACGTGGAGGCTATCGCAGCAAAGTGGGTAAAAGCAAAGCCTGCAAAAGTTGATACCTTGCACGAACGCGAACAATGGATTCTCTACGAACGTTACGAAAAGGCAATGCCTATATACAAATTCACATATAACGATGCTGAGCACCATGAATTATTTATATCAGGCAAAACTGCAGAACCACAACAGTTCACTACTCGCACACAGCGTGTATGGGCATGGCTCGGAGCTATTCCACACAAGTTCTATTATCCTTGCATTAGAAAAGATCTTGATGTATGGAAGACGTTCATAACCACAGGAGGCATAATATGCCTTTTGGCTGCTCTTTCTGGACTAATATATGGAATAAAAATCCAAACAAGAGTATGGCGAAAGAAACGAAAGATGGTAAATCCATACAAGAAAGCTGATTATAAATGGCATCATGCTATCGGGCTTGTTTTCGGAATATTCATTGTAGGTTGGGGTATCAGCGGAAGTCTCGCCATGCAGAAGGTACCAAAATGGATTGTGCCTTACGAAAAGGAGTACAGCATGTTTGCTGATGACATTTGGGAATCAGATTCTTTACCACTCTCCAGCTATAAACTGGACTACAGACAGGTTATTAGAGAACTTCCCAACGTGAAACAAATTGAATGGCGCGTGATTGGCGGGAAACCTGTTTATGACGTAATTTCAGACAGCAATGAGGTGTTTGTTGACGCTTCTGCCACAGAGCCACAAAAGCTTCATGTAACTCCAGAAGCTATCGAAACGGCAATGCACAGAATATACGGAAGCAATACGCAGGTCAGCGTAAATCTGATGAACGAATATGATGAATATTACATGGCATCATACGACACTCATCCAGAACTGCCTGTATATAAAGTAACTATCGACAATAACGATGGTTCTACATATTATATAGGTATAAACAATGACTACTGTCGCTATTTCAATACCAACAAGAAAGCGCGTAAATGGCTATTCGGAGCTTTGCACTACCTGAACATAAACTGTATAACAGCTCATCCGGTGCTTTGGCATATTTGCATCTGGATTTTGTGTCTGGCAGGAATGACTGTATCGTTCACTGGAGTGCTACTCGGAATAAAGTATATACGCCGCAAACTACGTCGCAAAAAATAACCAATTGCGCTGTATAAAATATCTTAGACACATTAACGGCAATTCTTTCGTTGGTACGAAAAGAATTGCCGTTTTTTTAGAAACAGCAAATGAAATTATATTTTTCTCGCAACACTAAAAGATATATGACCACAAATTTGTAGGAATAAAGATTTTTTTACTATCTTTGCATATAGATTTGGTAACGAGAAAAAATAACGTATTTCTTGTGCAAGGGAATCAGGTGAGAAACCTGAGCTGTTCCTGCAGCTGTAAACCATATTATTGCGAGCCAACTACAAGAAGTCACTGGCAACGAAGCATCCGTATTCATACAATTGCTTCGCAACCATGCCGGGAAGACGGTTGGCTTGATGGGAAGCCAGAATACCTGCCACGTCTAACTAAATAGATAAAAAGCTCCCAGGACAGGGGCAGTCTAATTATGCAAAAAAATAAAACACTTACAATTGCCATTGTGGCAGGAATACAAGCTATCGGCATACACGCACAAAGCAATAATGCAGAAATGATGCAAGCTGAAGTGCATAATGGCAAAACACTGCAGGAAGTGGTTGTTACAGCCACCGGCACTGGGCATCTACTGAAAAATGTGCCTGTGCAAACTGAGGTTATCTCAAGAAAGATGATAGAGAGCTATGGAGGGAAATCTATCGAAGACATTCTTGAGGGGCTCACTGCTTCGTTTTCATTCAACGAAGGCGATATGGGCAGCAAGATGCAACTCGGTGGCTTAGGAAACAACTATATCCTGATTCTCATTGACGGGAAAAGAATACATGGAGACAATGGCGGTGAGAACGATCTCTCGCTTATTGACCCACATAATATCGAAAGAATTGAAATTGTAAAAGGGGCACAGTCGGCACTTTATGGTTCTGATGCTATAGCTGGAGTGGTGAACATCATAACAAGGAAGCACAATACAGAGGGGCTTCTTTTGGAAAACACTACACGATACGGACGTTTCAATGACTTGAGACAGCACAATGGATTGGGACTTAAAATAGGAAAGGTACAGTCGTATACGAACTTCCAAATGCAGCATTCTGACGGATGGCAGAACACTTCGCACGAGTTTGCAGAAGGACATGTGCTGACTGACTCAAGAAACAAGACTGTAAACAAGTTTACAAATTGGCAAGTGAGCGAAAAGCTGACATACACACCAACGAAAGACCTTAGTATATATGCTGACGGCTCATTCTACAGAAAAATCATAAACCGTCCGACTAACGGCAACTATGCATCGTGTGACGTATATACATACGACTTGCTTTATCGTAACGCTTCGGCATCGGCAGGAGGAAAACTCTTGCTAAACAGGAAAAAGAATGACTATATCTCGCTCGACATTGACTGGAACAAACATGCTTACTACTACCACTATACAAACAAGACATACGAAGATGCATATATCGACGGAGAACTGGAACATGGAGTGCCTTTCTATGCCGGACAAGAGAGACTGCAAGCAGACCAGCAGCGGATTATGGCTGTTGCAAAAGGAGTGTTCCACCTGCCTTTTGGAAACACTCTGAATACAGGAATAGAATATAAATACGACTATCTGAAAGCGCCAATGAGAACCGCCAACGGCAGTGCTGATGACAATACTGCTGCCGTTTATGCACAGGATGAATACAATCCACTTTCATGGCTGAACCTCACTGCTGGAGCAAGAGTAGTGAACAATGCCAAGTATGGACTGCACTTCACCCCAAAAGTGAGTGCTATGGCAAGTTGCGGTAACTTTCGCCTTAGATTAGGATGGAGCCAAGGATTCAAATCACCAACAGTAAAGGAATTGTATTACAGATACTTACACGTAATGGGATCAACGACATTCTTTAATATGGGAAACACATCGCTGAAACCACAAACAAGCAATTATCTGAGTGCAAATATTGAATACCGTACAGAAAAGTTCACAGCATCAGCCACAACATATTACAACAAGCTCAATGACATGATAGCCCTCGTGAACGTAAATGTGGACGAACTGCCTAAAGATGTAACCACCGGATACTTAGGAGACGGTAGCGGAAAAGTTACAGCACGAAGATACATGAATATGGAGAGTGCCAGAACAAGTGGAATTGACTTGAACTTTGCATATAACATAACAAAGGAATTGAGTGTAAGTGCAAATTACAGCTATCTTGACACTAAGGCTAACATATATGACACTACACACAGCAAAATGAAAAAAGTTGTTATTGACGGCATGGCACGCAACAAATGGAATGCAACACTGTTGTATGGTCATCGCTTCAACACCTTATATCGACTTGGTGCATCATTGTCGACAAGGGGAAGCAGCAAGCGATACTACGAAAACAACGGTAATGGAAAACATTTCCAGATATGGAGAATCAATACAACACACGATTTCGGAAAGGCTGATGCAAAACTGTCATATAGATTAGAGGCTGGAGTAGACAATATCTTCAACTATAAAGATACAACCATGCATCCATACCACCTCGGCACTACCAGTGGTGGAACAACAGCATACGTGGCATTCGCAATAAAATTCAACACGGGAAGAAAAATCATAAACTATAATTCTAACAACAAAACAAAGAACTACAATGAAGAAGATTAAAATTCTATTAATGATGTTGCTCGCTGTATTGAGCTTTGCAGCTTGTGACGATGATGATGACAACAACAAGCAAAACATCATCTCAGAGTATTCTCTCAACGATGGCATCGTAAAAGCACAAAAAGCCAAATCGGGAAAAGACAAAGCTGTTCTGCTCGTTGCTTTCGGCTCAACATGGACAAATGCATTTGCAGCTTTCGACAACACTAAGGCAGCCTACGAACAGGCTTTCCCTGATGCTGACGTCTATTTTTGTTTCTCGTCAGACATCTGCATCAACCGTGCAAGTGCAGGTGAACACGGAGAAAAACGCGACTACTATGAGCCTCGCTACTTGCTTCATGCCATAGGAGCAGCACAATATAAAACAATCTATGTGCAAAGCTTGCAGGTTATACCTGGAGAAGAGTTTGCAAATGTTGTTGCTGCCGTGAAGAAATTTGCCAACAACGGATATGTAAGTGCTGCACACCTTGACGACAACTATCTTAAAGAAGCAAAAATTTACCTCGGAATGCCACTGCTCTATAATGAAGAGGAAGTAGATGACGTAGCAAAATTGCTTAACGACCTTTACAAAGACGAAGCTGCAAAGGGTGTTGTTGCTTTCATGGGTCACGGAAACCCTGACAACTACGATTCGTTCAAGGCAAACGTGCGCTACACTCAACTTGAGAATGCATTGCAGGTTTATAGCAAGAACTATTATGTGGGTACAGTAGACATGAAAGACAACTATAAGCAGAACGTACTCGCAAGAATGGCTCTTAACGGAAAGACTGCTGGTGATATCCGCCTTCATGCACTCATGTCTATTGCCGGTGACCATGCACACAATGATATGGCTGGAGCAGGAAACGAATACTGGGATGCAAGTGAACCTACAAGCGAAGACAACAGTTGGTATGAGTTCTTCAGTCACAATGGCTTCACAGCTATCGTGCCTGAAACCAACGGCAACCCTCTTGGACTGCTCGAATTGCCTACAATCCGACAGATATGGATTAACCATACAAAGAATGCAGAATTGCTTGAAGATGCTTATCACTCAATGTATCCTGAAGAATAATTCAGACTATGACAAATTGTAAGCCGACAAATATATACGGAACGGCTTGACATAGACAATTTTATAAAAGGCACACTGGAATTATTTTCTATGTGTGCCATTTTGACGTTTTATAAACATATTATGAAAAAGCTTTTTTTCTTACCAATCTTTACAGCAATACTCTTCTCATGCGCCACAGCTCAAGACAGCAAGAGGGAGCTTATCGCTGACCAACTTTTCCACGACCAAGATTCAATATTGGCACATGTAGAGAATTATAGCGACACTATTAAAATAAAATATGCCAAGGGACTGAAAGTGAACTACCAAAAGGACGGAGTGCATGTAACAATAACCAATCCTGATCCTGCGGTAAAAACAAGCAAACCTCAAACTTTCGTCATCAGAAAATCTTCTTCACGCTTTATATGTACAACGGCTCTACAGCTCGGAAACTTTGAAGTTCTCGGACTGGAAGACAAAATCGTAGGCATTAATTCTCTAAGACATATATTCTCACTACAAATGCAAGAACAACTTGACAATGGCAAGACCGTTGCAATAGGAAGAGAAGGGAATTTTGACCTTGAAGCAGTTGTGGCAACCAAACCTGACTATATTCTTGTCAGCGCAAGCAAATATGGAGGGTTTGAGGCTCTGAAAGAATGCAAAATTCCACTTATTCCTCATCACGGCTACAAGGAAACAAACCCATTGGGACAGGCTGAATGGATAAAACTTATTGGATTGCTCACAGGTGAAACACGCAGGGCAAATGCAGTTTTCGCAGATATAGAGAAAAAATATATCACTCTGAAAGATGAAGTAGAAAAGACATACAAAGACAAGACAAAACTGCCAACAGTGATAAGTGGCAGACAACTTAGAGACGGATGGTATATCGTTGGCGGTAAAAGTTATATGGCACAGCTGTTTAAAGATGCAGGAGCTGAATATATAATGAAAGACAACAAAGAATCAGGAGGAGTGACGCTTGATTTCGAAGCTGTATATGCAAAAGGGCTGCATGCTGATTTCTGGCAGACTGACGGATCATACAACGGACAGTTTTCGCTGAAAGCTCTCGCTAATGAAGACCCACGCTATGCCACTATGAGTGCTTATAAAAAAGGAAACGTGATTTTCTGCGACCTTAGCCAAACACCTTATAGAGAGCTTGCTGGAGTACAACCACACTTTATGCTTGCTGATTTCGTAAAGGCTTTCCATCCTGACCTCTTGCCACACTATACTCCAAAATACTACCAGATAGTGAAATAATCATGTTTTCTTGCAAGATTGTGCGTTTTTAGAACTATATTTGCATATAAGCAATGATAAACTCTTGCTGAACAAACAACAAAATGAATATTTATGAATCGCAAAATATACGTTGCAGGTATCGGACCAGGTTCTCCTGAAGATATTACACCAGCTCTTATTAAAGCTGTTGAAGAAAGCAATGTCGTAGTAGGCTATAAATACTACTTCCAGTTTATTACTCCATACCTAAGGTCTAACACAGAATGTGTGGACACAGGCATGAAAAAGGAACGACAACGAGCAGAAATAGCATTCAATTATGCAGAGGAGGGAAAAACCGTATGCGTAATTTCAAGTGGCGATGCGGGCATCTACGGCATGGCACCACTTATATATGAGATGAAAAAAGAAAGAAATTCCAGCGTGGAAATTATCTCTATACCTGGAATAAGTGCTTTCCAAAAGGCAGCATCACTACTTGGCGCTCCTATGGGACACGACTTCTGCGTGATATCGCTCAGCGACCTTATGACACCATGGCAAGTAATAGAGAAAAGAATCAAAGCTGCAGCTATTGCCGACTTTGTAACGGCTATATATAACCCTAAAAGCAATGGCAGATATTGGCAACTGTACAGACTCAAGGAATTGTTTCTGAAAGAAAGAAGTGAAGACACAGTCGTAGGGTTTGTCAGACAGGCAGGAAGAGAGGAACAACAAATAAACATCACAACGCTAAAGGAATTTAATCCTGAAGATGTTGACATGTTTACAGTTGTTATCATAGGTAACAGTCAATCGTACAACTGGAACGGAAAACTTATCACACCGCGAGGCTACTATCGTGAAGATGACTCCACAAAAGAATGCAAGATAGGACAAAGCATAATGATAAAGTCATTTCAAACAATAATGAAAGGACTAACTGTTCCCGACATTCCTTTATGGAAACTATGGCCTATGCTTCATGCCATACATACCACCGCGGATTTCGAAATGGAGAAACTGTTATGGATGGATAATGAGGCAACAGAAAAACTATACAAAAAAGTAAATGGCGGAGAGATAAAAACCATTGTTACCGATGTTTCCATGGTTGCAGCTGGCATACGCAAAGGTGCACTCAAACGTCTTGGAATAAGCGTAGAGTGTTATATCAACGCTCCAAAAGCTGCGGAAATGGCAAAAGAAAACAACATTACAAGAGCACAAGCTGGAATGAGGATTGCAGCCGAAGAACATCCTGATGCGCTCTATGTGTTTGGTAATGCCCCAACTGCATTATTGGAACTTTGCTCTCTTATCCGGAAGAAAAAATGCCAACCAGCTGGAATAATTGGAGCACCAGTAGGTTTCGTGCATGTTGAAGAAAGCAAACATGCAGCAAAACCATTCACTGAAATTCCTAAAATTCTTATTGAAGGAAGAAAGGGAGGTAGCAACCTTGCCGCAACGCTTGTCAACAGTATTCTAACCTTTGATGATGCAGAACAGCTAAAACCAGGAAGAGATGTATAAATGCACAATAATAGGAATATCTGACAGCCATCAACTTTGGTTTAAACCAGAGATTCTGAATATAATAAAACAAGGAAAAGTATTCTCTGGCGGGAAGCGTCACCATGAGCTTGTAAAAGAAATACTGCCACAAGGAGCAGAATGGATTGACGTTACGGTGCCACTAAAGAATGTTTTCAATCAGTATGAACAATATGACGACATCGTTGTTTTTGCATCTGGCGACCCTCTGTTCTATGGCTTGGCAACAACACTGAAAAGGGAGTTTCCAAATATTATAATGAGTATTTATCCGACATTCAATTCTCTGCAGACTCTTGCTCATAAGCTATGCTTGCCATACCACAACATGCGCACGATATCACTGACTGGACGTCCTTGGAACAAATTTGACGAGGCTCTTATTTGTGGCGAGGAACTTATCGGCTGTCTTACCGACAAACAAAAAAATCCACAAACCATAATGCAAAGAATGCTCTACTATGGTTTCGACAACTACACGATGTATGTAGGAGAAAATCTTGGCAACGAAGAGAAAGAGCATGTGGAAACTTATGTAGCAGGAAAGGAATATGATTGCCCGAACTGCTTGATATTAAAACGCACAAGAAGAATAGACAAGCGTTTCGGTATACCGGATACGGAATTTAATCTGCTTGACGGCAGAATAAAAATGATTACCAAAATGCCTATTCGACTTGCCACCATTGCAGCACTTTGTCTTAACAACAAGGAATCTCTATGGGACATTGGATTTTGCACTGGCAGCGTGAGCATAGAATCGAAGCTCTCCAATCCTCACCTCAATATTACAGCTTTTGAAATAAGACAGGAAGGCAGGAATCTGATAGATATGAACTCAAGAAAATTCCATGTTCCTGGCATAAATGCCGTAATAGGCGACTTTGTCACACTCGACATTAACAACATTCCACAACCTGATGCTGTTTTTATAGGTGGTTATGGCGGGAAGATGAACGAAATTATCCATAAGGTACATGCAAAGCTAAAACCTGGCGGATGTATTGTGTTCAACTCTGTTAGCAAACAGAGTAGAGAACAGTTTATTAGTTTAACTACTGAACTTGGAATGAATACAATAATTTATCATACAATAACTGTGGATGAGAATAATCCCATAACAATATTAAAAGCAGAATGATAAAATTTGAAACAATAAACGAGGCTGGAAATATTTTAGCCGAAAAAATTAAAACTGCCAACATTCAATTTGATGGAGAGGCAATAGTCTTCATCGGAGCCTTGGGAATCTGCGTGAGAAAAATCTTACCACTTGTAAATGACAAATATACCGACCCGGCTGTTGTTTGTGTTGACACAAAAGGAAAATATGCAATTCCAGTGCTTAGCGGTCATATTGGTGGAGCAAACGAATTGGCGCGTATGATTGCCAATATAATAAATGCGGAAGCAATAATAACGACTCAGAGCGACAACTCTGGGTTATGGGCTCTTGATTTGCTTGCAAAACAACATTCATGGAACATGAAAGAATTGTCACGCAAGACCATGAATAGTATCATAGCAACTTTCATCAACAAAAAGCCAACGGCTGTTGTACTTGAAATAGATGACGAAGGTACCAGACTAATGGAGTCGACGTGCCCAGAACATGCTATTATTTACCATAGCTTCAAGGAATTTGAATATGAATGGGCTGATAAAGGCAGACGGTTTGAATTACTTATCATTGTATCTCCATTCACACATCCTGCTGAAAGTATACCATGCCTGCAGTTCTGTCCTAAATGCCTGCATCTTGGGGTGGGATGCCAAAAGAACACGAATGATGAAGGTGCACATACCATTATTTCTGATATAGAGAAGGCTGGCTTTACAAAAGAAAGCATTGATAGTATCGGAACTATATCACTAAAGAAAAATGAACCTCTAATTGAAAAGCTTTCCAAACTTATACCTCAGGCTGAGATAAAGATTCATGAAGCAGAAGAATTAGCCAAAATTGAAGTTCCTAATCCTTCAGAAAAAGTATATTCCGTTACAGGATGCTATGGAGTTGCTGAGTCATCGGCTCTTGCTGAGAACAACGACAGCGTGCTTGTAGTTGAAAAGCAGAAAGGCGAAATTAATAGCGGAAACGAAAAGAAACACTATACATGGGCTTTGTCTCAAGATTTATGCTCAATGCCACGAAAAGGACACATAGAGATTGTTGGAGCAGGACCTGGTGACCCAGATTTAGTCAGCGTCAGAGGAAGAAAGTTTTTGCAACGTGCAGATCTTATCCTCTATGCTGGAAGTCTTGTTCCAAAAGAACTCACTTTCTGTGCTAAACCAGGAGCTGTAGTACGCTCATCTGCTGGACTTGACCTTGAGGAGCAGTTTCAGCTTATGAAAGATTTCTATGACAAAGGTAAATTGGTGGTACGCTTACATACTGGCGATCCTTGCATTTATGGTGCAATACAGGAGCAAATGGCGTTTTTTGACAAATATAATATGGACTACCATATAACACCAGGAATAAGCAGTTTCCTTGCTGCTGCAGCCGAGCTCAAAAGTCAGTTCACTATTCCAGAACGTTGCCAAACCATAATACTGACAAGAGGTGAAGGACGCACACCTATGCCGGACAAAGAGAAGCTTCATCTCTTGGCACAACATCAGTCTACAATGTGCATATTCCTAAGTGCCAATATTGTAGAAGACGTAATGAAAGAACTCCTTGAAGGAGGCTACCCTCCTGAAACACCTGTTGCTGCTTGCTATAAGCTTACATGGAAAGATCAACGTATATATCGTGGACAACTGAAAGACCTTGCAAAAATTCTGAAAGAAAACAATCTTACATTAACAACAATGATTGTTGTAGGAGAAGCTATCGACAACCGTAGAGGGTTGAGCAAACTCTATGACGGACACTTCACCCACATGTTCAGAAAAGCAAGGAAATAATACAATTATTCAAATAAAGACAAAAATGGTTCTCATTTTTGGAGGAACAACAGAAGGGCGCATTGCGGCAGAAGTATGTGAAGAAGCCGGAAAGCCCTTCTACTACTCCACAAAAAGTGCAAATCAGAAAGTTGACCTTCATAATGGAATAAGACTCACCGGAGGTATGAATGCTTTTGAAATATCCAGGTTCTGCAAAGAACATGGTATAAGGTGTATTGTAGATGCTGCCCACCCCTTTGCCGAAAACCTGCACAAAGAGATTGACAAAGCACAAAAGCTTTTTACAGACAATACGCTCATTGTAGCACGTCTGCAACGCAATTTCTCAGAAAAGCGGCAAGAAGCAATATACTGCGATTCTTTCAATGATGCCATAGCTAAAATCAAAACGGCTAACGTAAAATGTCTACTTTCTCTATGTGGAGCAAATACTATAAGCAAGCTCAAACCTTATCTGAGCCAAACAAAAACCGTATTCAGAATTCTCGATCGCAAAGAGAGTATTGAGATTGCACAGAAAAACGGTCTTAGCAAGAACGAAATAATATTTTATAACGACAACAATAACTTGCCAAGCTGCTCTGACGAGGAAGTGACAATGCGGAAAGTGGGATGCGACGCTATACTTACGAAAGAAAGTGGCTCTACCGGTGGGTTCGACAATAAAGTTGACGCTGCAATAAAGTTAGGCATACAAGTATTTGTTGTGAGACACCCTAAATTGCCTGACCATTGGCTATATGCTACAGGGAAGTATGGACTAAGGCGCATTATAGAACGCAATGTATCAGGATTCTTTTCTCTGAAGACAGGACTTTCCACAGGAGCGTGTGCCACAGCTGCAGCAAAAGCTGCAGCTATATCTCGAATATATAACGAATATCCTAAAAAGGTAAATTTTGCATTGCCTGACGGAGAAATATTATCCACAAACGTTGAATATAAAGACAAGGGTGTTGCAACTGTTGTAAAGGATATAAATGATGACCCTGATATCACAAAAGGATGCAAGATAACAGCAAGAGTTGAACTAAACTCTCAAGCACACACACAAAAGGCTAATGACAAGGAAACAGAACACCCACAAGAAATTAAGTTCCTTAAAGGTGACGGTGTTGGCACAGTTACTCTACCAGGACTGGGAATTCCAGTTGGCGAACCTGCTGTAAATCCGACTCCACGAGAAATGATAAACAAAGAATTAAAGCAAATTACTTCCAAAAGTTTAAATGTGACAATTAGCGTTGAGAATGGAGAGGAACTAGCCAAGAAAACCTTCAATTCAAGAGTTGGAGTAATCGGTGGAATAAGTATTTTGGGAACGTCAGGCATAGTGAGACCATTGTCGAATGAAGCTTTTGTAAAAAGTATTCAGCGTGAGCTTAATGTTGCATGGGCAATAGGAAATAGAGAAATTGGACTTGTGGCTGGTATGAAAAGCGAAAAGGCTCTTAAAGCAGAAGACAAGAATTTGCGCTGCGTACACTATGGCAATTTTATAGGCGAAGCCCTGAAGGCATCATATAAGATTGGTTTCAAAAAAGTCACATTGGCCATAATGATAGGAAAAGCGGTAAAATTGGCAGAGGGGAGACTTGATACCCATTCTCATAAATTTCTTATGAACAAAGCATTTCTGCGTGATGTCGCAGAAAATCTCAATATAGATTCCTCACCAATAGCAGATATATCTATGGCAAGAGAATTATGGGAACTCATGCCTGAAAAATTCTTTGAAAGGATAAAAGAACTTTGCATGAAACATTGTAGAACTGTATACCCTAAAGGGGAGCTGATAATAAGACTGATATGCGACAAACAATGATTATGATTATACTCACGATTTGCGTTGCAGCTGGCGCACTGCTGAACATTACTGTTGGGTCTGTGCATATTCCGCTGCAAGCAGTGTGTGATATTATTAACCCATTTGGAAAAGGAATACCAAATGGCGAAATGAACGAGATTTGGACTAATATCGTGATGCAAACGAGAATACCACAAGTTGTTACAGCTATGGCATGTGGAGCAGGACTATCTGTTGCAGGACTTGAAATGCAGACTGTGTTTCACAATCCTCTCGCCGGTCCGTCTGTTCTCGGCATCTCCAGTGCAGCAAGTCTTGGAGTAGCCTTTGTGGTATTACTAAGCGGAACCTTGGGTAGCAGTGCATTACTCAAGTTTGGACTAATTGGCAATTCTGCTATAACAGCTGCTGCTATTTGCGGTGCAATGGCAGTGATGGGAATAATAGTGTTTCTCTCGCAGAGGGTGAGAGGAAATGTAACACTACTTATCACAGGTGTGCTTATAGGATACATAGCCACGGCAATTATTGGAGTATTAAAATATTTTTCTACAGAAGAAGATATAAGAGCTTACGTAATTTGGGGACTGGGATCTTTTTCTAAAGTAACAGGTGGACAAGTGTATATCTTTGCCTCACTTACGGCCATTATGTTGCCACTTACAATGTTACTTGTAAAACCTCTGAACCTTATGCTCATGGGAGATATTTATGCCATGAATCTTGGACTTAACGTGAAGCGAGCCCGAATGATGATCATTTCCTCTGCAGGCATACTTACAGCTATAGTAACAGCATATTGCGGACCGATAATGTTTCTTGGATTAGCAGTGCCTCATATATGTCGCGGATTATTTGCAACAGCAAATCACCGAATTCTAATTCCTGCAAATATACTATGTGGAGCTGCACTTGCTCTAATATGCAATATAATAGCAAGAATGCCGGGATTTGAAGGTGCTTTACCAATAAATTCCGTTACAGCCCTTATCGGTGCTCCTATCGCACTATGGGTTTTGCTGAAGAAAAAGAGATAAGAAAGAGGAATGTTAAAATGATTACTGCTAAAAACAAAAAACAGGAAAAATGAAATCATTTATCATATCTGCTGCAACATCAAATAGTGGAAAGACTACATTCACAATGGGGTTACTTCGTGCTCTGTACAACAGGAATTTAAGAGTACAACCTTATAAATGTGGTCCTGATTATATTGACACTATGTTTCACCACATAGCAGCCAAAAGAGAAAGCGTGAATCTTGACACATTCATGGCGTCAAAAGAACATGTCAAAAATATATTTGAGAAATATGGCGACAATGCCGACGTAAGAGTGGTAGAGGGTGTAATGGGCTTGTTTGACGGCTACGATAAGAGTAAAGGCAGCTGTGCAGAAATTGCAAAGACACTAAACATTCCTATTATACTCATAGTCAATGCAAAATCTATGGCGTATAGCGTAGCACCTATCATCTATGGATTAAAAAACTTCTGCCCTGACATTGCTATAAAAGGTGTGGTTTTCAATAAGGTTTCCTCAGAAAAACATTTCAGCTTTCTTCAACAGGCTTGCAAGGATGCAGGGGCTGAATGTTTGGGGTATATGGCAAACAATCCTAAACTAAATATTCCAGGCAGACATCTTGGACTTACTATTAGCGAAAAAAACGAGATGGAACATCTTGTTGAACTTGCTGCCAACGAGGTGGAAAATAATGTAAATATAGACAGGCTTCTTGATTTGATTTAAGTTTTGAAACTATGAACAATATGAAAATACTTGTAGCTAAAGACGAAGCTTTCAACTTTATATATCGAGCAAACATTGATGAACTGACCAAATACGGCAAAATAGAGTTTTTCTCACCACTCCATGACAATTGTGAAGTTGATTGTGATTTACTGTATCTACCGGGAGGCTATCCAGAACTTTTTCAAAAGGAAATTGCTGCTAACCGACAAATGACAGAAAGAATTAGAAGATTTGCAGAAAACGGCGGACACATATTTGCAGAATGTGGAGGCTTTATGTATCTCTGCAATCGAATAGACTCCACAGAAATGTGTAATGTATTGCCGTTTAAAGCAACTATGAAAGATGCACGTCTTCATCTCGGATATAGAACAATGAATATTCCTTCTGCCAATGGGGAGGAAATGATTCTCAAGGGACATGAATTCCACTATTCTGAGGTTCAAGATACGGATGCACCTGAAATTGAGAAAATATGCTGCCAACGCTCGGCAAAAGGGATAGCAGTGAATACTGCAATATATAAATACAAAAATATTGCAGCTGGCTATACACACTGGTATTGGGCAGAAACAGGTTTTCCGTTCTTTCTAATTAATAATGAATAACAAAGAAAAAATATGAAGAACAACAATATATTGCGCCCGCTAATGCTCGTGGGCACAGGAAGTGATGTTGGGAAAAGCATCATCGCCACAGCACTGTGCCGGATTTTCAGGCAGGAGGGATTTTCACCTGCACCTTTCAAAGCACAGAATATGGCACTCAACTCTTATGCCACACCAGATGGATTGGAAATAGGAAGAGCACAGGCTGTACAGGCAGAAGCTGCATGCATAGAATGTTCTACGGATATGAACCCTTTGCTGCTAAAACCTAATTCTGAACATACAACACAAGTAGTGCTTAACGGTAAACCTATAGGTAATCGCTCCGCATACGACTACTTCAGAAAAGAGGGACGTGATGAACTGCGTCAGGAAGTGAACAAAGCTTTTGACCGTTTATCTGAAAAATACAATCCTATAATTATGGAAGGAGCAGGAAGTGTATCTGAGATTAATCTGCGTGATACAGATCTTGTAAACATGCCTATGGCAAGATACGCAGGAGCTAATGTATTGCTTGTTGCCGATATTGATAGAGGCGGAGTCTTTGCCTCATGCTATGGCAGTATAATGCTACAGTCTCCTGAAGACAAACAATTAATTAAAGGAATCATAATAAACAAATTTCAAGGTGACATCCGTCTTTTTGAAGATGGGAAAAAAATCATCGAGGAGCTTTGTGGCGTACCTGTACTTGGAGTTGTTCCAATGTTTAGAGATATTGTAATTGACGAAGAGGACAGTGTTGAATTAGAACGGAAAACAAGAAATGCCACAAATGGCAAAGTGAACATTGCCGTGGTTCTGCTACGACATATTTCCAATTTTACAGACTTTACCACACTTGAGCGTGATGAACGCATAAATTTATTCTACACAAACAATACTGTTGATTTGGAGAAAGCCGATATCATTATCCTACCTGGCACAAAGGCAACACTCGATGACTTGCTCGAACTAAGACGTAACGGTGTAGCACAGGCTATAATAAAAGCGCATCGAAACGGAAAAACTGTAATCGGAATATGTGGAGGATTTCAGATGTTAGGACAAACTGTTGCTGATCCTGATGGAGTTGAAGGAAATATCCCAAAACTACCAGGGCTTGGGATTCTCAATATCGAAACTACTATGGGCGGAGAAAAAACAACACGACAAGTTGAGTTTTATTTCAACGGCAAGCAATGTTCTGGCTATGAAATCCATCAAGGAGTAACTATGATGTCCGACAGTCATAAGATTCTTGAATCTGGAAAGACTATAATAATGAACAAGAACTGTATTGGCACCTACATACATGGATTTCTTGACAACAGCGTAGTAGTAGAACATTTACTAAAACCTTTTGCCACTAAGTCTGTGACTACTACAGAAACTGCTGAGGAGTTTAAACAGAGACAGTATGATTTGTTAGCCGCTCACGTAAGGAAATATGTAAACATACAAAGAATAATAAATATAATGAAAGAATGATACAGGGACACGGCGACGACGCATATAAATATAAAGATATAAGAATAAACTATTCGTCGAATATCTTTGCACATTTCGATCACGCTCCACTATATAAACACCTTGCAACAATATTAAATAAAGTGGAGAACTATCCGGAACCAGAACCCTACAATCTGGAAGCTGCACTTGCAAAAGAGCTAAACATCAACAGTAGTTCGGTTATGGCAACGAATGGTGCAACTGAAGCAATATACCTTATAGCACAAAGATTCAGAAAAGCAAACTCTGTAATTCTACAGCCTACTTTTTCTGAATATGCTGATGCTTGCGCTATCCACGACCACTGCATAACAAATATAACAGATTCTGAAACTTTAGAGAGACTTGCAGAAAAAGCTGACGACAAACAGCGAAAAATGCTATTTTGGCTCTGTAACCCCAATAATCCAACCGGGAGAACTCTCAATAAAGATTGGCTCGTAAATATAATCAAGTCATGCCAACAAGCGATATTCATAATTGACGAGAGCTATGCAGCATATACAACAAAACCTGTCATACAGCCACAAGAGACAATACAACTGCACAACGTGGTTATTATCGGATCAATGACAAAAGATTATGGCGTTCCAGGACTGCGTCTTGGATATGCTACGGGGCATCCGGAATTAATCAATGAAATAAAAAGAGGAAGGATGCCGTGGTCTGTAAACCAAATTGCCATTGAAGCTGCCCTGTATTTAATCAGGCATAACAACTCATATATTATCAATGCCGACTATCTCTGTAAAGAGAGGCAGAGAGTGGCAATGGAACTTGAAAGGATAGGAATTATCACCGAACCTTCTGACTCTAATATGCTGCTATGCAATATAGGACATGGTTCTGCAACAGAATTGAAAAATTGGTTGGCTACAGAACACGGACTGCTAATACGAGATGCGTCAAACTTCTACTCTCTCTCAAAACGCCATTTCCGCATTGCTGTGCAGCAACCAAAAGAAAATGATTTACTTATTAATGCTTTAAAAGAATGGACAACGCTTTAGAATTCTTTCTGTTTAACACTACCATAATTAGCTTGCTTGTTGGATGGTTACTTGATTTATGCTTTGGTGATCCGGCATATCTTCCCCACCCCATTGTCGGTATGGGCAAATGGATTGCATTTGGTGAAAAACGGCTAAATAGAGGTGGATGGCGAAAGCTTAAAGGGGCTATATTTGCAATAGTAAGCATCACACTCGTGTATCTCATTGCACTGCTGATATTAAAGGCTCTCTCTCTTGCTGCTACAGAATTACCGTCACCACTAAATACTATAACATCGATAGTAAAATTTTTATTCTTGACAGCAGCTGTGTTCTTCTGCCTGGCTGGAAAAACGTTACGCAGAGAAGTTAAAATGGTTTTTATTGCCCTTGAACAGAGTGTTGAGCAAGGTCGCAATCAAGTAGCAAGAATTGTGGGGCGCGACACAAAGTCGCTCTCTTCCAACGAAGTCGCCACGGCTGCACTGGAAACGCTTGCCGAAAATCTATCTGATGGAGTTATAGCACCACTATTTTGGTTTTGCATACTTGGCGTACCAGGAATGCTTGCATATAAAATGATTAATACGCTCGACTCCATGATTGGATACAAAAATGAGCATTACAGACTCTTTGGATGCTGGGCTGCGCATATTGACGACATAGCGAACTACATTCCTGCACGTATCACGGCTATACTCATAATATGTATTGGGGTGTGCACATCAAGAGTGCTACGCAAAAGACATGCAATGCAACGCAAATTGCGCACTCCCATGGAATGTTGGCACTTCACACGAAAATATGCACTTAAACATCTCTCACCAAACAGTGGATGGCCAGAAGCAGCACTATGTTCGATTCTTGACTGCCGATTTGGCGGTCCGCACAATTATTTCGGTGAGAGTGTCTACAAACCTTATATCGGATCATGTCCTCGTGAATTATCACTCTTTGATATGCAGCAAAGCATAGCTATATGCCGCAATGTTGAAATTGCTACTATAACATTTATTTTATTCTTTTCTCTGTTATGACTAATTTTATTGAAATAAAAAAACTCACCACAGGTTACTCTAAAAGAGGGGCTAAAGCAAATGTAATTTCATCTGACATCAACGCCACAATGAATGAAGGGGAACTTATATGTCTGCTTGGACCAAATGGAGCAGGAAAATCTACTTTGCTAAAAACTATCACCGGGTATCTTTCACCTTTAAGTGGAGACATTTTAGTGAATGGAAAATCAATATGCAATTATACCATTCAAGAACGTGCAAGATTGATAAGTCTGGTAACTACTGAAAGAATACATTTCCCTGACATGACTGTTTATGACCTTGTGTCAATGGGACGCAGTCCATATACTGGCTTTTGGGGCAAACTCTCTGATAATGATAAACTGATTGTCAACAAGAGTCTTGATATGGTTGGTATGCTTAAATTTCAAAGTAGACGTGCAGACACTCTATCCGACGGAGAACGACAGAAAGTATTAATAGCTAAAGCTATTGCCCAACAGACACCAGCAATCATTCTTGATGAGCCAACTGCATTTCTGGACTATCCAAGTAAGGTTCAAATGATGATTATGCTCAGGCGCTTAGCCCACGATTTATCTAAACTAATATTCATATCAACCCATGATTTAAGACAAGCCTTGCTACTCGCTGACAGACTATGGCTAATAGACCATGAAAAGGGTTTTACAACAGGCACTGCTGATGAACTTAGTGAGAACGGCAAAATTGCTTCATATTTCAACTGTTCTGAAATGGTATACGACCCAAAGGAAAAACTATTCAATATTATTGATAAGAATTCAGAATAATTTCTTTCTTGTTGCCAATCTAACGATATAGCCAGACCAAAGACACCAAATTGCGAGTATACCCATTATGAAAATGAAAATGTATGTAGCGATACTACCCATGAAAAGTCTACCGCTGTGAGCCTCCAAAGCCACATTCCACAATGACATCGGCAGTTGAGTCATAGTGGTGGGCTGTGGGGCGAAATTTGTTCCATCATAATATTCTGCAATCACTGGTGTGTTTGAGAAATCTTGGCTCATACCTGCAATCGCTTTTTTCCCGAATGGTGCACCAGCCTTCTTTGGTGCTGGTTTCTTGGTGAAATAGTCAACAGCTGTCTCCTTCACTCTGTCCCAAACAAAGAGACCGCTAAACGAACCGCAATACCATTTGCCTTCATTACTTTTCTGAAGAACGTTCAATCCCATAACACTGACAGGTGGAGTATTTGGTATTGCCTTCAACTTACCTTTCTTGAAATCTACAGAATAGAAACCATCTGAAGTTGACAAAATCCAATCACCGAATCTCTCGTCATAACGTATCATTCGGAGTTTATCATTCCAAGAATTTTTGTTATAAAGTGTTGTTCCTGGGATTGACGGAATCTTGTTCAACACCAAAGCTATCATCACTGGCGGACGCAAGCACCAACCAGTAAATACTATCAACAATGTCAACAATATAGTGTACCGCCCTATCTTGTTATGCCATTGAAGTGACGAGCGAAGCAATGCTTTTTGTTTGGGCCTTATCCAAAAAATAATACCTGTAATACAGAGCAATACCAAAACTATGGCGATACCATCCACTATAAGTTTGCCGATGCTACCAAACAATTCTCCACTATGAAGTAGCCAAACAGCACGAAAAGCTGTAACTTTCCCATCATAGTCCTTTGGTTTAGGCAGTTCCACTTGTCGGAAATCATGATAAGGCGGTAAAGACACATAGGCATAAGAACGACCAAGAACCAAGAGCGTATCTCCATGAGCTGCAATGTCGCTCAACTTTTCTTCCTCCTCAGTTGGAACTGTTATGGATTTCCATATTTGATGATTACTCAATCGATAAAGCCCAAAAGGAGATACAGCCCAAACAAAGCCATTATCAGTTTTTATAACATTTCTTATCTGTCGGTAATCTGCCCCTGTTGGCAATCCTTTATTGAAATCCTTGAACTTAGAGGCTGTAGAATCTGTTTGCCAGATACCACTATTTCCAAACAGCAATACTGTATTATTCCATGCAAGTGTACCTTTCATCAAACCTCCATTCCAATTATTGTATTCATAACGGCTTGGCAGAAGTTTACGACTTACATTCACACCCAGAATAAGTGAACGGTGGTTGAGCAAGATACCCGAAATACAAAATATCAGCATGAAAAGACTCATGCCAATGCCTAACCACTTATGCTGTTTCCTCCAAGTTCCTTTCTTCATAATTCCATTTATATCTAACGTCTGTCTTACCACATTCTTGGATTTTGTTGTCCTTAACAATCCTACATGTCATCAACATCCACAATATCTTCACCTTATTATAACGCCAGAATAACGAAAATATTGCATAGCACAATATTGTGACAACCCACAACAGAAATTGAGAGCTTTTACATCCTTGTTGTTGTGTACAGCTGTGCATAAGTGTGGTATTCTCTACCATAAAAAGCTGCATAAAACATCAGAACTGCAGATTTCATCTTAACATATATTCACAAAACTCATACTATTTAGCGCCACTTGCGCCACTTGCGCCATTGCGCCAAATTAGTAAAATAGTATAAAAACACCATATTTTAGCCATTTGGCTATTTTGGCGCAATGGCGCAAGTGGCGCAAGTGGCGCTAACCTTTGTATAAATAAGTTAAAAGCAAATAACTGTAAAACGGTATTTGAAACAGTGAATGTTTGTAGTAGCTACAATACTGGCGGGTAGCACTTTGTAAAGAGATGGCATATTTTCAACACATAGCTAACGTTTCCTGCGACTTGACATTACGTACTACACATGTAAAGCCACCGCTTTTGCTCATTTGTGACAAGGAGATCTGCCTAATTATCAGAAGTGGCTCGACCAGTTTTTAAATAAGATGCGGTCTGTCGCCGTATATTATAAGGAATACTCTACTTTGGAAAACCTCCAGCTCCTCGGCGAGGAGTACAT